>JAGCXO010000037.1 GCA_017961285.1 Alphaproteobacteria bacterium | reverse complement strand
ATGTGGCGTTGATGAATCATGATGAAATTATGAATCATGATCGTTTGTTGAAACAATTAGAATATATGGAGAAACATCCGGAAGTTGGTTTGCTGGGGACTGCTTATAAAAAGTATGGCGAGATAAACAGATTCAGGTCTATCATAAACCCTACTAAGCATGAAGAAATATGTGCATATTTGTTGTTTAAGTCATCTATACATCATCCTACGATTATGTTTAGAAGAGAGATTATGGAAAAATATAAGATAAGATATAATGAAGATCTTATCAGTTTGAATGACAGACAGTTATGTTATGAATTTAGTAAATATTGTAAGTTGGCAAATCTGCCGCAGGTGCTGTATAAATATCGTTTTCACAGCAATATGATATCTAAAATTAAGAAAAAGATTATCCGCAATGAGAGAGCGGTGTTTCATAAAATATGGTTTGGATATAATGGTATTGATTTGCAACAGGATGAAATTAGGATTTTTGATAATTATACAACTTATGGGCGTGCCAAGATTTGTGATTTGTCGATTTTGAATACAATTCTCATGACTTTGGAAAAACTTTCGGATATAAATAGAAAAAAACAGATATCAGATGTTAGGATATTTGATAAAATTTGTGCAAGTTATGCCGTAAAAAGGTGTTTGAATGCTTTGATAAACGGACATATAAATATTGCAGAAACAGTTAAAAATACAAAATTGCCGATTAATAAGACGGGTTTGATTTTTCTTAATAAAATTTTTGGATGGAAGTAAGTTGCATGAAAAAATTGGCGGTTTGTCTTCATATTTATTACAAAGTTCAGCTTCGTGAAATATTGAAATATTTAAGAAATTTGGGAGAGGTTGATTATGACTTGTATGTTTCAATGGTGGAAGATGATGCTTTTATTGTTGATGCAATCAGAAAAAATTTTCCTAAAGTACAATTTTTTGTGGTTGAGAACAGGGGATATGATATCGGGCCGTTTATAGAATTTTTGCATAGAATAAATATTGATGATTATGAATATATTTTGAAGTTGCATACCAAAGGTAAAAAGAGCCAAAATTGGACGCGGCTTAACGGATGTAGAATAAATAATGCTTTGTGGGGAAAAATCTTATGGGATAGTGTGTTGGGTGCAAAAAATCGCCTGACAGACGGTTTGCAATTTTTGGACGAGCACAAAAATGTTTGTATGTTGGGGGCAAAATATTGCATTACCAATAATAAAAAGAATTATGAAAATTTATTATCTGAAGTAAATAAAGTTTTGCTAAAATTGGGAAAAGAACAGGTGACTGAGTTGTCTTTTGTCGCCGGTTCCATATTTTTGGTCAGAGCGTTTTGTTTGAAGCCTTTGCTAAAATATCGGATCGGGGATTTTGCAATTACCGACGGCTGGGTAAAAGAAGGAACTTTGGCTCATGTGATGGAGCGGGTATTCGGGGTTTTGGGGCAAGAAATTGCGCCGGCCAAGCATGGGTGTTTTTTCTTTTATTTTTTGTGGAATGCCTGCAAAAGATTTTGTTATCAAAATAAAATTACTTCAAAAGGAGCAAAAATGATAAAAATATGTAGGATTCCGGTTTATGTAAAAAAATGAGTTAAAAAACATTTGTTAGGAAAAGCAACCGTGAGTGAAGTTTTTATAAGTATAATTATGCCGACATATAATAGAAGCTATTGCATTAAAAAGGCGATAGATTCTTTGCTTCGCCAAAAAATATCTGGCTGTGAGTTGATTGTTGTTGATGACGGCTCAACAGATGATACGGAGAAATTGATAAAGGAAAGTTATTTCAAGGAAATTGAGGCAGGAATAATTGTTTATAAAAAGCTGCGCCATAAGGGTGCCGCTAAGGCAAGAAATGAAGGATTGATGCTAGCCAAGGGGACATGGATAGGTTATCTTGATTCTGATAATGAAATGGTTTCTGATTATATTTTGACTTATCTTGATGCAATTAAAAAATATCCGGATAGTAAGTTTTTTTATGCTAAAATGCATCGTCTTAACTCAGGAGAGGTTGTAGGGAGATCGTTTGACAGAGAATTGTTATTATACCAAAATTATATTGATATGGGGACAATGGTTCATCATAGAGAGTGTGTTGAAAAATGCGGCGATTTTGATGAAAACTTGAAAAGGTTTATAGATTATGACTTAATTTTGCGGTATATAAAATTTTATGAGCCGATTTTTATTGATAAAGTTGTTTTGGAATATAATGATTTTAATGATAAAAAAAGAATTACGAATACGGAAAAACTTGTTAAGGCCAGAAAGTATATTGCTAAAAAATACGGAATTGAGGATTGGAATTTTAAGAGCTACATAACATTTTATGGGAAGATAAAATTGTTTTTGCTCAAAATTGAAAAATTAATAAAATCATTGCCAAAAGATCAGTATCGTGAAAAACGGAATATTTTGATGATTTTGCATTCAACTTTGTTTGATGAAAAGTGGTATTTGCAACATTATTCCGATGTGGCGAATATGAATATTTGTGCCGTTGAGCATTATTATAAATATGGTTGGAAAGAGGGATATAATCCAAGTGCGCTTTTTGACGGAAATGATTATTTGCGGCGTTATCCAGATGTTGCTGATAGGAACATAAATCCATTGTTGCATTATTTACAGATTGGTGGTAGAGAAGGACGTAGAGGTGTTTCTTGTTTTGAAACGAGTAAAAGCTAATATTTAATTGGGTGGAAAAATGAAAATAGGAATTATCGGAACCGGTTATGTGGGGTTGCCTACAGGTGTAGGTTTTGCGGAAATTGGAAATGAAGTTGTCTGCACCGATAAAAATAAAGAAAAGATTGATGACTTGAAGGCCGGAAAATTAACAATTTATGAGGATGGCTTGGAAGAGTTGTTTGCAAAAAATATTGCGGCCGGACGTGTGAGTTTTACTACCAATATGAGAAAAGCAGTTGCGGGGGCGGATGTTGTATTGATTGCAGTTGGAACGCCTCCACATCCGGTTACGCATGAAGCTGATTTGAAATATATTTATGCGGCGGCAACGGAGTTGGCGGAATATCTCACAGATTATACTGTTGTTGCTACAAAATCTACCGTGCCGGTGGGGACGGGAGATAATATTGAACAGTTGATTGCGGATAAGAATCCGACGGCAAGGTTTGATGTTATTTCGTTGCCGGAATTTTTGCGCGAGGGCTTTGCAGTGCATGACTTCTTTAATCCTGACAGAATTGTTGTCGGTACAAATTCAGAAAAAGCGGCAAATATTGTAAAAGAACTTTATAAACCTTTTGAGGGTAAAACAAATATGCTGTTTGTTTCTCGTCGTTCAAGTGAAACAATTAAATATGCATCAAATGCATTTTTAGCAATGAAGATTCATTATATAAACGAGATTGCTAATTTTTGTGAAAAATCCGGTGCTGATGTTACTGAAGTTGCTAAAGGTATGGGAATGGATGGGAGAATCGGTAATAAGTTTTTGAATGCCGGTATAGGTTTTGGCGGAAGTTGTTTTCCAAAAGATACCATGGCTATGGCTTATATGGGGCATCTGGTCGGTTCAACGATGGAGTTGGTAGAGACAACTATTAACGGTAATAATAAACGCAAGCAACAGATGGCAGAAAGAGTTTGTGCGGCAATAAAAGATGTTGAAAATGCTAAGGTTGCCGTATGGGGGTTGGCTTTTAAGAACGGAACAGACGATTGCCGCGAAAGTCCGGCGATGGATGTTGTGGCCGAGTTGCTCAAAAAACACGTTAATGTCGTTGCCTATGACCCGAAAGCAATGAAAAATGCCTGCCAAATATTGGGTGATAAAATCGGTTATGCCGATGATGTTTATGCAGCAGTCAAGGATGCCGATGCTTTGGTGGTTTTGACGGAGTGGAAAGAATTTTCGGAAGTCGATTTGGATGTTGTGGCTCAATTGATGAATCGCAAAACAATTTTAGATTTTCGCAATATGCTTGATTCTAATAAGGCTGTGTCACTGGGTTTTGAATATCAGTGTATCGGTAAGAAAATTGTTTGAAGTAAAGAAAAACCCTAGATTTCTCTAGGGTTTGAAGTGGCGCGCTCCGGGCGATTCGAACGCCCGACCCACAGCTTAGAAGGCTGTTGCTCTATCCAGCTGAGCTAGGAGCGCAGATATTTAATGAATAGTCTTTTTGCACATTTTTTTCTTGCTGTCAATAACTTTTATAAAAATGTGTTTTGTTCTTGAAATGGAGCCGGAAAATAGTATCTTATTTTCTAAGGAGATTTGTTATGGCACAATATAAATATAAGCTGGTTATTTTGGGCTCTGGACCTGCCGGATACAGTGCGGCAATATATGCGGCACGTTCGGGGTTGAAAACATTGTTGGTTGCCGGTTTGCAAAAAGGCGGTCAACTTACAATTACTACGGATGTTGAGAATTATCCAGGTTTTCCGCAGCCAATTTCCGGTCCGGAGCTTATGGAACGGATGTTGCAGCAAGTATTGAATCTGGGTGTTGAGGTTATGGACGATTTTATTACTGAAGTTGATTTTTCGCACAAGCCTTTTACCATGATTTCCGAACATAACTCTTATGTGGCTGATTGTGTTATTATTGCGACGGGTGCTTCGGCTCGATGGCTCGGTTTGCCAAATGAGCAAAAGTTTTTGGGTTTTGGGGTTTCCGGCTGTGCAACTTGCGACGGATTTTTCTTTAGAAATCAAAATGTGGCAGTTGTCGGAGGAGGCAATACCGCGGCAGAGGAGGCGCTTTATCTTGCCAATATTGCAAATTCCGTTACCATAATTCACCGCCGTGATGAGTTGCGCGCGGATAAGGCCTTGCAAAACAGGGTTTTTCAAAATCCCAAGATAAATGTGGAATGGGATAGTGTGGTTTGTGATGTTTTGGGAAATGATGAACCCAAATCGGTTACCGGTGTTAAAATCAGAAATCTTAAAACCGATAATACTAAGAATCTGAAAGTTGCCGGTTTGTTTGTGGCAATCGGGCATCAGCCGAATACGAATATATTCAGAAATTATCTGCAACTGGATAAAGACGGCTATATTGTTACTCCCTCGGGAAGCTGTCGGACAAGTGTTGAGGGCGTATTTGCCGCAGGGGATGTCAAAGATCCGGTTTATCGTCAGGCAATTACGGCTGCCGGCTCGGGATGTCAGGCATTTTTGGAAGCTGAAAAGTATTTGCGGACAATTTCGGCATAAAAAAAATCCTCGCTTTGGGCGAGGATTTTTTTTAGTTGTTAATATAGCATAAAATCATTGTAATTTATGCCGTTTATGACGGTAATGACAATTCCGATAAGGCACATAGATATCAGAAATACGATGCTGGTCTGCCAAGATGTAATGACCAGTGCCAGAATCATTCCTGCTAGCAAAATAAGCGGCAGAAAGAAGGTTAGAGTTCCACCATACCCGCTAAAAGTAATGATGGCATTGCAGATTGCAAGCAAACCGGCAATTATCCCGCATATGATGATAAGTCTTAGCGGGCAGTGGTCTGCAAATCCGGAAATTAACTGCATAATAATTAGCAGCGTAACGAGAGCCGACAGTATGGTTGAAATTCCTGCCGGTAAATAAAGATTATCTCTGTCCATAATGAATAATATTTTAAGTGAATAATTACTTTCTGCTGCGTATTATAGAGTAATTACCCTTTTTGTCAAGACGGATTGTCCAGTTTTTTGATGATTTCAATTAGGTAACTTTGTTTAATATCTTGTTTTTCTGCGATAATTTTTAGCTCTTCTATTCTTTTTGTTATCAATCCCAGTTGTTCTATAGCATATGATGGAAGACCTAAAATATGCAATATTTGGCTAATGCTGTAGTTTTTAAGCTTATAAATTTTATCTTTTTGCTCTTGGCGTGCGATTTTCCATAGTAGAATTTTGGTAATGGTGTTGGTGAAAATAATGTTTTTGTTGTTAAGAAAATTTTTTAGTAGATAGATGTATAATAAATATAATGCAAGCATGATAATTATGATGGTAAAGCCAATTTTAAGCCATAAGGTTTTGGCTATTATCAAGCCGTAAGTGGCATAAAATATAAACCCCCAAACTAAGTTGAATTTTGCTTTTGATGGAAAAATCGAGACAGTTTTATTTTGATCGAGGTTAAAAATTTTATTGCAAAATGCCCATAAAATGGCGGTAAATGCAATTAGAAACATTAAAAAACTTAGTTCTTTCATAACAAGTCCTTTCTAACGCTCGGGACAGATAAATTCTGCCAAACTTTTAATTTCTTGCTTGGCGGCCAGATGAGAAATAGTCATCTTACTTTTTAGGTTCTTGGTGTTGAGGTCAAGAACTGTCAATCCTTGCGGAAACATCTCTTTATAGATTGTGCGGTCACGCAAATTGCCGGCAATTCTAAATCCATACATTTTAGATATTTTTTGTAAGTGATCAAAAAAGAGGTTTTTGTTGCGTGAGTTAAACGGTGAAATTTTGTTGCCGACGACAATCCAGTTAAGCAGAGGTTTTCCTTGTTGCGCAAGATATTTTTTGATTTCCCAGACAAATTGCGCATATTGTCCGGCTTGTTGTTTTTGGGGATTGTTTTCATCAATAGTTGCCAGAACATTTAGGTCGATAAAACTATCGCTGATAGGAGTGATGAGAGTGTCCGCAAGTTTGTGAGCAAGCTCGAAAAGGTAGTTTTTGTTGCCGGGAGTATCAATGATTATAGCATCATAAGATTTTGAGAGTTCGTCAATTGCCATTTTAATTTCGGATACGTGATTTTGATATTCAAGCGGATTTTCGCGCGGGGTTATGGTAACCAACTGCGGGGCAATCAGGTTGATATGATTTTGAATTCCAAACGAGTGGCGATTTTTGATATAGTTGGATAATGTACCTTGACGTCCGTCCATATCAACGACAGCAGTCTTAAATCCTTCCTGTATAAGCAAAATTGCCAAGTGCATGGAAATTGTAGATTTTCCTGTGCCGCCTTTTTCGTTGCTGATAGTTATAATATGTGCTTTACTCATTTTTTTGCCAATGTAAGTTGTGAATTTTTATCATGTTTCACAACTATACACGACTTATTTTCTTTTTTCAAACGATTACATAAATCTTGCGCATCTTTCTGTGTAAAATTTGTAATTTTTGAACGATAAACAACTGCCATATTTTTTTCTACTGCTTCTACGTTGACGGGAAAAGATTTGATTTCGGGCAATTGTTTTTTGATATTGACAGCATAACTGCGGGCTTTGGCATAGTTGCTGAAAGCGCCGATCTGAATTGCCCAATTGCCGGTTCCTTTTATTTGCAGAGGTTGTGTTTTAGGTTGAGGTGCCGGAATCTCAAGTTTGGCCAGGGTGGTTTGGGCATTGTTTTTATTAAGGGCAATTTTTTTCAAACCTTTATCCATAATTTGCGTAACTTTAGTATCACGATCTTTGATGCTTTTGTGTCCCATTGTTACTGCCAAAATTCGGTGTCCGTCACGTTTGGCCGAAGTTATAATATTGTAGCCGGCAACAGCAAGATAACCGGTTTTCATGCCGTCGGCTCCTTTGAAGCTTTTTAATATATGGTTATGGGTATATATTGTTTTGCCCTTATAGGTAAATGTGCGCATAGAAAAGAGTTTGTAATATTGAGGAAAATGATGATATATTGCACTACCTAAAACAGCCATATCTCTTGCGGTTGTAACTTGTTGGGAATTGTTGAGGCCAGAGGCGTTTTTGAAAACGGTTTTTTTCATACCGAGTTTTTTTGCTTTTGCGGTCATCAATTTGGCAAATTCTCGTTCATCTTTTGCTAGAGCTTCGGCCAAAACGGTTGCACAATCGTTTGCAGATTTTACGATTACGGCTTTAACAGCATTTTCAACAGTGATGGTTTGTCCAGGGGCAACGCCAAGTTTTGAGGGTGAACGTGCGGCGGCATAGCGAGATACTTGTAAGGGGGTGCTCAGCTTGAGTTTGCCTTTTTCGATGGCTTCAAAGGTGAGATATAGTGTCATAACTTTTGTTAAAGATGCCGGATACATGACAGTATCAGGCGACTCGCTTGATATAAATTCTCCGCTGTCAATATCAATGGCAATACTTGATGTATGCTTTGGATATGCAAGAGATTCTGCACAAAGCAACATCAAAGCAGCAATTGTAGTTGTGGCAAGTTTAAACATTGTTTCCTCATAAGATTTCATTCTATGATAATCTTAAATAGCAAATAAAAAGTTAATTTTTTAGAAATATTGAATTTTTAGCCAAATTGTTGATATGGCTATGGTGAGTATCATTATAGGGATTGACCACTTCATAAATGATAAAAATCTTATCGGATGTCCTTCGCGGGCGGCAATTCCGGCGATTATAACGTTTGCAGAAGCACCGATAATAGTGCCGTTGCCGCCAAAACATGCGCCAAGTGAGAGAGCCCACCATGCCGGCATCATTATTTCTCTGCCACCAATACTTTCTTCCATAGATTTCAGCATAGGAATCATGGTGGCAACAAAAGGAATGTTATCGACAATGCTTGATAGTATTGCCGAAACCCAAATTGTCATTAAGGTTATTTTTTCCAGATTATTGTTAGTGATGTCCAAAAATTTTTCGCCAAGAAGTTTTAATATTCCTGTTTCTTCGAGGCCATATACAATTACGAACAGCCCGGTGAAAAAGAATATGGTCGTCCAATCAATATCCGCAAAAATTTTTTCTACTCTTTGGTCACGAACATCTTGGTTTTTTCCTAATGTATATAGAAATAAAATTAGTCCGGCACCGGCAAGTGCAATTACACCGTTAGCAAGATGAGTTTCTTCTGCGGTAATAAATCCTAAAATGACGATGAAAAGTACAAAAAGCGATTTTTTTAACAAATTCGGTTTGCGGATAACTTCTTTTTCGTTTAAGAGCATTATTTTTAAACGATTTTCAGTAGTAGCTATGAGTGTTTTTTTCCATGATAAATCGAAAATAAAAATGACAATAAGCAGGCAAGACACAACAATAGGAGTGAGTTCTTTAACAAAGTCCATAAAACTTAAATGCAATGCTGAGCCAATCAGAATGTTTGGAGGATCTCCGATAAGGGTTGCAGTGCCGCCGATATTGGAAGTAAAAATTTCCAAAATGAGATAAGGGTAGGGATTTATCTGTAATTGTTTGGTTATTTTGATGGTGATTGGGGCAATGAGCAGAACAGTTGTTACGTTGTCTAAAAAGGCAGAAAATACGGCAGTAACAACTGCCAGAACAATCAATAATCCTCGAGGATTGGCTTTTACTTTTTTTACTGCCCAAATTGAGATATATTCGTATAAACCAGATTTTTCTGACGTGCCGATGATAATCATCATACCAATCAACAAAGACAGGGTATTAAAATCTATTCCATCAAGTGCGGATGTTTGGGTTAAGATACCGGTTAAAATCAAAACAGCGGCACCTAAAAGAGCAACAACAGCGCGATTTACTTTTTCGGAAAAAAGGACAAGATAGCAGATGGCAAAAACTGATACGGCAACTATCTTTGCCGAATCATATTGGGAAAAGTTTTGTATAAAATCAAACAACTGCATTATTGTTCCTTTTTTTATAGTGTCCAAATATTTTTATTCGAAGCTTACTAAATTTTGGTTAAAATATATTAAAAATATCGGATGTATAGAAAAATACTGGATATAACAATGCTTATGAGAGTTATCGGTATTGACCAAAACAAAAAACGTCCGAATTTGATAGGATGATTTTCTCGTGCGGCAATTCCGGCGACAATCACGTTGGCAGAGGCTGCAATCAATGAGCCGTTGCCGCCGAAACAAGAACCCAGCGACAGTGCCCACCATACAGGCATCATTGCTTCTCTTCCTCCCAAACTTTCTTCAACAGATTTTAACATCGGAATCATGGTGGCAACAAAAGGAATGTTGTCGATGGCAGAAGATAAAAGGGCAGAGAACCACAGAATCAACATGCTCATTTTGTTGATGCTGCCTTGTGAAAAATCAGAGAGTTTGTTGCCGACAATTTTTAACAGGCCGGTTGTTTCAAGCCCGTGAACAATGATGAATAAACCGGCAAAAAAGAATATGGTAGTCCAATCTACCAAGTTAAAAGCTTCGGATATTTTGTGTTCGCGTTCTTGCGGTGTGTGCATAAAACTATATATCAACAATAAAATTGCTGCGCCGAAAAGAGCAACCGTGCCGTTTTCGAGATGTAAATGTTCGGCAATAATAAATCCTGAAATGACGGTAAACAATATAATGATTGATAAAATGCTTAATCTTCCGTCTTTGATACTTTTTTTAGCATCAAGTCGCATTATTGATTGACAATCTTTGTCTGAGGCGTGCAGTTTGTTGTGCCAATATAGGTCGAAAATTATGATGGTGGTGAAAAGAACAACTATAACGATTGGAGTTAGTTCTTTGACAAAGTCCATAAAACTCAAATTTAATGCCGAACCGATAAGAATGTTCGGTGGATCGCCGATGAGGGTTGCGGTGCCGCCAATGTTGGAAGTAAATATTTCAAGCAAAAGATATGGATATGGTGTGATTTTTAGTTGTTTGGTAATTTGAAAAGTTATCGGAACAATCAGTAAAACGGTAGTTACATTGTCTAATAAGGCTGAAAGCAGAGCGGTCAGGCAGCCAAGAACAATCATTAACAAACGAGGGTTGGCTTTAACTTTTTTTACACAGCATACGGCAATATATTCAAAAAGGCCTGATTTTTCTGATATGCCGGCAATTATCATCATACCGATAAGCAAAAATATGGTGTTGAAATCAATGCCCGTTATAGCGGCGTTTTGGGTCAGGATGCCACATAAAATCATTATGCATGCGCCAAGCATAGCAACTATGGCACGATTTATCATTTCAGAAAATAAGATAGCGTAGGTTATAAAAAGAATTAGGGCGGCTAAAATTTTAGGGTCCATATATTTTCTCCGATATTTATTGCTTTTATATAAATATTGTTAAGAAAAAATTAAAGCCGGCAATAAAAAACGCTGCTTCTTATAAAGAAACAGCGTCAAAGTTATTTTTTACATATCAATACTACCAAAAAGACGGTTAGTATCCATACAAATAAAAATAACCCTCCGAGAAAGAGAAGTAGAGTTGTTATATCTTCGTTGCGATATAACTGGTCACAATGACCGGTTTGGGTGTTGACGATGATTGCCTGATTGCAGCGAAAATTCGGCTCGGAATTGAAGATGAGTGTGTCGTCTAAGGTTATTCCTCTAAAATCGCTGTCAGTTTGGATAACATATTGGACTGTGTATATTTTTTCATTGCTATCCAAAACCAATCGCCACGGTTCATAAAACTTTATACCTGATGCCTTTGCCGGAATAATGGCGGCAAAAAAGGCAATAATAAAAAGGATTTTTTTCATAAGTGTAATAATTGGTTAGAAAAATTCGTTTGTTATCCGAGTGATATGTTATAAAGTGAACTTTGTCAACAAAAAACACCGCTTTTATTAAGAGCGGCGTTTTTGATTAATCAGGAAAATATTCCATGATTTTGTTGGCTTTTATCATACGATTAAGCCGACGATAATTTTTTTGGTCATATATATTATACGGTATGCTGTCAGGCATTATGAAAATGCCGTTTTTTTTGAATTCGGGCTTTTGGTGCATGATAATTTTGCCTTTTTCCGTATAAATGTTGTAGATGTCGCCGTTTCTTTCGATTGATTGCGCCTCATAGATTTTGTGATTGTTTTCCAAAGGATAGAATTTCTCGGATTTTTTGTCATAGTAAAATAATTTTGTTAATGACAAATTTTTACTGTCAAAAATAACGACAAGATCTTTTGAAAGTCGGGGGTTATTTTTGTAGAACAAGGTATCTTTTTCAAGACTTATGCGGTAACCGTTATCGGTTTGTTCAACAGATTTCACAACGCAAAGCTTTTCGTTTGTGCTTACAACTGCAGTTTTGACGCAACTGCTAAAAAGCAATGCAAATAAAACAGCTAAAAAAAGTGTTTTTTTCATAATAATTAGATTTTTAATTGGTTTCTGTTTCCAATTATTATGAAAAGGAATATTTTGTCAATGATTATTTGTTGTTGGTATGTGCGGGAGAAAAGCCGTTGGGATAGCGGTCGCAGATTTTTTGCATATTTTTTGCGATTATTTCTTCAATGCCGATTCCAAGAGCCATTGAAGCCTGGGACAAATACCAACATACGTCACCTAACTCATCAATAAGCTTTTGGCGGTTTTCTTCGCTTAAATCTTTGCCCTGAAATTTTAGCTTTTTCCATAAATCGCAACATTCTCCGACTTCGCCGGCAAGTCCGGTCATAGCGGTATCCATGCGGGAATAACTGCCGTTGAGCCATTTCGACAATTTTTGCATTTGTTGGATATAAACCTCGTCGCTGCGGCTTGGTTCAGAAGTCACTCCGTCAACACAGCGGCAATATTCTTGGAAAAAAGTTTTAATTTCGTTCATTTTATTCTCCGTTAAAAAAGGCAAAAATCCCGCCCAATATAAAACTGAGCGGGATTAAAAAACATGCACTTATACAGCAACTTCGCCTTTAAGTGCCGGATGGCATTGATAATTGATAAGTTCGAAATCTTCAAACCTAAAATCATCAATATTTTTGACAGATGGATTAATTTTCATCTGTGGCAAAGGATATGGTGTTCTGGTCAATTGCACCTTGACCTGCTCAAAGTGATTGTGATAAATATGCGCATTGCCATAAGTGTGGACAAATTCTCCGGCTTTCAGGCCGCATACTTGCGCAATCATCATGGTGAGCAAGGCATAAGAAGCGATGTTGAAAGGAACACCGAGAAACATATCGCAGCTGCGCTGATAGAGTTGGCAATTGAGTTTGCCGTCGGGAGTTACATCAAATTGGAAAAGACAGTGACAGGGAGCCAAGGCCATTTGGTCAAGTTGCGAAGGATTCCACGCACTGACAATCAGTCTGCGATCGGTTGGATCTTTTTTGATTCGCTCAATCACACCTTTAACTTGGTCGATGTTGTCAGAGTTCCAGTCGCGCCATTGGTGTCCATAAACAGGCCCCAAATCACCGTTTTCATCGGCCCACTCATCCCAAATATGGACATTGTTGTCCAAGAGGTATTTGATGTTGGTGTTGCCCTGCAAAAACCAAAGAAGCTCATAGATAACTCCTTTCAGGAACATCTTTTTGGTAGTAACCAGAGGAAAACCCTCTTGCAAATCAAAACGTTTTTGGCGTCCAAAAACTTTGCGGGCGCATTCTCCGGTGCGGTTTTCACCGTCCTGACCGTTTTCCATAATGTCTTGTAACAAATCTAAATACTGTTTCATAACTTTACCTTTTTGTTAATTTAAAAGTTAGTAATTTCTAAAATAATTCTTTTCAAAACTGATTGCTCGACAAACTCACCTTTGCGCATATAAACTTTGGTGACGATATTATCGAGTTCAAAATCCGGAGCAACTTGAGTGTATTTTTTATTTAATACATCAATACAATCAGTTATTGTAACTTTTTCACCTTTTAGATTAGGATTTAAATCACCCATATAAACACAATCAACAACAATGTCGGGCATCAAACTCGGAGCGCCGGTCATAAAAAGTTTGTATATTGAAGCGCCGCCGGAAATATAAATATCTTCTTCAAAATCTTTAAAAAAGTTGATGTCATTGATTACAAAATGGTGCTTTTCGTTGCTGACAACATAATTTTTATCCAAAGTTACAACATATATATTGCGATTGGGTAGGGTTCGGTCCGGAAAACTCTCATAAGTTGTCTGTCCGGCGACAATATTTTGTCCCTCGGTAATGCGGCGGAAACGTTGAAAATCGGACTTTATATGCCAAGGGATATTCGGTCCAATACCAATTACGTTATCTTCTTGGTGACGACACCATATTGCGACTTTTGTCATGATAGTCTTTCTTTAATTTTAACTTTTTCTTAATTTATCATAGATTTTGTTGTATTCAAGCAAAAAAAATATGTAGCGTTGTCTTGTGAAAAAAAATTTTTTTTCTTGCTGTCGGTAGTCGTTTTTTGTAAAATCCACATTCAGTAAAGGATAAAAAATGATAGAGCAAATTCCAGAGTTTAGTGTTACTGAGATTTCGGCAGTTATTAAAAAGCTGATGGAAACTACTTTTCAGTCGGTGAGGGTTAGAGGCGAGATATCCGGTTGCAAAAGGGCAGATTCCGGCCACTATTACATGTCTTTGAAGGATGAAAATGCAGTGCTTTCCGCTGTTTGTTGGAAAGGTGTGGCCTTATCTTTGCCGATTAAACCTGAAGACGGTCTGGAAGTTGTGGTTACCGGAAGAATTACTACCTTTTCGGGGAAAAGCTCATATCAGTTGGTGATTGAAAAGATGGAAGTTGCCGGTAGCGGTGCTTTGTTGAAACTTTTGGAAGAGAGAAAGAAAAAGTTTGCAGAAGAGGGGCTGTTTGATGCCTCGCATAAAAAACAGATTCCTTTTTTGCCGCAGGTTATTGGCGTGGTGACAAGCCCTACAGGAGCGGTAATCAGAGATATTATCCACAGAGTGAGAGACAGATTTCCGAGCCGGATTATTGTTTGGCCGACGTTGGTGCAGGGAGAAGGTGCGGCGGCGCAGATAAGTGCGGCAATAGAAGGTTTTAATGCCTTGCCGGAAAATGGGGATATTCCTCGACCTGATGTGCTGATTGTGGCAAGAGGCGGCGGAAGTCTTGAAGATTTGTGGTGTTTTAATGAAGAAAATGTGGTCAGAGCGGTTTATAATTCGGAAATTCCGATAATTTCTGCTGTTGGGCATGAAACAGATACGATGTTGATTGATTATGCTGCGGATTTACGGGCACCGACACCTACGGGAGCGGCGGAGTTTACCGTGCCGGTAAAGAGTGAGATTGTTGCCAAATTGATGACACAAACAAGCAGAATGATAAATGCCGTTCACAGACTTTGCGAGGAAAAGAAAAATTATTTGGATGGTTTGGCTAGAGGAATCCCAAATTTAGAGCAAATCTTAAGCGATAATGTGCAAAAACTTGATGAAAGGGTGGAAAGACTGAAGATTGCTTTTAAGAATTGTTTGGAATTGAAAGAAAACAGATTAGCGCTAAGTGATATTAAGCCTATTTATATTGCAAATATCGTTGAGAGAAAAAAAGAAAATTTATCAGGGCTTGCAGCAAGATTAGAATCGGTTTCAATTGAGTCGGTTTTGAAGCGTGGTTTTGCGTGGGTGAAAACGCAGGCGGGCAAAACTGTTTATGGTAAAGGTGATGCAGTTAAAAATAAATTGTTACAGATTGATTTTGCTGATGGTAATGTTAAAGTTATGACTATGGAGAAAAAAGATGAATTGCAAGGCGACTTGTTTGATAATTTGTAGTTTGTTGTTTATTCGCCCTGTGTATGCACTTGAGATATGCGGAGAACTGAAACAGGGAGAATTGGTTTTGCTCAAAGATATCAACTCAAAAACGCTGACGTTGTTTAGCGGAGTTGGGATGGATAAATTGTCTGACGGTAATTATAAACATAAAAATACAAAAGATTATAAATTTACATCAGATGGTGTGGCTTTGGTGGCGTTTCATCGTGATGCTCCCGCAATAGTTACCCTCGGAAGTTATCCTTTGACAGATGCCGGGACATTTTATGAATTGCAGATTGAGCCTACAAAGTGGGATATACAACGTATAGAAGGAGTTGCTCAATCAAAAGTGACCCCGGATAAAAGCCATGATGCAGAGATTTTGCGTGAACAAAAAGATGTTGGTCGTTCGCTGACACATTTTGCTAACAATAATTATTGGCAAAAAGGATTTATTCTGCCGGTTGAGGGACGTCTCAGCGGAAGTTTCGGCAATCAAAGAATTTTTAACGGAATTCCAAAGAGCCCTCATACCGGAGCAGATATTGCCGCACCGGAAGGAACTCCGGTCAAGGCTTCGGGTGATGGAGAGGTTATATTGAGCGGTAAAGATTATTTTTATACCGGCAATATGGTAATTATTGATCACGGGCAGGGGTTGCAGACTATTTATGCACACCTTAAAGAAAGTAAAGTGAAAGAGGGTGATATTGTCAAACAAGGTGATATTATCGGTTTGGTTGGTAAAACCGGTCGGGCAACCGGCCCGCATTTGCACTGGGGAGCATCCTTAAATAATGTGCGTTTTCGTCCTCAGTCGTTGCTGGATATAAACAGCAAGAGATGTCAACAAATAGACGGCAAATATATGGGAGAATAAAATGAGTTTGTTGCAGGTTTTAGTGTTATCAATAGTTCAGGGAATTACGGAGTTTTTGCCGGTTAGTTCATCGGGGCATCTTATTTTGGTTTCTAAATTTACTGATTTTCCAGACCAAGGGCTGGCAATGGATGTTGCAGTGCATATAGGTTCTATTGCTGCAGTTTTGATATATTTTGCCAAGGATATTTGGAATATTGTTAAAGGTGTTTTCAAGGAGAAGTTGTTGCCGTCTTTTGCCAACGAGGGATGCAAGCTTTTTTGGTTGATTATAATTGCCAGTATTCCAGCGGCGATGGTCGGTTTGATGTTGAACAATAATGGTATGGAGTGGATGAGAAATACCAAAATTATCGGTTGGAATATATTGATTTTCGGTATTTTGCTTTGGTTTGCCGATAGATGTTCGTTGTCAATCAGGAAAATTGAGAATATAGGTTTAATTGATGCAATTTTGATCGGATTAGCGCAATGTTTGTCTTTGATTCCGGGGACTTCGCGCTCGGGAATTACAATTACGATGAGCAGGTTTTTAGGGATTGAACGCAGAGAGGCGGCAAAGTTTTGTATGTTGCTTTCAATTCCGACGATTGCAGGTGCCGGTTTGCTTGTGGGATATCAAATGTTGAAAAACGGGGCTCAAGATTTTGATTGGGTGATGCTCGGAATTGTTTTTTCTTTTGCAGCTTCGTTAAGCGCGATTTGGATAATGATGAATTGGCTTAAAAACAGAACTTTTCTGCCGTTTGTGGTATATAGGGTGATTTTGGGAACAGTTTTGTTGCTTTACAGCTATGATGTTTTGCGGTTTTAATATGCCGGATAGTTTGTTATTGCATTGTTTTGGTTGTTTTGATTGATGTAGCCGATATCTTTTGCCGGATATGATTGAACGTCATAAATGCGGTTGCCGGATTGGTAGAGTTTGTTCTGAATTTCGTTGCCAACGGTTTGCGGCGACATTTGGCTGAAGGATGGATTTTGCGGGCTTATTTCGCTGACACCGTTTGTGGCAGGAGTTGTTTGTGGAGCAGGTGGTGTCGGTGCCTGCGGAGCAAATATTTCAGGGGTACCTGATGGTGTGTAATATATGGGATTTCCCAATGGGTTGTTTGCATTTTGCGGTTGTTCAAGCATAAATTCATTGAATGTTCCGTTTGGCTGTGCGGCTTCTCCGAAAATAGTGGTTTCATCTTGGGGTGATGCTGTGCTTTCAATAAGTTCTGTCGCAGAGGCACCTACAGTTAGCAAACATAAAATTATAATTTTGAATATCATGCATTTGCTCCTTTGTTTTTGATTTATGAGATTTTTTTATCTTTTCAAGGGGCTTTTTGTGCTTGTTGTGTAAAAAAAATAACCTCGAGAATCTCGAGGTTATTTGGGTTTTGAAGATGTTAACGCTTATTCTGTCATAATTTCAGGCTCTGCAGGGGCAGTTTGTTCTGCCTGAGTTTCGTTAGTAAGAGCTTCGGTTGCTGCTTCTGCAACAGGTTCGGAAGCTACAGCTTTGACAGGAGCTGCGTTTGCAAACCATTTGTATTTGATGACGTCGCCAACTCTGATGTTATATTTCTTGGCATCACCGGCATTAACTTCGAGAACTGCGGCCGGATTGTATGGCGGAAGAATGAGTGTTGTGGACATTGGTTCTGCATTTTCGTAAATCCAGAAAATGCTTCCGTCTTTATCAATAAAAATCATATCCAAAGAAATTTTAGTGTCTTTCATCCACATAGAAACCGGCTCTTTGATTGGGCGTAAGTCAAAAAGCATGCCCGAATCTTCAGCTAAAACGGGACGGTTCATTAAACCAGTTTCAAGTTCTTGTTTGGTGGTGGCAATTTCTACTTTATAGGCAACTTTTTCACCTTCCGGTCCGAGGATTGATAAATCATCTTTTTTTACAACTTTTGTGCAGGCGGAAAAAATTAAAATAATTAAGGCTAATTTTACGAATTTTGACATATTCTATCTCCCGAGGAAAATAAAGATTTTAACAATTCTTTGTTAACCTTACTAAACAAAATTGCTCTTGTCAATCTTCAACTTTTGCTATATAACAATGTTTGAGGATAAGAAGAAAGGAGAAATGCGTTGCATAAAGTCAGTTTTTTTTATTTCTTGTCAGTTTTTTTGTTGTTGGGCGCGTGTGCTTCAACGGTAGAAGATGCTGATGACATTAAAAACAGTGGGGCTTATTATCATCCGATACATCAGATAAATTCTACTAAATCTTTTGTGGCAGATAATGAAAATGCCAATTATAGTGATGCGCAAAATGATAATGAAAAAGTGGCTGATGTTCAGGCAAATGTTAAAATAGAATCTGATAATACTAGTGAAGTTGCCAATAATCAAAATGTTCCGATTGTGATAGAAAACAAAATGCCTGATACGCAAAGTTTGAAAAATATGATGGTGGCAATGATTTTGTTTGAGAACGGTAGTGCAGAAGTTGATAATAAATATATTTCAGAGTTGCAAAAAGTGGCAAAAAAAGCAAAAGATGATAATGTAAAGGTTTTGGTTTATGGTTATGCTTCAAGCAAGACGAGAAATGCTGATTTTGAAAGTCAGAAAATTATAAATTTTAAGATGTCACTGAAGAGAGCACAAAAAGTTGCCGAGGTTTTGGAAAATATCGGAGTGAATAAAAAAAATATTGTGGTAGAGGCTTTTGCTGATGCAATGCCGATGCTCAATGATAAAATGCTTGAAGGTGAGCGTTTAAATCGTCGAGCTGAAGTTTATCTTGTATATTGAGGAATTTTCTAAGTGGTAAAAATTTTTGAAACAACGAAATCTTTGAACGGAAATATTTGGGATTTTTCTTCTCCTGATGAGCGTTTGGTTGAGCAAATGGCACAGAAGAATAATTTTTCGTTGTTGTTGGCAAAAATTTTGGTTTCCAGAGGAATTGATGCGGACTCAGCTGCGGCTTTTATTGCGCCTAAAATGCAAAATTTGATGCCGGATCCGTATGTGATGAAAGATATGCAGAAAGCTGCCGAGACAATTGCAAATGCCATTATTGACAAGAAAAAAATTGCCATAATAGGTGACTATGATGTTGACGGAGCTACTTCTTCTTCGTTATTAAGCTTGTTTTTGCAAGAACTTAATGTTGATCCGATGTTGCATATTCCGGAAAGAGATGAGGGATATGGCCCAAGTGTTAAGGCGGTTGATGATTTTTTGGCGCAAGGTGCGGAGCTTTTGATTACAGTTGATTGCGGAACTTCGGCTTTTGAGGTTTTTGATTATGCTGCAGAAAAAAATCTTCCGGTAATTGTGTTGGACCATCATGAGGCGGAGGCTCGTTTACCTAAAGTTTTGGCTTTAGTCAATCCGAAAAGACTTGATGAGCAAAATGATTATCCATATCTTAAATATATGGCGGCGGTAGGAGTTGTTTTTATGACTGTGGTGGCTGTCAATCGGCGTTTGCGCGAGCAGAACTTTTTTGCGGAAAGAAAAGCTGTCGATTTGTTGAAGTGGCTTGATTTGGTCGCTTTAGGAACGGTTTGTGATGTGGTGCCTTTGCTTGGGTTGAACAGGGCTTTTGTAAAACAGGGTTTGAGTGTTATACGCCAGTGTCCGAATTTGGGAATTTCGGCTTTGGCGGAAAAAGTGGCGATAAATGAAGCCATGACAAGCTATCATCTTGGTTATGTGTTGGGGCCGCGCATAAATGCCGGAGGAAGAGTGGGAGATTCTTCTTTTGGAAGCAGACTTTTGTGTTGTAAAGATAAAATTCAGGCAGAAAAATTGGCTGAAGAACTGGATAATTTTAATGCGCAACGCAAGGAAATTGAAGCTTATGTTTTGTTACAGGCAATCGAAATTTTGGAAGGACAGCCGCAAAAATATCCGATTGCATTTGTTTATGGTAAGGATTGGCA
Source organism: Alphaproteobacteria bacterium (assembly GCA_017961285.1). GTDB lineage: Bacteria > Pseudomonadota > Alphaproteobacteria > RF32 > CAG-239 > JAFUYI01. The sequence continues at coordinate 67,473 of JAGCXO010000037.1, read as the reverse complement.
TCAGGGTGTGATAGGTATTGTTGCCGGAAAGCTGAAAGAAAGATATAATCTTCCGGCATTTGTTATGTCAATTGAAGATGATGAGGTTAAGGGGTCGGCTCGTTCTATTGCCGGTATTGATTTAGGAGCTTTAATTATGGCGGCAAAGGAAAAAGGAATATTGACCAAAGGCGGCGGACATATTATGGCAGCCGGTTTTTCTTTGGAAGAAGATAAGTTGGAAGAGTTTAGAGAATTTGTCGGTAATTATGTTAATGAAACTATGCAAACCGATAGTTTGGTGCCAGTTTTGGATGTTGATGCCAGTATTGATGCGGGGGCGGCAAATGTTGCTTTGTTGGATGAGTTGCAGTTATTGGAGCCGTATGGTGCCGGCAATCCGGAACCAAAATTGATGTTGGCAAATGCTCTTTTGAAAAAGGCGGATATTGTCGGTGCAGGGCATTTAAGATGCTTTTTGACTTCGCTGAACTCAGGTTCGGTTAAGGCAATGGCGTTCAGATGTGCAGACAGCGAAATGGGAAAGGCTTTAATTAACGGAGTTGGTAAAACTTTTAATTTTGTCGGTGTGTTACGTCGTGATAACTGGCAAGGACGTAATCAGGCGCAATTTATTATTGAAGATGCAATGGAGGCATAAATGACAAGAAAACATTCAAAAAAAGCTTATAAACGTGCTGGAAAAATTAAAGATATAAGGCGCTCACAGGAGAAGCAGGCGCGTGAACAAAGAGTTTTTATGAAACTGGGGGCAAAGCTTAGAGCTTATTTCTTTACCGGTGTTTTGGTTACGGCGCCGGTGGCAATGACTTTTTATGTAGCATATAAGATTATTTTTTGGGTAGATAATGTAGTTGGCAAGCTCTTGCCGCCGCGTTTCAGAGAATATTATGATACCTTGCCTTTTACCGTTCCGGGGCTGGGACTTATTGTGCTGATTGTAATTATGACTTTTATAGGAATGTTTGCTGCCGGTTTTATCGGAAAGTTTTTTATAAAACTCGGTGATTGGATTGTTAAGAAGATTCCGTTAATCTCTACAATTTATTCATTACTAAAAAAAGTTTTTGAAACGTTTCTATCGGATAGTACTTCGGCTTTTTCAAAAGTGGTATTGCTTGAGTATCCACGTAAAGGAATTTGGATTTTGGCCTTGGTGAGCACCGATACGGAAGGTGAGGTTAAGGATGTTTTGAAGCAAGATATGATAAATGTGTTTGTGCCTACAACACCTAATCCTACTTCCGGATTTTTGATTTTTGTGCCGCGAAATGAAGTGATATTTTTAGATATGAGTGTGGAAGAGGCTTTGAAGTTTGTAGTTTCGGGAGGTATTGTTTCTCCTGAAAATATGGAGCAAAGAAAAATAAAATAAGTTATTTGCGACGAAAATCCAAAAAAACAGGTTTTCTTCCTTCGCGCAAGGCTTTTCTTTGATATTTGGTTTCCACCCAATCTGCAGGGGGATTTTTCCAGTCTGCTCCACAAGTTGCGGTCCATTCAAAATATGGGCAATTGTGCAGTTGGCGCAGGGTCCAAAATTTGTATGTGGTGTGGTCGGTTGCAATGCGTAATATGCCGTTTGGTTTGATTAGACGTGCTAAAATTTGTAAATTTTCGGGATTTACAAAACGGCGGTTGGCATGGCGTTTTTTGGGCCACGGGTCGGGAAAAAGCAAAAAAACTTTATCCAAACAAGCATCGGGTAGCAGAGGAAAAAGCAGTCTGATGTCATCATCCCAAATTCTTATATTATCAGTGCGATTGGAAAGTAGTGATATTTGTTCTGATACTTCATCGTTGGTTTTGATACCGGTGATAAGGCTCAACAAATTGGCAACTCCATTTTTGAAAACTTCGGCACCAATGTAACAAATATCTTTGTTTTTAAGTGAATGCTCGGCAAGGTGGTCGCCGTCTCCAAAGCCGATTTCGAGGTAAAGTTTTTGGTTTTTGCCGACAAATGATAAAGGGTTTTTGCTATCAAGTTTTATGCTTGGTAGAAATACATCCATTAAAGCTGATTTTGCTTTGCGTAATCTGCGGCCTTGTCTGCGGCCGTAAAAATGGGGCTTATCTCCTATAAGCATTGGGCAAATTCCGTAACCAGATTTTCTTTTTCCCAACTAAAGTGCCCAAAATTGTCGGCTTGTCTTCCAAAATGTCCATAGGCTGCAGTCGGCAGATAAATCGGTTTTTTCAGTTCAAGAGCTTTGATAATTCCCTTTGGGGTGAGATCAATATTTTTCTTAATGAATTGTAAGATTTTTTTCTCATCCGTATTGGCGGTGTTTTTGCAATTTATATATAATGAGAGTGGCTCGGCCTTGCCAATGGCATAAGAAATTTGCAATAAACATTCTTTGGCAAGATTGGCGGCAACAATATTTTTTGCTAACCAGCGCAACATATATGCAGCAGAACGGTCAACTTTGCTCGGATCTTTGCCGGAAAACGCACCGCCTCCGTGAGGCGCGTAACCGCCATAGGTATCAACAATTATTTTGCGTCCGGTAAGACCGGTATCACCATCTGGGCCGCCGATAACAAATTTGCCGGCAGGATTTATCAAAAGTTCTGCTTTTTGCGGGCAAAGTTTTTCGGGAATTGTATTAAAAATTATCGGTTTTACAATCTCGGCAACTTTATCGAGAGGAGTTTTTGCAGTGTGTTGAGTTGAAAGGACAATTTTGGTTACTTTTTTTGCGGTGCCATCGTTTGAATATTCTACAGTTACTTGGCTTTTGGCATCCGGTAAAATATCTGGGTTATTTTGCAGGCGCAGATTGTGCAATATTTTATTGGATAAAAATGCGGCCAAGGGCATATATTCGGTGTCAAATCCGGTTTCTTTTTTTGCATATCCGAACATAATTCCTTGATCTCCGGCGCCAAAGTCTTTTATTCCTTCGGCAATGTCGGCTGATTGGGTATGTAATAAATTTTCAATGCGGAGAGTTTTCCAGTGGAAGCCTGATTGTTCATAGCCGATATTTTTGACGGTGCCGCGAATGACTTCTTCGATTTGGTCTATAGAAATTTTGGTCTTGCTTAAAGTTTCGCCGGCAATGGTAACATGGTTTGTCGTTGCCAGGGTTTCTATTGCGGTGTGGGCATTAGGATCTTGGGCAAGGTGCAAATCTAATATTGCATCGGAAATTTGATCGCAAATTTTATCTGGGTGTCCGCAGGATACGGCTTCGCTGGTAAATAAATAACTCATAATTGTCTCCAAGATAGAATAAAAAAACAGCTTATTGCATTATTCGTCTTCATCATCTTCTTCATCTTGTGTTTTTTGTGAGAAGTTAGATTTAGACATTGTGATTGCCAATTCTAAAAGTAAGTGTGCTGCTTTGCGGTTATTGATTTTATAATATGAATTTACAAGTTCCAATGTTTCTTGTTTTTTCATCGGGTCAAGTTCAATTTCCGGAGTATCTTCGTGCAGATAAAGAGTGTCGGTGTCGCTTGCAGGCATACTGAATGTGCGAGGGCTTTGTGATGATACACTTTTATCCATATCTTCAAAGAAAAAGCCGATCGGAACATTTAAGATATTGCCAATGTCCCACAAACGGCTTGCGCTGACACGATTGTTGCCACGCTCATATTTTTGAAGCTGTTGAAAAGTAAGACCCAACATTTCGGCCATTTTTTCCTGGCTCCATCCCAAAACATTGCGGCGTAAACGTATGCGATTTCCGACGTGGATATCAATGGGGTTAGGCTGTCCGCTTGGGGTGCGTCCTCGGCTTGCTTTTTTGGATTTTTGTGTAGTCATTTTTTGGTATCTCCGATAAGAATTTTATGTATGTATCGTTGTATAAAAGCCTTGTTTTGTCAATGTTTATTTATGTATTATCTACATTGGGGCTTTTGTGTAATATCGAGGCGAGCAGGGCGATAAGAGATAGTAAAAACACAAAAGCAAAAAATGTATAATTGCCATATTTTGAATATATGGTTTTATAAGAAAGATTTTGTGGTAAATAAAAATCGAGATTTTGTTTACTGTGTAATGGAGCGGATTTTATTATTTTTCCGGTTTGAGAAATGAGAGCAGAGATGCCTGAATTTGCAGCTCTGACTATTGTGATTCCTTCTTCAGCGGCGCGCAGTTGTGCTGTGGCCAAGTGTTGATAAGGGCCGGCACTCAAACCATACCAACCATCATTGGTCATGTTGATTATCCATTCAGGGCGATTGTTTTGATCGATAATTTGGTGAGGAAAAATAATTTCGTAGCAAATAAGCAAACCTAACGGAGGAAGATTGGAAACAAAAAAGGTTTTTGCTCCGTCGCCGGCTTTGAAATCGGTTATAACTTTGGTGATAGGGCGCAATTGTTGAGGTAAAAATTTGCGGAATGGAATATATTCGCCAAAAGGAACAAGATGTGATTTTATGTAACTGTTTATAATGCCTTTGTCTTGCTCAATTATATGGGCGGCATTTATAGGTATCCAACGGTCATCTGAATCGGAAAAATAGTCAACACTACCGGTTATCAAATAGCCGTGAGGAGGAACAGCAAGTTTGGTTTGTTCAAAATGGGTGTGGTCTATGCTTAAGGGAAATGTGCTGGCGGTTTCGCCCCAAATAATAACATCCTTGCCTTCAAATCCCATTTCTTGCGACATAGCGATATATTCATATAAGTTTGCTTCCAATTTGGCAAAATCCCATTTTAGGCTTTGGGGAATGCTGGGTTGGACAACTCTTATTGATAATGATGAATTTTTTATTTCTCCGTGTCTTTGACAGTTCCAAAGTCCGAATATTTCCATACATAATAAAATGCTCATAGCCGTCAATAGGGATATTACGGCATTTTTTTTGCAGGGCTTGACTATAAAAACAGCAGGTAAAGAAAAAATGATAACGCTTAATGCTGATAGTCCGTAGGTACCGAACAAGGATACGGTTTGCAGCCATGTATGATCAAATGTCCAAATACTGCCGAGTAAGTTCCAAGGAAATCCGGTCAATATAAATGAACGCAACCACTCTGATATTCCCCAAAATGCGCCAAGAGCAATGATTTTGGCATATAGGCCTTTGAAGAATGAACTACAGAAAGCAGCAAAGCCGCTAAACAGCCCAAAAAACAAACCTGAGCCTAATAAGGCAAGGGGAATGAGCCATCCGAAGCTTTTGATATCCAAAGCCAGGGCATTGGCAACCCAAGAAAAACCTATGGCAAAAAAGCCGGCTCCAAAGCAATAACCGAGCAGAAATGCTTGAAGTTTGTTTTCTGACTTTTCCAACAAGACAGTAAATAGCCCGAAAGATATGAAAAGAAAGCATATCTGATAATATGGAGGAAGTGCAAAAGTTGCTAATATTCCCAAGACGAGAGCCAAAGTTTTCGGATATTGAGAAATTTTCTTGATGTTGAGCATTTTATTCGGCATTTGAAGTTGGCAAGATAATCATAATTTTTTTAATGCGGCTCGGGTCAACATCCAAAATTTTGAATTTGACACCGTCATGTCCGGAGATAATTTCTCCTTTATTAGGGATGCGTTGTGCCAAGTCAAAAACATAACCGCCGAGAGTATCAACGGTGTTGCCTTCTTCATCAATACTTTCAAGATCGAGGCCTGTTGTTTCTTTTACTTCGTCCAGATAAGCTTTGGCATCGGCAATAAATAGTCCTTTATTTTGCAAGGTTATAATGTGATTTTCTTCCAAATCGTATTCATCTTCTATATCACCGACAATTTCTTCGAGCAAATCTTCAATGGTTACCAAACCGCATACTCCGCCGTAATCATCAACAATAATTGCCATGTGGTTTTTGTTTTGCTGCATATCTTTCAATAAATCAAGAACCGGAATATCGGGTGAAGTAAATTTGATTTTGTTGATTTCTATCTGTGATACGGGAGTTTTATCTTCTCCTTTAAGTAAGCATTTTGCTAAGTCTATGATATGCAAAAATCCCGTGATGTCGTCTAAAGATTCTCCATAAATAGGGATGCGGGAATGACCTCTTTCAACCATCATCTTTGCCAATTCTTCAACAGTGCCGTTTTTTTGGAAGGCAATAATATCGGATCGGGGAACCATTACGCGGCAAGCCTTTTTGTCTTTTATGCCCAAGAGATTGGATATTAGGAGCTGTTCGTGCTCGCTGAAGGCATCTTTGCCGGTATTATCAACGGCTTCTTCTATTAAATCTTCAATAGTTTCACGGACATCTTCATTGCCTTTGTTGAAAATGTTCTTAAAATAACTGCAAAAACCGTGACTTTGATTTTCATCACTCATAATTAAATTTTCTCCTTATATGGGTTTGCTATATTTAAGGTTTGTAAAATTCTTATTTCTTCACTTTCCATTTCTTCGGCTTCTTCTTGTCCTATGTGATCATAGCCCAAAAGGTGGAGCAGGGCATGGATTAAGATGTGGCAATAGTGGTCATGGAGGCTGATTTCTTCTTGCTGACTTTGCTCAAGCATGGTTTGTAAGGAAATGATAATGTCGCCGAGTTCTATTTGCTTGTTTATGCTGAGATAATGCTCGAACTCTTCGTCATCAATATTGGCAAAAGACAGGACATTTGTCGGTTTATCCAAATTGCGAAATTCGGAGTTTAGCTGTTTGATTTGGCTGTCATTACTCAAAGATAAATTGACACAAACTTCTTTGTTTTGCAACCAAGAAGGGTTTTTGTCGTTGATGACAAGCGTCAAAATATCTTTGGAAATTTTTTGCACATCAGGCAGTTCTTTTTTCCAATTTTTATCGGCAAAATCAAGATTGAGTTTGGTTTTAATCATTTTCTTCCTTTTTGCGTTTTTCATAAGCAAGGACAATTTTTGATACCAAGCCGTGACGGACAACATCTTCTGCAGTAAAGGTAACAGAAGTTATACCTTTGATGTTTCGTAGGGTGCCGAGAGCGTCTTTCAATCCCGATACACTGCCGCGCGGCAAGTCAACCTGACTTAGGTCTCCGTTGACGACCATACGTGAATTTTCACCGAGACGGGTCAGAAACATTTTCATCTGCATAGGGGTTGTGTTTTGCGCTTCGTCCAAGATTACAAAGGCATTAGACAAAGTTCTACCGCACATAAAGGCAAGAGGGGCAATTTCAATTTCGCCTGCGGCAATTTTTTTATCAACTTGTTCGTTGGGGAGCATTTCATATAAAGCGTCGTATAGCGGGCGTAAATATGGATCAACTTTTTCTTTCAGGTCTCCGGGTAGAAATCCCAAATTTTCTCCTGCTTCGACCGCAGGACGAGAAAGAATTATCTTATCAATGGTTCCTTCCAACATCATTGATACAGCCAATGCAACTGCAAGATAGGTTTTTCCGGTACCGGCAGGTCCAAGGCCGAAAACAAGCTCATTATTCATCATTTCAAGTATATATTTGGCCTGAGTTTGAGAACGCGGATAGATATGGCGTTTTTTGGTCTTTAGAACAATATCGCTCAGGTTGATGTCTGTTTTTTGAGTGTTATCTTTCTCCGTTCCGTTATGCATTCTGACAGCAGCTTTAACTTCTTGTTCGCCAATTTCAATGCTACGACTTACTTTGTTGTATAGGTCGGTTAGGGCAAGTTTGGCTTTTTCGCAATTATTTTTATCTCCTTTGATATGAATTTGGTTGCCTATGGTTGTAATTTCTACGCTAAGCATTTCTTCAATCAGATTGAGGTTGGCATCGTTTGCGCCGACAAGCTGTTGTAAGAGTTGATTGTTAAAAAGTTCAAATTCTATTTTTGCCATTTTATAACACCTTTGTTGGATTGATGATGGTTCCTGCCAGCGAGTTCATTCCGCCGGAGGTGATTGTTACGTTTTTGATGAGATTTAGATTGGATACATCTCCTTTTGCTACCAATGTTTGCATGTAGGGAGTGCGTCCGAAAATCTCACCTTTTTGTTTGCCTTTGCTCTCAAATAGGACAGGCATCGTTTTGCCGGTGCAAGATTGATTGAACTTTAGTTGCATAGCAAATAGTTCGTCTTGCAAAACGGCAAGACGCTGTTGTTTAATCTTTTCTTCTACCTGATTGGGAAAAACGGCAGCGGGTGTGCCGGGGCGACGACTATATTTGAAAGAAAAGGATTGAATGTAATTTATTTGTTTTGCGATTTTTAGTGTTGCTTCAAAATCTTGGTCGGTTTCACCGGGGAAGCCTACGATAAAGTCGGAAGCAAAACGCAAATTTGGGTTGGCATTTTGCAATTTTTCGATAACAGTTAAATATTGCGCGGTATTATGGCGTCTGTTCATGGCTTTTAAGATTTTATCCGAGCCTGATTGGAGAGGTAAATGCAGGTAGGGCATAAGTTTTGAAAGATTTTTATGGCACGAAATGAGGTCGTCTGTCATATCAGCAGGATATGATGTGGTATAACGCAGGCGCTGTAAGCCCTCGATTTCGGACATTTTATTTAATAGATATGCCAAGTTGTGTTCTTTGCCGTTGGCATCTTCTCCGTGGTATGAATTTACATTTTGTCCCAAAAGGTTGATTTCCAAAACTCCGGAATTTACGAGTATTTTTGCTTCATTGATAACATCATCAATCGGACGTGAAGTTTCAACTCCGCGAGTGTAGGGAACAATGCAATAGGTGCAGAAATTGTTGCATCCTTCTTGAACCGCAAGGTATGCACAACCGCCGTGAGCATGATTTTCGGGCAGATAATCGAATTTGCTTTCAGCAGGAAATTCGGTATCAATAATACAAATGTTTTTTTGTCTGGCAATACGTTCCAAAATTTCCGGTATGCGGTGATAGGTCAACGGGCCGGTGGCAAAGTTGACATAGGGCGCTCTTTTGGAAATTTGTTCGTTTTCGGCTTGAACAACACAACCGACAACACCGATAATTGTTTCTTTGCCTTCGAGAGCTCGATCTTGTTTTATGATTTCGGCTCGACCGAGATCGGAAAAAAGTTTTTCGGCGGCTTTTTCCCTGATGTGGCAAGTATTAAACAAAATTATATCGGCATTTTTAATTTGGGATACGGGTGTGTGTCCCATATTATCCAAAATGTCGGCAATTCTTTGCGAATCGTAGACATTCATTTGACAGCCGAAAGTTTTGATGTAGTAGCGCAATGTTTTTGTGACCTTTATATATTTTTATTTTACCTATATTAGACCAATCATTGTGCATTTCAAGCAATTTTTATGTTTTTTTACTTTTTTAAATATAATTTAACGTTTTTTTGTTTTTCTATACTGGATTGTTCACTTTATTGGAGGATATTATGGAAGTTTATGATGAAATTATGAGTTTGAACGATGATGCAAAAGTTGCATATTTGCAAGCGTTTACAAAACTTGCTCATGCAGATGGTGTTTTTGATGCCAAAGAAAAAAAATTTATTGAAAATATGGCAAAGGACTATATGTTGCCTAAGAAACGTTTGCCCGAAGTTTTTAATGCCAGTGATGATAATGTTATTGCTGCAGTTAAAAATATCAAAAGCCGTCGCGCTGCGTTGGAACTGATTAAAGATTTGTGCTTTTTAGGTTATGCTGATAAAGATCTTTCTGAAAAAGAGTTGGTATTTATCGGTAAGATCGGTGAGGCTATGGGTGTTGATCCTGCAAAAGTTGAAGAAATCAGCGATTGGGTTGTCGAAAAAATGATTTTAACTGAAAAAGCCAGAATTATTTTTGACGAAGTCTAGTTTTTACGAGTGAACCGATGCAAAAAAAGAAAACTGATAAAACAGCAGATAAGACAGCTGAAAAGAAATTGGATAAAAAAGCCAAATTGCAGGCAATTTGTCATAGATATAGGAATCGAATTATGTTTGATGCAGCGCAGAGAAACGCTGTAATGAAGGGATTGAAAAATATTGATCCCGATATCGAGAATGAAGATCTTGTCAAGTTGTCTTATGATGTTGTTTTGTTGCCTACTGATAAGGAAGTGACCGTAAAAGATCAAGAAATTAAGGTTGCGGATTTGCAGTTTATGTTGGCAGAATCGATTGAGAATTTATGTTCCGGAACAGATTCCAGACAAGAATATTATTCGTGGTTCGGAGAATGTGATAATATTATTACCAGGATGAATGATGGTTATGTTTCTGATGCTGATTTGGAAATTCGTAATACTTGGATTAGTGATTCCTATGTCAGAGAAGCCGAAATTATGACTTGTTTGGCATTGTATCAGAGCAGTTCTTATCCGCTTGCTAGAGAACGTCATAATTTGCTGTATAACAAGCTTGTGAAGTTGCGGCAATTGCGTTCGGCTATTCAGAATGCGACAATTGCAGTCAGTGACGAGCAAGAGGAAAAAGAACAAAAAATGAAACAGTTGCGCCAGAGAGCTATGGCTTCTACTGCGGCAATTACTTTGATTGCTCAAAACGATATTATGTGGAATTTGTCAAAAGAAGAACTTATCGGGTTGGGGATGTATCATGGGAATGATTTTGATTTGTTCCCTGAATATGAATATTTTTATCCCTCTTTGACGCCTCATAAGAAGGTCAATGCGTTGCCACCAAAATCGCAAGTATTTGATGATGTTCCGGCGTTGTCTCCGGCAGAGAATATATCCTTGCCGGAACATACGGAAGCAATAGCGTTACCTGAAACAACGTCTGGTTTGAGTGCTTTGCCTGCACATGAAAATTTTGCGCTGAATTCTGCCAGTAGTGGGCTTTTGGCTTTGCCGCCACATGAGCAATATGATTTTGCATCAGATTTGAGATATAATTTTATGCAATGTATGAATAAGCAATTTTTTGAAAAACAATCCTATGCTGAAGAATTGTTGCTTACTCAGTCTTGTGAAAGCAGGAGCGATGTCGAATCGAGAATTTCTACTTTGCGTGGGCGTTGTAAAAATTGTACTTTTAATCATCCAAAGTTCTTTGAGGCAGCTAAGTATAGAGCTTTTTGCCTAAAAGATAACAGGATGTGATTTTTTTGAAAAATGGCTAGACAATTAAGAAAAATAGTTTCATAATTGTTGATAGTTTATAACTTTTATTTAAGGAGTTTTACATGAGTTTAGTCGGTTTTGTATTTATTGTTTGTGCTTTGATTGTTTTGTTTGACATGGTTGTTTCTTTGTTCAAGAAATATAAGATGTTTGATTTTTCAAAAAATGAGATTATGCAGAAAACAGTTGATTTTGTCAGCAAGCTTACATCGCCAGTTTATGAGAAGGTTACGGAAGTTTTGCCTGAGAAATTTAGAACGGTTTTGGGCTTTAATATTGTGCCGTTGCTGATTTTTATTGTTTTGGCAGTTTTGGGACAGTGGATGTTCTAAATTTTGTTTTTTACTTTTAAGGCGGCTTTTGGCCGCCTGTTTTTTTGTTTGTGCGTGATATGTATGTGGAGTCTGAAAAAGGTTTGTTGCTTTCGCTAAAGGTTGTGCCGAATGCCGGTTCGACGCAGATTAAAGATGTGGTGAAAGATGCGGACGGAAAAGAGTTTTTACGCGTTTTGGTGAGCTGTGTGCCAGAGAAGGGCAAGGCAAACAAAGAAGTGATAAAATTGTTGAGTAAAGAGCTAAAACTGCCAAAAAGTGCATTTTCTATTGCAGTTGGGGAAACTTCGCATTATAAAAAGATTTTGATAGATACACAATCTTCTGATGTTATAACCAAGTTAAATGAATGGAGGGCAAATGGTTGCGCAAATAATTGATGGCAAAGAAATGGCGGCGAAGATTGCTGATGATTTAAGCAAAAAAGTTGCCAGTGTGCAAAAAAAGCCGCATTTGGCTGTGGTGTTGGTAGGAAATAATGAAGCCAGCTTGATTTATGTTCGCAATAAGCAGAAGCTGGCAGAAAATATTGGTATGAAATGTAGTGTCCATCATTTGGACGAAAAAACTTCAGAAAAGGAGTTGCTAAATTTATTAAATTCGCTCAATAAAGACAAAGGTATCAATGGAATTATTGTGCAAATGCCGCTACCGGAGCATATTGACTCTGATAAAGTGCTTGAAAATATTGCTTTGGAAAAAGATGTTGATGGCTTTAGCCCATATAATATGGGATTGTTGCATTCAAATTGCAAAAATGCTCTCATTCCCGCTACTCCGAAAGCGGTTTTGTATATGTTGGAGCATACACTTGGTAATATTGCCGGCAAAAATGCCGTGATTATCGGACGTTCAAATATTGTGGGACGGCCATTGGCTTCGCTATTGCTGAATAGCGATTGCACGGTTACTATCGGACATAAACAAAGTGTGGATTTGCAAAAACTGGCGGCGCAGGCAGATATTTTGGTTTCGGCCTGCGGAGTGCCTACAATGGTTGATGACAAGTGGGTGAAAAAAGGCGCTACGGTTATTGATGTCGGGATTACGCGTGTGAATGGCAAAATATATGGTGATGTAAATTTTGCAAAGGTTGCGCCAAAAGCTCAATATATCACACCTGTTCCGGGCGGAGTAGGGCCGATGACCGTTGCAATGCTTATGCAAAACACATGGCTTGCTTATGAAAAACAAAATTACAAAGAATGAGAAGAGTCTTTGCTTATCGGTGCTTGTGTTTGTGAATTATGAGCTTGTTTTTCCAGTTGTTTGACAAATTGATCTTGGTATTTGTTTACTGCCCTTTGCCAGTCGCCGTTTTTGATCTTTTCTTTTGTCAGTGAGGCAAAATGCAAATCTTCCGGCAAGGATTTGGCTTGCGGATTAAATTCTTTGTATAAAAGCTGCATCAGACGCATGGTTTCTATGGGATCCTTTTTTAAGAAAAGTTCTTTCATATTTTCAATGCGATCTTGCGGTTCAATAAGATCTTTGTTGTCTTCATAGTTATATTGTCCTTCGTTTATTCTACGTTGCATTGACAATAATGGATCATCAAACATTTCGGGTAAGATGCGCGTTTCCGAGTTCTCATTATTGACGATTTGAATATTATCTTGAACATTTTGAAGTTTGGTTAGCGTGAAAGATGTACCATAAAGTTCGTTTGGAATATAAGCTTGTATATCATCATTAAAGGTTTGTTTGGAAAAGTATTTTTCGGTCAAAAAAGATGTATACATTGCCGCGGTTGCGGTATGTCTTATTGCAGTACAATAAAGTGCGCGATCAAGCAACATTCCGTCGTCTTTATCTTTTTTAAGTTCACTAAGCGTTTCTTTTCCCATAGAGATGAGTTTTTTTGTTTCTTTTGCCAGCTCTTGTTCGCTCATTTTTTGTGCGCGAAGAGGGCTGATTTTTTTAGTGCTTTCATAGGTTTTGGCAATCAAAACCTCCAGAGGTTCTTCTTCAGTTATGTTGTCGCGCGAGATTGTATCCAAATCCAATATGATTTTTTCGGCCAAAGGATGTTGATTTATCTTTTCAATGGCTTTTAGTTCTGTATTTATGCATTTTGTGATTTCATTTTCAACAAAATTTCCATTGCCATTTAAAACAGCGTATTGCTGTCTGAGATCTTGTTCTTGCTGTTTAAGCTCTTCAGATGATAGGACAGGAGCAAAAGAACCGGTATAAGGATCTGGCTTTTCTTCTTTTGCTCTATCTTTTTCAGCAAAATAATTCAGTCGCATATCCGTAATATTAGAAAGATTTTTATATCCTATTTTGCCGGAGAGACGCAAACGCATGCAATGATTTATTCTTTCAAGAACAGCAGATTTTTTCTCTAGTTTAGCTTTGCCATAAGCAGAAAAAATATCGCAAGTTGCTCTGAGAAGAGGGTCGTTCTCAAAATTGTGAGAAGAAAAATATTGTTGAGGAATTCTTGCCAAACTTTCAACTTCAAATTCTGAACAATTGTAATATTGTAGTGTGTCATTAACAGCTAATTTTCTTTCTTGGCTTTTTTCGGGGGTGGCATAAATGGCAGTGGCAACAAATTTGTATAAATCTGTCTGGTTAAATTCTCTGTCGTCGGTATTGTGTCCGCCTTCATGGAATATTGTTCCTTCATTATATATGTAATCAGTACGCAGGCATATATGGTCTCTGTATGCGTATCCTCTGTAATCATTTCCGGCTTTTATATTTATTTTGGTAGTTTTGTCTTTACGATTTTCAAAAGTGTGATAACCATTGTTTTGATTGAAATTATGGACAACGGCATCAGCAATAGGATCGTCGTGAATTTTTTGATAGGTTTCTCCATATTTTTGAAGAAACGTAAAATAATTACCATCAGTCCAAGCATCGGGGAAAGCCATTTGGCGAAAAACTTGTTCGGCTAAATCGTTTTTGCCTTCGGTAAATTTGGCATTTTTAACTTCAAAGCACTGGCACATCAAAGGCTCGTTTTCATTTTGGTTCTCTGGAATATTTACAAGGCGAATCATCGGGTATGTGATGTCATATTTTTTGACGACGAATCCTTTAAGAGGATCTGTTGATGTATAGCCCACAAATTCATTAGAAGCTTCTCCTTTTGGGGCGAGGCCATATCTTTTGTTTTTCATTGGTAGATGAGGATTGGTTTTGGGATATACTTCCATATAGGCATCACGAATAGTTATATAAACTTCCATTTTTCTTTGATCTAATTGCTTATTTTTGTCGTCTGTCGGTTTTTTGAAATCTTCGTTTATTCGCTTAAATTCTTGAATGTTTGAGAATTGTTCTTCTTCGGTTTTGGATAAAATGACTTTTTCCATGGCCTTAAATGGAGGAAGGACAGAAAAACCAATGTAGTGAAAGTTCTTTGGGTAACCGTTTGATTTTCTATGGCTTAGCAAAAACCGGCGGCGGAGATCATCATTTTCTTCGGAACGGTCGCTAAAATAGGTATTGAGGATTTTTTTGAGCATTTCATGATTGCCGGTAAGGGCAATTTGATCCATAATATCGTGGTCGCGGTCATCACAATATTCGGTAGCTTTTACCAGGTCTTCTGCAGTCGGAAGAAGTTGTTGCAAAGTTTTAATATCGCTATTTTTTATAGCATCTGATATCTGATCTCCTTGTTTTTTGTATTCTTTTTCTTTCGGACTAAGTCTTTCAACCATGGTAATTCTCCACATTATATATAAATACTTTACATTATGCGGTCTTTCTTGTCAATGTTTAATGCCACTTCGCAGATGAACAGAGGCTATTGTGCTGCTGATGATGTTCGGAGATATGAGCCGGGGAATGATTTTCCTTTTATGGCTTCAATGCGAGCCATTATTCTGTCTTTACGCTGTTGGAAATCTGATTGATTTTCTTCTGATGCAGTTAGATTTTCTGATTTTTTTGGGGACGCCCTTTGGGAAGATTGAGAGGAGATTATGGCTGAATATTGATAATAGTCGATGCCCAAGTCTTCATCTCCTTGCAAATAAATCATTTTGTTGGTGATGTCTTGCTCAAAAGTTGAAGCTTGTTGCTGTAAGGCTCTTTTCAGCTCAATGCTCATGTTTTCGCTCCAAAATTTGCTCGCCTGTTTTGATGACGATGGCGCTGTCTAAAACCCATCGGTTGATTAGAAGGACTTTTTGAGGTTCTATTTTCAGGGCTCTTGCGACATCAATAATGATATCTAATTCATTGTCATGTAAATCGCCGTCAATATTGGACAGGACACAAAGTTCCTTTATAAGTTCCAGCGCATGCTGGCGACTATGGATTTTTTTAGCCAGCTCTATATGGTCAATATTTTGTGCTTTGATAATTTCAACCATAACGCTATTGTCAACATCGTAGCGTGCGGCAATCAATTTTAGAAAATTAACTTCTTCTTTTTCGACACTTTTATCGGCCATGACTAACTTGCAGAAAATTGAAAGAAAAACTCTTTTTTCTTCTTCGGTTAATTCTTTTATATAATCGTCGTCCATTGTGATTCCTTATAAAACACACTAGGTGTAAGGTAGCATAGAATTCTATAATTGTAAAGTTGCAATTCTGTTACAAAAAAAAGGAATGAGATGACTCATTCCTTCGGAAAAGAAAAACCAATAAAAAGACATTCCGGTGCCGAATAAAATTGCTAAAGTAATTAAACAAACTACAACAACTTCAAATTTTTCCTTTGAGGAGTATGTTGTAAAGTTTTTTAGTGGATGCCACAGTATCACAACCAGAAAGGCAATCATACCTAACTCAATTATGATAAACAATACTTTAATTAGGAACAAGAACATAAGATTTGGTTTTGGTTAATAATAAGAAAAATAGTGATAACTTGCGTTAACACTATTTTTTTTTGTGGTTTTTGTCAAGCTTTTATATGGCTTTTTTCAATGCCGATATAGCCTCATCAAGTTTGGAGCTGTCGGAGCCGCCGGTTTGTGCCATATCGGGGCGACCTCCACCACCGTTGGCGCCGATAAACGGTGCGACGACTTTTATCAGATTATTTGCCGGACATTTTGAAGCAATGTCGTCTGTGGCGCCGATTACTACTGAAACTTTGCCTTCGGCAACAGAGAAGAGGGCGATTATGCCGCTTTTTATTTGGTCTTTCAATTCATCGACAAAGCCTTTGAGCTCTTTTGGTGAAATATTTTCCAGCTTTTTGGCCACAAAATTGATACCGTTAACTTGTTCCAGTGTTTCTTCTTTTGTACCACCGTTCATAATCTCTTTTTTGAGATTTATGACCTCGAGTTCAAGTTTTTTCTTGTCTTCAATCAATTGAGATATTTTTGCTTCCAAGTCATGCGGATTAGATCTTAGGGTTTGGCAAATTCTGCTGATCTGGTCTTTTTCCTGATAAGCAATCTCTGCCGCGGCTTGTCCGGTTACAAATTCAAGCCTTCTGACACCAGCGGCAACTGCCGACTCGGCAACAATGCTGAAATATCCAATATCGCCGGTAGCATTAACATGAGTTCCGCCGCACAATTCTACCGAAAATGCCTCTTTTCCGTCTTCCATACTGACAACACGGACAGTTTCGCCATATTTTTCACCGAACAGCGCCATTGCACCTTGTTTGATGGCATCTTCCGGCAACATAACGCGCGTTACGCATTTGTAATTGTGGCGAACTGCTTGGTTTACAATAGCCTCAACCTTGCGCAATTCTTCTAAAGAAATTTGTTTGGGGTGAGAAATGTCAAATCTGGCGCGGTCAGCAGCAACCATTGAACCTTTTTGGGCGACGTGTTTACCCAAAACATCACGCAATGCACGATGAAGCAGGTGAGTTACTGAGTGGTTGGCGCGAATTTGGTTGCGATTTTGCTCATTAACTTCAAAGCTTGCAAAATCGGATACTTTTATGGTTCCGTTCAAAAGGTGGCAGTTATGGACAATCATACCATTGATTTTCTTTTGTGTATCGGTAACCTCGGCAGTGAAATTTTTGCCTTTGATAATTCCGATATCGCCGACTTGACCGCCGGATTCGCCATAAAACGGGGTTTGGTTGGCAATAAGATAAAAATCGCCGGCAGAAATACTGTCAACAAAGTTGGAGTTTTGTATCAAAGCTTTTATTTCTCCGTCGGCTTTAATGTGCTCGTACCCTAAAAATTCGCTTGAGCCATATTTGTCAAAAGCTTCAAACCAAATTTTTTCAATTCCGCTGTCACCGCTGCCGGCCCAGTTTTTACGTGCTTCGGCGCGTTGTTTTTCCATAGCTTGATTAAAACCGTCAACATCAACATTGATATTTTTCAGTTTTAAGGCATCTTGGGTTAAATCGAGCGGAAAACCATAGGTATCATATAGTTTGAAAGCAGTTTGTCCGTTCAAAGTGTCACCGGCAGAAAGATTGGCTGTTTCTTCTTCTAAAAGTTTAAGTCCTTTGTCTAATGTCTTGATAAACTTACTTTCTTCGGTTTTAAGTGTTTCGACAATCAAATCTTCGGCACGGTAGAGTTCGGGATAGGCTTTGCCCATTTCTTTTTGTAAAGCAGGAAGAAGTTTGTGCATCATCGGCTCTTTGACGCCAAGCATTTGGATATGGCGCATAGCGCGGCGCATAATGCGGCGCAGGACATAACCTCTGCCTTCGTTAGACGGTAAAACGCCGTCGGCTATCAAAAATGCCGAAGAACGCATGTGGTCGGCAATAACGTTGTGAGAGGATTGCAGTTTGCCTTTGGGGTCGGAATGAGCAATCTCAGCAATGTTGTTGATGAGATTTTTGAATAAATCAATATCAAAATTGGAGTGAACGCCTTGTAAAATGGCGGCAATGCGCTCAAGCCCCATACCAGTATCAATGGAAGGCTTTTTGAGGTTGATGCGTGAGCCGTCAGGCAAATCTTCGTATTGATCAAAAACAAGGTTCCAAATTTCTATGTAGCGGTCACCATCCTCTTCGGGAGTGCCGGGCATTCCGCCCCATACCTCCGGACCATGGTCATAAAAAATTTCGGAGCAGGGACCGCAAGGACCGGTGTCGCCCATCTGCCAAAAATTATCTTTGGTCGGGATACGGATTATTCTTTCATCAGGAAGACCGGAGATTTTTTTCCAGAGGTTGAAAGCTTCGTCATCAGTATGATAGACCGTGGCCAAAAGTTTTTCTTTTGGCAGGCAAAATTCTTTGGTTAAAAGCTCCCAAGCATAAAAAATGGCTTTTTCTTTGAAATAATCGCCAAATGAGAAGTTACCGAGCATTTCAAAAAATGTATGGTGGCGAACATCATATCCGACGCTATCCAAATCGTTATGTTTGCCTCCGGCGCGGACAGATTTTTGTGCGGTTGCTGCGGTTTTATAGTCGCGTGTTTCGGTGCCGGCCAAAATATTTTTGAACTGAACCATACCCGAGTTGGTAAACATCAGGGTGGGGTCGTTGTCCGGAACGAGTGATGAAGAAGGCACAATAGTATGTCCGTTTTTGGCAAAATAATCCAAAAAAGTTTTACGAATTTGATTTACGGTAGCAGTCATTTTGTTTACCTCTGTTTTTACATTTTGTTTTTAAAAGTCTTTTTTAATGCAAAAAGTGCGTTATGGCAAGCAAAAATTTGTGCTATTCAACCACGATTATGTAGCTGTTCAGGTTTATGAACGCGGCGTTTAGGTATGTGGCAAACAGTATCCATAAGAAATATGGCATAAAAAGCCATGCTGCTGTTTTGTGTATGCCCCAAAACATCATTAAAATGTAATAACTCAAAAAGTCTATAAATAACAAAACCCCAAAAGCCAAGGCTATATATCCCATATAGAAAAAGCAATATGTCCAAACAATGTGTAAAAATAACAAACCTATGAACAGACTGTTAATCTTTTGATTTTGCGCTTTTTTATCTTCGGTTACAAAAGTAAGATAGAAACTTGTTGCCATTAGGGCATATAGAATTCCCCAAACAATCGGAAATACCATATCGGGAGGGGTGGCTGCAGGTTGAGATATGTTGTGATACCATTTTTCCATGCCAAAGTCGTTGTAATAGGCGCCGATTGCCATGGCGGCAAAGGTCATAACAAAGCAATAAATCAGTTTTTGGTAATTTATTTTCATTTTAATCCCTTTCTTTTATGCTGTTTTTTATGGATATAATTTTGCTTGATAATAATTCAAGTTAATGGTTGCAAAATTAGTCTTATTGTTGTAGCTTGGGGCAAAATAAGGAGTGATAAAATTGAGCAGAAAGAATCAAGATAATATTACCATTTATAATACCGATGAGGATTTTGACGGTATGTGTAAAGCCGGTCAATTGGCCGCCGAAGTTTTGGATTATATCACAGATTATGTCGATGTCGGTGTTTCTACCGAATATTTGGACGATTTGTGCAACAAATATATTGTTGAACATGGAGGGGTATCGGCTTGTATGGGGTATCACGGATATCCGAAATATACTTGCATTTCCGCAAATCATGTAATTTGCCACGGTATTCCGAGCGCTACGCAAAAGTTGGCGAACGGTGATATTATCAATATTGATGTTACGGTTATTGTTGACGGGTGGTTCGGCGATACAAGCAGAATGTATTATGTCGGAAAGCCGAAATTGAAAGCAACAAGGCTTTGTGATGTTACGTATGAATGCCTGATGAGAGGTATTGATGTTGTCAAACCGGGAGCACATTTCGGTGATATCGGGGCGGTAATAGAAGAATATGCACATAAATACGGTTATTCTGTGGTAGATATGTTTTGCGGACACGGTGTCGGCAAGGTTTTTCATGATAATCCCAATGTTATGCATTGCGGAGTAAAAGGAACCGGTCCGGTGATGGAAGAAGGTATGATTTTTACCATTGAGCCGATGATAAATGTGGGCAAAAAAGAGGGATTGATATTGGCAAACGGTTGGACTGCCGTTACCAGAGATAAAACCCTTTCGGCGCAATTTGAACACTCTTTGGGGGTTACAAAAGACGGTTGTGAAGTGTTTACTTATTCGCCCAAAGGACTTGATCGTCCGCCATATAAAAAATAGGGGTATTTATGACAGAAGAAAAAGATTATATCGGGCACAGGCAACGGATTAAGGAGCGATTTTTGCTCGGACAGGGCAAGGATATGGCAGATTATGAGTTTTTGGAGCTGCTGTTGACTTATGCCATTCCGCGGAAGGATACAAAACCTATAGCAAAAGCGTTGATTAAGCAATTCGGCAGTTTTGCCAAGGTTATTTTTGCAAATAAAGAGGCTTTGATGTCCTTTCCAGGGGTGAAAGAAAACAGTATCATACTTTTTGATGTTATCCGCGAGGCCGCTATCAGAATGACATGGCAGAATTTATCATCTGGTGATCAACCGGTGATTACTACTTGGGATAGTTTGCTTGATTATTGCCATATGAAAATGGCTAACAAAAAGCGTGAAGAAATGGTGCTTTTGATGCTGGATGCAAAGTGCAGGATTATTGCGGAAGAGGTTCAACAGAGGGGTTCGACCAGCGGAGTTGCAGTGCATCCGGCAGAAGTTGTCAGATCTGCTTTGGCTTATGGTGCGGCATGTGTAATTATGGTGCACAATCATCCTTCCGGAAGTTTGAAACCTTCGGGCGATGATGAAAGGGTTACTATGCAAGTTAAAAATGCATTGGAAGCCGTAGGGATCAAGCTTCAAGACCATTTGATAATCTGTGAGAGCGGTTATTATAGTTTTAAGGAACATAAATTGATTTAAAATTTATATTGATTCTTGCTTAATTTTGTGCTATAGTTAATACATTGTTAAGTAATTCGGATACCCATTTATTTAGCGCTCATTTGTATTTTCTGATTTTTCTCCTTTAGGCTCTGTTGAAAAAACAGAGCCTTTTTTTGTTTTGATAATGTAAAAAAGTTTTGCAAAATTTTTAAATTTATGTATTCTGTGTGTAGTCCGATTATTTCTAAGAGTGTGATAATGTTTGCAAAAATTAAAGAAAAGCTGGTATCTACGCATTTTGTAACTAATTATAAAAAAATGTGGCCATATATAAAACCATATTGGGGCAGAGGTTTGACTTCTGTTTTAATAACAATTCCGATTGGCGCTATGGATGCGGTTATTGCCTGGTCGCTAAAGCCTTATATGGATGTTGTTATGGTAGAGAAATCTACCAGTTTTGTGGGCTACATACCTCTTCTTATAATAATTTTCAGCTGCTTGCAAAGTCTGCTGAATTATGCTGCTACATATCTCAATGTGTGGGTAGGGAGAAAGATTGCCAATGATGTTAAAATGGTTTTGTTTGATCGGTTGATGCAGAGCGAAGCTACTTTTTTTGATAAAATGACTTCGGGGCAGATTGTGTTTAGGTATAATTCGGATGTTGATTCGGCATGCAACGGATTGTTGTCGAACTTAAAACTCTTTACAACCAGGGTGTTTTCTTCTCTTTCTTTGATTGCGGTTTTATTTTATAATTCATGGCAGTTGGCGATTATTGCCGTTGTGATTTTGTTTTGTGCATTATATCCGCTGACAACAGTCAGACGCAAAATTAAGGCGATTATGGATAAGACAATTTTTTCCGGAGCGGCGGTTATCAGTCATTTTAATGAAACTTTTAACGGAAATAGAATTATTGCCTCGTATAATCTTTATGATTATCAAGGGAAACGTTTTCGTGAAACATTAAAATCTGTTTTTAAGCTCGGTATAAAAATGACGCAGCGCACGGGTATGATGTCTCCTTTAATGCATTTTATTGTGTCATTGGGAATTGCCGCGGTGATTTGGTTGGGAAACTATTTGATTGTTAATCATCAAATTACGCCGGGAAACTTTGTATCGTTTATTACGGCGCTGATTATGCTGTATAATCCAATAAAATCGATAGGTAATAATTTTAACAGCGTGCAATTGGCTTTTTTGGCGATGGAAAGAGTTTTTAATCTGATGGAGCGTTTGCCGGCAGTTAGAAATTGTGGTAATCCTGTTAAATTGAAAAATGTGTCCGGAATTATTGAATATAAAAATGTTTGTTTTGAATATTTGAAAAATAAGCCGGTTTTGAAGAATGTAAATCTTAAAATCAATGTAGGTGAAACAGTTGCTTTTGTCGGTAATTCGGGGGGCGGAAAGACAACAATGGTAAATCTGTTGCCTCGTTTTTATGATGTTACAAGCGGAGAAATTTTGATAAACGGGAAAAATATAAAAAATTACGATTTGTTTTCTTTGCGTGATAATATTGCTATTGTTTTTCAGGACAATTTTTTGTTTGCAGGCACAATCAGGGATAATATTTTGCTTGGTAAAGAAAATGCTTCAAAAGAAGAGATTGAGCATGCTGTTGAGGCTGCCTGTCTGAAAGAGTTTGTCGATAGTTTGGAAAAAGGTTGGGATACACAAATAGGTGAAAGAGGTGTTTTGCTTTCAGGCGGACAAAAACAAAGAATTGCCATTGCCAGAGCTTTTATTAAAAATGCGCCGATTGTTATTTTGGATGAGGCGACTTCGGCTTTGGATAATAAGGCTGAGGCGGTGGTGCAGAAAGCGATTGATAATTTGATGAAAGACAGAACGGTGTTTATTGTAGCCCATCGTCTTTCTACTGTGCGTAATGCCGACAAGATTGTAGTGGTTAATTATGGCGAAATTGTTGAAGAAGGAACACATGAGGAACTTTTGGCAAAAGAAAACAGTGTTTATGCTTCTTTGTATAACAGTCAATTAAGGTAAAATGTTATGAAGACGGAACTTTTAGCACCGGCCGGCGATATAGAGGCGGGTTATGCTGCGATATTTTATGGGGCAGATGCGGTTTATTTGGGGTTAAAAAACTTTTCGGCACGAGCAACGGCTGTCAACTTTTCGCCGGAAGAGTTGGATAATTTTGTCGGGTATGCCCATAGTTTGAAACGCAAGGTTTATGTTACGGTAAATACTTTGGTGCAGGAGAGTGAATTGCAAAGTCTGCTGTTAACACTTGATGTTTGTTCAAATTGTAATGTTGATGGAATTATCTTGCAAGATTTGGGTGTGGCAAGAATTATCAAAGAAAAGTATCCGGAGTTGGAGTTGCATGCCAGCACGCAGATGGCTGTTCATAATAAAGAAGGCGCTTTAGCCTTACAAAAACTTGGGTTTAAGCGAGTTGTGCTGGCAAGAGAATTGTCTTTGAGCGAAATTAAGGAAATTGCCGCTATTCCGCAACTTGAAACAGAAGCTTTTATTCATGGAGCATTGTGCTATTCTTATAGCGGGATGTGTTTATTTTCATCACTTGAAAGCGGGCGAAGTGCCAATAGGGGAAAATGTTTGTATCCTTGTCGGGCAATTTTTAAGGGTGAAAGCGGAGAAAAGCATTATTTTTCAATGAAAGATATGGCTTTGCAAGAGCAAGTGCTGAAATTGCCGGTAAATTCTTTGAAAATTGAGGGCAGAAAAAAGAGTGCGCTTTATGTGGCGGCGGTTACGGATTATTATCGACGTATTCTTGACGGTAAAGGGGCTGATGAGAAGCGAGCCGACAATATTAAACAGATTTTTTCGCGTCCATGGTGCAAGTTTATGCTGAACGGCAAAAATAAAAATGTTGTTGATAGGGATTTTGTCGGTCACAGAGGGCTTGAGATTGGGCAAATATCGCGTGTTGCCGGCAATAAGATGTATTTTCGCAGCAAATATAAAATTTGTCGTCACGACGGTTTGCAAATTGATATTGAGGGCAGAGAAAAACCTTTGGGGTTCTCGGCGCAAAAGTTGCAGGTTGACGGTAAAAATGTTTTTGAAACTGTTGCTGATAAAGAGGCTATGGTGGTTGTGCCTTTTGAGGCGGAATTATTGAAAAAAGGGCAAAAAATATATTTGGCATCCTCGAGTGAAGTTAAGGGTAGTTATGATTATAAGCGCCCAAAACAAGGAGAATTTGCAGCGCGGCAAAATGTTGATGTAAAAGTTGAGGTGTCGGAGGATAAAGTGCTTGCGAGTGCTGGAAAATATAAAAGTGAAATTGAAGGAAAATTTGAGCCGGCAAAAGATGCGGCAAAGACTGAAGATGCAATAAAAAAGGCTTTTGATAAAACAGGCGATACAAAGCTGATTTTGGGAAAATTGTCAATTGAAAACAAACAAGGACTGTTTGTGCCGGTATCTATGCTTAATGAATTGCGCCGAGATTTGTATGCAAAAGTGGAGATTGTAAAGAAAAACGGTGAGCTGCCGAAAGTTTTTGAGCAAAGAGAAAAGCAAGATCCAAAGTGGATTGTGCGGACTGATGATGTGGAGAATATTGCCGGGGTCAATTTGGATGAAGTTGCAGAAGTTGAGTTTTTGCTTGATGTTGATTCTGATATTGCAGATTTGCAAAAATTACCAAAGTCGAAAATAAGGTTGGTTTTGCCGCAGGTTGCCCGTAATATGTCTTTTTGGCGTAAAATGGTGGAAAATCTTTTGTCTGCAGGATATAAAAAGTGGACGATAGGAAATTGGTGGGGATTGGAAGTTTTGCCGTCAAAAGGTGGTGTTGATATTGCTTTTGATAACGGGCTTTATATGATGAACTCACAAGCAGTGTCGGCGGCAAAAGAGATGAAAATTTCGAGAATTTGTCTTTCGGTTGAGGATTGTTTGCTAAATATGCAAAATTTGGCGCAGATATCTTCGCTAAAAGTTGTTATGCCTGTTTATCAAGATGTGCCGCTGTTTTGGAGTGCAGTTTGTGTGCGCGATAATGATTGTGCAAAGTGCAAGAAAGATTTAAAATGGATGAAATTTGCAAAAGATGGAAAAACTTATTGGGCACGCTCGAAAAATTGTCAAACTATGGTGATGGCAGATAATCCGATTTGTTTTGCCAAAGAGGCGGCAAGTGTTGCGGCAGATTTTTATCGGGCTGATTTTTGTTATAAGAAATATGCCCAGAAAAATGTGGCGGCAATTTGGCAAAAGATTAAAAATTTTGAAGATATTGCTAAATGTAGCAAGGCAAATCTGAATAGTGCGGCGCTTTAATTTGTAAAAAATATAAAAAAATATCTTGCAAAAAAAATATTAGCAGTTTATATTCGCGTTCGTAGATTGTGGGTGCGTAGCTCAGTTGGATAGAGCAACTGACTCTTAATCAGTGGGTCCAGGGTTCGAATCCCTGCGCGCCTACCATTGAAAAAAGGCCGTCCTTAGGGCGGCTTTTGTCATATAGAAAGTAAAGGGATTCGAACCCAAGGGTTCGTTCAATTCCGACTTTGCTTTTGCTGTGCGTTGCTGTCGCTGGCTTGCAAAAGCAAGTCTCATTGTGTCTCCTTGAAAAAAAGTGTATTACAGCACTTTTTTCTTCGGCCGTCCTGCGCGCCTACCAGTAAAGAAAAAGCCGTCCTTAGGGGCGGTTTTTTGTATGGCGATTTATTTTCCGATTGATAAACCGCTATAAATAAATGAGATTAAAATCCAAAGTACAACTATGCAAAATCCCCAAATTGCAATTTTATATAGTATTTCTACTATTTTTCTTACTTTTCCCATTTATTCCTCACGTAATCTAAATGTAGTTACGGTTTTGTGATGTGTGAAAACAAGTTTTTGTTTTATTTATTCCACACCGGATCTACAAAAAATGCAATTAGAAAGCAGATAAAAATTATTCCACAAATAAATGCAAGTGAAAACAATATATCTTTGCAATATTTTCTCAGGTGATTAAAAAATATTTTTATTTTATTGTTTTCCATGTGTTTGTCCTATAATCCAAATCATTTAGCCATATTTTACAATCAGTATTCGGATCTGTCAAACCATGATAAAGACCTTCAACATTATTTTCCATATCTTTCCAACTATCTTTTATTGCATTTATGAGAGTATCTTTTTTATCGCAAAATCCTGTTGATTTACAAAATATATCTTTTAATTCTTTTGCAATACCGCCACTAAAAGATGTAATTACATGAGGTAATCCTTTTTGTGCATTTTCACACATAGCTAGACGGTGATAGTAATTATCTCCACCAATTAATCCGGCTTTTTCCATGTCTTTTTTTCGTAAAACCAAATTTTTATAATCATCATAAGCTGCTTTTCCTAGTATAGGAGCAAGTGTTGCAATTATTGTGTACTTGTTAATCATTTTTAATTTCCTCTCAATTTATTAAAATTATCAAAATTAACTTCTCTAAATCGGCAGCTTTTTTGGAAAATTATATGTTTAACGAATCGGATGAGTCAATGTTTTGTAAATTGATTAAACAGGTTTTTAATTTTTTGTTGCTAGTATATTGATATTGCTATATATGTTGTTGTAATAATTATAGGCGAGAAAGTTTGTGTAGGGAAATAAAAATATGAAAATAGGTTTGGTTTTGGAAGGCGGGGCAAAGCGCGGGATATATACTGCCGGTGTATTGGATGTCTTGTTAGAAAACGGTTTGATTGCCGACGGGGTTATCGGTGTTTCGGCAGGGGCAATTCATGGTTGTTCCTATGCCTCAATGCAGGCAGGAAGAAGTATTCGCTATAATATAAAATATGGACGTGATTATCGATTTATGAGCTTTAAGTCTTTGTTTTTGACCGGAAATATGGTTGAAACGGAGTTTTGTTATCACGAGTTGCCGGAAAAGCTCGATCCATATGATAATGAGGCTTTTATGCGTTCCGGCATTGAATTTTATGCGGTTTGTTCAAATGTTGAGACAGGGCAGGCGGAATATATCAAATGCAATGATATGTTTGCCGATATTGATTATATCAGGGCATCGGCTTCAATGCCTTTGGTCTCACAAATTGTTGAGGTTGGCGGCAAAAAGCTGTTGGATGGCGGGATTGCTGACAGTATTCCATTGAAAGCCGCGGAGAACTTGGGTTTTGAGAAAAATATTGTAGTGCTGACACGTCCGCAAGGTTATAGAAAAAGAAAGCCGCATTTTATCTGGTTATTTTCATGGTTGTATAGAAAATATCCCAAGTTTGTGGAAACTTGTTTGAACAGGTATAAAGTGTATAATGCAGAACTTGATTATGTAGTGGAACAGGAAAAAGCGGGCAGGGCTTTTGTGTTGAGGCCGAGTAGGTTGGTGAAAATAAGCAAAATGGAGCAAAATTTGGATATTGTGCGGGAAATGTATGAGCTTGGGCGCAATGATGCATTGAAAATGCTTGATAAAATTAAAGAATTTATAGAGAAGGATAAATAAACGCAAAACCCGCAATTTCTAATTGCGGGTTTTGTTTTAGTTTAATCTTAATCTGAAGTCTATGTTAGCGCTTGTTACTGATTGCGGCAGAGATAGTAAGCCCATCAGTATAAACATTGCTAGATACAAATTTTGTGCCGGTTTCACCAGTATTGCCAGGATAAATGCGGCAATACTCGCGGTTAACAACAGGGCTGTTAAGGATAAGCTTGCTCCGATAAGTTTGTTCGGAACTCTTTCAACCAACTGCGGGCTGTCAATGATTTTGGCAGCTATTATGGTATTGATTAAGAGCATGATTAAACTCGTTGTAGCAATAATTCCTGTTGCGGCAATTATTACGGTATTGTTAATATTACTCTCATTGATGAGATTAATCAGTCCGGCTAAAATGAAGCCGAATGTCATAAAAGCCATAGTCATTGTAACGGACAAAGATGTTTTTTTCATATTTTTATAATTTTGTGAATAATACTTCTTGGATTTTTTGTGTAGCAGATAAAGAATTTTTTGTCAATAAAAATCCCTCGCAATTGAATTGCGAGGGAAATTTTCTTATTTAAGACGAGCTTCAACATATTTTATTGCATCTCCGATGGTTGGGAGATCTTCCATTTTTTTGATGGAGATTTGTACATTGAATTCGTCTTCCATTCTTCTTACCATCTCGATGTGGTCGAGACTGTCGCCGAGAGAGGAAAACTTGTCATTTTCTTCGATACAACCCTCAGGTAAATCGTAAACATCGGCGGCAATTTGCTTAATTGTCTTTTCTACCATAATAATAATTTTTTATGTTTTTTTCGGGAATAAATAATCCGAGTTTATAAATCTCGTTGATGGCAACTTCACATTCATAATCCTCAATATAGGCGTTGTATCGGGCTATAT
Source organism: Alphaproteobacteria bacterium (assembly GCA_017961285.1). Classification (GTDB taxonomy): domain Bacteria; phylum Pseudomonadota; class Alphaproteobacteria; order RF32; family CAG-239; genus JAFUYI01. The sequence goes on along the minus strand of JAGCXO010000037.1, from coordinate 39,167 downwards.
GTGTGTCGGAAAGCAATGCTTGTTTAGGGAGAGCATAACACTCAAAATTGTGATTGAGAAATTCAATACTTCTGCTACCACAGCATTTGAGACGGTTGAGTTCATATTGCATAATTTCCAATGTTGAGTCTAGGGATATAAGCGAAGAGAGGTTGTGTTTGTTTTTTCCGAAAATGTCGTCTTTGGTAAGAGGACGTGCATCGGGATGGACTTCTCTTGCGGCAATATACAAATCGGCAACCGTAACTTCGTTATTGCCAAATTGGATAGGGTGGATTTCGGCTGTTAAATATATACCGAGTTCAGTGGCAATTCCCTCGACAATCATACGGTCTTCCAGTTTGCGTGTCAACAGATGTTCTCCGTTGGGGAGTTTTACATATAACGGAAGAGGAAAATTTTTCTTCCGTATTTCCATGCATAATGCAAGTTGCTCATCGGTCGGATCTATTTTTTCCAACCTTTTTAACAATTCTAAGGTTCTCATAATAGTTATATTTAAAAATAATGTTCTGAAGTGTTGTCTTACTTCAGAACATTATTTTTGTCAAGTTTTTTATAACTTAGTTATTTTGTGATTGTCTGTTTTTGAACCATTGCATAACTGGGCTTTGGCGCTCTTGATTGTCATTTTGGCGATGACGTTGGAATATTCCCGTCGGAGAATCGCCGTTTTCTGCGGCATAGCGCTCTGCAATCAGGGCTTTTAGTTTGGCGAGTCGCTCAAGTCTTCTGGCTTTGCGTTCTTCTCTTCTTTTCTTACGTTCTTCTTCGCGAGCTTTTTTCTGATCATCTTCTTTTTGTTTGTCGACGTGTGATTTTAACTCGCCGTTTTCGTAGGTTTGCTCTTCAATTTTTGTATAGTCGTATTGAGCAGGACTTTGCCAATGTTCACCATTGGGGTGTTCAATATCATAGCTTGAGACTTTGCCGGAAGATTGGATATGAGTTATATTTCCTCTGTCATCAAACTCTAAGACATCGCCGTCGGGTGAATTATAGGTTTTTATGTAGCCGTTTTCGTGATATTCGGCATTTGATGATTTTGATTTATGTGATTTTTTATTGTTTTTTGTTTCGGTTTTATCGGCAAGTTCGTCAGAGTTTTCTTCTTTTTGATGAGTAGATTTTTCTGTTATCTGATTGCCTTCTTTATCATAGTTGGTTTCATTGCCGTCTTTATCTGTTTTTTTGCTGAGCATTCCGTTTTCATAATAATCAACTTTTGATCCGTCTGGATTTTCTTGATGTTTTAACAATCCGTTGGGGTGAGTGTATTTTTTTGTGCCGTCAGGATAAATTTGACATTCTTGTATACCGTTTTCAGAAAAATCGCCTTTGGCACCATCATTCCACTCGACATGTTTAACAGATCCATTTTCATAGAAATCTTCTTTTTGCCCATCTGGCCATTCCTTATGTTTTGGCATACCATTTTCATAAAAATCGTATTTTCGACCATCAGAGAATTCAATGTGTTTTTCTGCGCCGCTCGGGTAATATTCAATTTTTTCATCTTCTGAAGGCTCAACTTTAGCTCCTACATACTGCCATTCTCCACCGGGGATTTTGGTGGACATTAGCTCTCCATTGCGGTAGGTGTTTTCAGTTCCATCGGGAAGTTTTTCATACGTTTTGTAACCTTCATGGAAACTTGTTTTTTCAGTTCCATCGGGAAGTTTTTCGTATTCTATTTTACCTTCATCATAAGTTCTTAGGGTATTATCGGGAAGTTTTTCAGTATGGTAAGTGCCATCGCGTGTATAAGCTTTTTCAGTGCCGTCGGTAAACTTTTCGTATTTTATATTTCCGTTATCGTAGAAAACTTGTTCTTGTATTTTAGTATAATCATATTTTTGGTCGCTTTCCCAAAAAGTATTTCCATTAGCATCTTTGACAATGATTTTATTAGCTTTTCCTGATGATTTGATATATGTAGGAGATCCATTTTCATCAAATTTTATTTGATTGCCGTCGTTGTAATTGACTTGTTTAACTCCTCCATTTGGATAATAAAATGTTTCGGTATTGTTTTCCTGCCAGCTTTTGGCTTCACCGGTCTCATAATAGGTGGCTTTTGAGCCGTCCGGCCACTCATATGTTTCCACATTTCCTTTGTCAGAATAGGTAATTTTGCGTCCGTCAGAAAGTTCTTCGGCGGTCATTTTGCCTTCAGCATCATAATGGATAGTAGCACCGTTTGGTAATTTTATGCTTGTGGCTTGTGGTAATTTTTCGTTTTCTTCAAAAGTGGTGGTGGTGCCGTCGGCATTTGTTTGTGATTTTAGGTGTCCGTTGGGATAAAATGTGTAGGTAACTTCTGCTTCAGCTTTTTTACCTAGTAAATGCTCTGAGAAAGAAGGCTTTCCTGTGCCGGGGTAGGTTCTGGTGAGCAGTTTGCCGTCTGCGGAATGTTTACGAGAAAGTCCGCTGTCTAAAGTTTCCTCAGCAAGTTGATCGTTTCCATACCATTTCAGATTGGCATCATCAACCTGATTTTCTCTGGTGATGATGTCAGAATTTTGAGGTTGGGGGGCAATATCTGCAACATCATTGATGGCTTCGGTGTTGTCATTGATGATTGCTTGACCGTCCGGGTTGTGGTATTTGTTATAGTTGGCGGCTCTTTCTTCTTTGGTAAATCTTGTAATATCTTTAAGTTTGCCGTTTTCCCATGTTTGTTCTTTTATTTTGGTATAATTGCGCAGTGCAGGGCTGTGCCATTTTTCGCCGTTGGCATGATTTACTTCATAAGAGATAAATCTGCCTGATGATTTTATATGTGTTGCACGTCCTTGCTCATCAAACTCTATTACATCACCTTCGACGCAAGTGGTCTTTTGAACATAACCGTTTTCGTAATAGTCTGTTGCATTGCCGTTTTTGTAGTCAACGCGCTTGTAACTACCGTTTTCGTAGTAGTCAACATTTCTTTCGTCGCTTTCGGTGCGTTGCAATTTTCCGTTTTCATAATAGAAGTTCTTTGAGCCGTCTTCCAATTCTTCATATTTTACATTGCCGTTTTCGTAGTATGTTTTTGATTTTGGTGAGGTATCTTTCTGTGCATGTTCAGGGGCAATATATTCATGAAAATCTGCAGCATTCTCTTGTGCTAATTGGCGTTCTTCGGATTTTATTTCTTTTACAACTTTACCGTTTTCAAAAGTTTGTTCAGCTATTTGGGTATAGTCATATTGCGGGTCGCTTGTCCATTCAGTTTGATTATCTCCCCGTGTGATGGTGTATGATGGATATGTTAAAGAGGAAAGAATACGTGTGGGTTCACCTTTTTCGTTGAATTCAAGATAATCGCCTTCAGGATATTCTGCGGTTTTTATATTGCCGTTTTCATAATATTCTATAACATTGTCGTCTTTATAATCTAAGCGCTTATAATTTCCGTTCTCATAATAGTCGACTATCATATCATCACGTTCAGCGCGCTGTAATGCTCCGCTTTCGTAATAAAAGTTCTTTGAGCCATCGGGCCATTCTTCATATTTTATATTGCCGTTGTCATAATATTCTACATGGCAATTATCATTTCCATTTGTTTGTTGTTCTGTCATATTGTTTTCCTCTTCTTTTGTAATAGTAGTTGTTGTTTGAGTGTTATCTTGTGTTTGTTGATTGGAAGCGAGTATTTGGTCTTCTGTTTTTTCAATGCTTGGTGGATTTGACTGATTCTCTTCTTTTATCTGTCCTTTTTCATCATAGTCGATTATTGTGCCGTCCGGAAGTTCTTTGTGTTTGGGTATACCATTTTCATAATAGTAGATTTTGGTGCCATCAGAATCTTCTTGATATTTTACAACACCTTTCTCATCAAAGTCGGCTTTTTCCACTATTTTTTCTTCTTCAGCCCACTCATAATGTTTAAGAATACCGTTATGTTCATAATAATCTGCTTTATCTCCACTAGGCCACTCATAATGTTTATATTGACCATTTTCATAATAATCTATTATAACTCCATCAGGCCGTTCAACATGTTTTGGTGTGGTGCCGTCGGGATAATATTCAATTTTTGTATGTGATGGAGATGCATATTTAGGGGTTGATTGGTAATTCCAATCTCCGTCTTTAGATTTTGTTGCTATTAACTTGCCATCACTGTAGGTGTTTTCAGTGCCGTCGGGAAGTTTTTCATATTGTAAGGAGTAATCATCCGTATTATCATAGCTTTTTTCGGTGCCATCGGGATGTTTTTCATATTTCAAATTACCACTTATGTAATAAGTTTTTTCGGTTCCATCAGGCAGTTTTTCATATTGTAACTTTCCGTTTTTACGATAGCTTTTTTCGCTGCCGTCAGGATATTCTTCATAGGCCAGTGTGCCATCCTCGTAATATTTGGTGTCAATTGGGCCTGTGACTATTTGGTCTTCTTGGGATTCTTGTTGAGGAGCTTCCGGAACAGTTTGTGATGTATTATCATGTTCAACGACGGCATCGGCAAGCTGAATATCTGATTCAGGTTCCATTCCGCGGGTCAAATAAGTATTCATTTCGGCATATTTTACCGCATCCATTTGACGAGTATCGCCGTTTGAGGCTATGTATTGTCCGTTATCTTGTTCCTGTTGCCACAAATTTTGTTCTTCCAGTTCCTTATAGAGGGCTTTTTCCATATATTTTTCGGTGTTAAATACGGTGTAGTTGCCGTTTCCTTTGAACTCTTTTGTTCCGTCACTGTTGAAGCTGTTGACAATTACGTGAGTTTCACCTTTTTCATCCTGATAAACTTCTTTTACCGAAACAACATGGTAGTTGCCATCTTTATCACGTGGTGTAAAAATCATATCTCCGGGGTGAATATCTTCTTTTTTCGGATTTTTGCTGAAGCAGTCGGCATAACCATTCTTTTTCATATTGGCTATGAAGTTTGCGCAATTGGTGGTGTTGTGATATGAATCGTTAAGATTGCCGCTGCTGTCGCATACGTCCTGCAGACAATTTAACTGTCCAACGATGCAATATTTGTCATATATTCGACCATGACCAAGTCTGTCAAACATATCTTTTACATATTGAGTTTTTTCAGTTGAGTTACAGCTTTGAATTTCTGCCAAACGTCGGTCTGTGGCTTCTATATATTGTTCACAAAGCCAATGGGCGCGCTCTTTTACCATTTTTTCCACTTCTTCGTTACTGACATCTACGCTGGTGCTGACAAGATTGCCGTCCTGCCATTTTTGTTGTTTGGTATTTGTATAGTCATATTGAGGATCGCTTTTCCATGTTTCGCCGTTGGCATGCTGAAGTTCGTATGAGGAGTGTTTCCCGGAGGCATGTATGGAGGTTAGATTGCCATTTTCGTCAAATTCTATTTGGTCGTGATCGGGGCTGTAGTAGGTTTCTATATATCCGTTTTCATAATATGCGGTGTAGCTGTCATCAAAGTTATCTTTGCTTTTTGTTTGTCCGTTGTCATACCAAGTTTGCTCTTCTATTTCGGTATAGTCATCTTCGGGCGCAGTTTGCCAGTGTTCGCCGTTGGCGTGGTCAAAACTGAAAGATGAATGTTTTCCGCTGGATTGGATTGAGGTTACTTGTCCGTTATCGTTGAATTTGATGATATCTTCGTCGTCTGTAATTATTTCTTCGCAATAGCCGTTCTCATAGTAACTGATTTCGGTGCCGTCGGAGAGTGTTGCTTCTTCGAGATTGCCGTTTTCATCATAATTTTGCGAATTTATCAGTTTGTAATCGTATTGGGGGTTGCTTTCATATATTTCACCATTGTCGTGCAGAACAGTATATGAGGAATGGGTGTTGCAGGATTCTACCGATTTGATTTTGCCGCCATCGTAAAAACTTAGGACGTCGCCGTCTTCTAGTGCGGTAACTTTAGTATAACCGCTGGGATAATAAACGCTGGTGACGTTGCCTTCTTGGTCTTTATAGGCATATGTTCCGTCTTCATAGGTTTCTTTGATATAAATATTGTCGTCAATTGTTACTTCTTCAGTGTTTACGGCAATCGGTGTTTCAATACTGTTTGGCATGGCTTTTCCCCTTTATCCGAAGATACAATCATAACTACAATCAGTATATAATATTTTGATTATATTGTAAAATGACATTTTTGTTACACAGGTGCGATAAAATTTTTGCCAAATCTTTAAAACAGAAAAGGCGGATATTCATATCCGCCTTTGGTTTTACATTTACTCAACTTGATTGCGAGGAATGGCAAGAAGCATTTCTTCGATGCCTTTAATCCTCGATCCTCCGGACCAACATCCTACTTTGATTTCGTTGACATAACCTCCTTGATGGTAGTTTCCACCAACAAAGTAGAGTTCTTTGTTGATGTCCGGCATGGTTACGTCATATCTCCTGAGCAATTCGGATGTTTGGATGTACTTTTTCTTGTCGATCAAGAGCAGGGTAATAATGCCGCCACCGAAAGGAAAACCGGCAAAATAAAGTGGTTGAGCGCAAGGGTGAACTTGTTTGGCAAGTTCAAACAAATCGGCTTGCGTCGGTTCATCTTTGTCTATTTTGCAGGGAGCAATTGTCTGGCGCAGGATGATAGTGTCGCGCAGGGCAATACCCTCAACCGTGCAACCGTCGACAATTTTGTTGCTGACAAAATATTTGCCATTAGTGTCGCGCAGAAATAAAGGGAGTGAAAACTCGAATTTTTCTTGCGTGGTTCGATCTGGCGGAAAGTCGCAACTGTTAATGCCAGTTCCGACATCCAGGTCGTGTTTTTCCGGCTGTGACTCTTGAGAAACGACTTTAAAGTTGTATCCTGAGACGGGGATGAGGACTATCATCTTGTCGATGAGCTTGATGGGAACCGATTTTTGTTCCCTTTGACCAATTTGAAAGACACGGATATTGAAGTTTTCTTGCGCAAGAATTGCATCTCCGCCGGCGACATAGGCCATCGGCTCAAATAAACTAGGCATTTTGATGCCGTGTTTTTCGAGCAAAATACTTGTTTCCAAGTATTTAGGACCATGCAACAACAGCATATTAATGATGCCGTCTGATGAGTCGCCGCCGAAATGGAGGGGCAGGGCATCGGGATGAATTTGCTTTGCATGCTCGACTAAGTCTTGGGTGCTGATTTGTTCCTTTTGCCATTTGGCCGGCTCAATCGTTCTTCTTAAGATGATTTTGTCAGGCAAAGCAATGCCGAGGACAGTTGCGTTTTCATACCATTTGTTGGAGAAAAAACATTCTCCTAAATGGTCACGCCAAAATAGCGGAAGGGGAAATTTTCCATTTGTGCGCAACTCCGTATATTCGCGAAGTTGGTCGGTGGTTGGATTAATTTTATCCAACAGAGAGAATAATAGGTGTTTTTCCATAATACAAAAAATTAAACATAAGACATAATAATATCAATTTTGAGTTCTTTTTCTAACAAGAGTTTGCTTTTTTGTCAATAAAAATACTGTTGCTTTTTGATATATTGTTTAGAACTAAAAGACAGGTGAAAATTCTTTAATAAATCCCATATTATACCCCAGGAAGGGAGGAGATTATGGGGAAGGTTTTTATTGTGGATGATAAGAAAGAACGGGCGGATTTTTACGCAAAATTGCTGGAGAAGAAAGGAATTGAGGTTTTTGCTACGAATAATGTTTATAAAATGACAAAGTATTCTAAGGAGCTTTCGCCGGATTTGTATGTGGTTGATGCCGAAGTGAAGGATCCGGATTATAAAATGTTGATCGGATATTTGGTTAAAAATTTTAAAACTCCGCTGGCTGTGATTTGTAAAAATATTGAAGAAGCTTGGCATGCCGGTGTTTCTCATTATGTTTTGAGGTCTATGGTTAATGAGAAACTCGGGGAGGTTGCCGGCGCTTATTGTCAAGGCGGAAAAAAATATGATTTTTTGCTCTTTGAGCCAAAGAAACAGGAGGATTATTTGCTAAAAGAAAAGCAATCGTTTTTGCGAATTCATGATATGAGAGCCGCAAAAGTGTTTTTGGAAAAGAATGCGGTAAGGGCAATAGGACTTTGTTGTAATCGAGATAAATATCTTGAGTTGAGCAAAAAATTTGCGATGGCAAAGACTTTTTATGTGGAAAAAATTACAAAAGATGGAGATTTAAAAGCAATTCTTAAATAATATCCGTGGCAGGGAGATTTTTTTTAAGAGTTATTTGAGATGACTAAGAAAATATATCAATGGATGGTTGATGCCGCTTCGGGAAGAAATGCTATGTGGGCATTGGCTGTAGTTGCTTTTATTGAAAGTTCTTTTTTCCCAATTCCTCCTGATATAATGCTTATTCCGATGATTGTTGCAACACCAAAGAGGGCATGGAAAATTGCTTTGGTGGCAACAATTGCAAGCGTTATCGGCGGATATTTCGGTTATTTGATAGGTTTTCTCGGTTATGATTTGATTGCAAAGCCGTTGCTCAATTTTTATGGCTATTTGGAAAAATTTGAGCAATTCAGCAGATATTATAATGAATATGGTGCTTGGATTGTTTTGGGCGCGGGAATTACACCTTTTCCGTATAAAGTTATTACCATCGCCAGCGGTGTCGTCGGTATGAATATATGGGTTTTCGGTATAGCATCCGTTGTGGCTAGGGGATTGCGCTTCTTTATAATTGCCGCATTGCTGAGGTTTTTCGGAGAGCCGATTAAAAAAATTATCGAGAAACACTTTGGATTGCTCTCGATAATATTTTTTATTCTTTTAATAGGTGGTTTTTTACTGATTAAGTATTTATAATCTAGTCTTTGTGGCGGAAAGTTATACGTCCTTTGGTAAGGTCGTATGGGGTCATTTCAATATCTACTTTGTCGCCAACCATTACTCTGATGCGAAATTTGCGCATCTTTCCGGCAGTCATTGCCAAGATTTCAACTCCGTTTTCAAGTTTTACCCTGAACATGGCATTAGGGAGCTTTTCTACAACTTCGCCGGTTAATTCTAACAATTCTTCTTTCATAAAAAATCCTTAAATGTTGTTCATTTTTATTGATGTATAATCCTTAAAAACAATTTTGGCAATTATTTATTTGTTTTTTGTGAAAAAAATTATTCAATTTACAGTAATATAAAAAAATCCCTTATGATAAAAACCATAAGGGATAATTGTTTTATAGTGCTGCATGTGCATTGTATAGCAAACAAACCATTGCCATCAGTGATGTAGCGCCGCAAGAGAGCCAGAACATCGGATGTGTTCCGATAAGGTCCAAGAAGCCAAATGCCACAAAGCCTGAAATGACTAAGAGAAAGGAGAAGAAAACCAAATAAAAGGAAACATCTCCGCGGCTATACAAGTAGATGTCAATGTATAATACAACGACAAACAGCGCAGTGCAACCCAGAATTGTCCACGATAAAAAACTTGTATTAATGCCGCCTTCTTGGGTATAAAAAAGTCCCAATAAGACAAACAATAAACAAATAATGGCGGTAGCACTTACACAACAGGTGGCAATCGTTGCCAGTTTTTTTGCTTTTTCCATATTTTTAAAGTTTTAGTGATAAAAAATTGCGATAATAATCATAATTACGATTAGTTTAACCGTATATCAAAATTTTGTCAAGTTTTTTCACAAAAAAGTTATATTTTTCTGCCGAATTTGGTATTTTCGTTATCATTAAAATAACGGACAATATCAGATTGTAATTTTGAGGTTGCTTCTTCGTCGCAGACAATCAAGGCATGAGGGTGCATTTGCAATATGCTTACAGGGCACATATGGTTGACACTGCCTTCAATGGCGCAACGAATTGCATCGGCTTTTTTATCGCCAGTGGCAATAAGCATAACTTCATCGGCATCCATAATAGTAGCAACACCCATGGTTACGACCAATTTTGGGACAAGATTTTCGTTATTATTAAAAAAGCGGGCATTGGCTCTGATAGTGTTGCGGTTTAGGGCCTTTACTCTGGTGCGAGAGCCGAGAGATGAACCTGGTTCGTTGAAGGCAATATGCCCGTCTTCGCCAATTCCGGCAATAAGCAGATCTATTCCTCCGTAGCTGCGGATCAGTTTTTCATAAGATGCACATTCTTGCATAAAATCTTTGGTTTGCCCATTCAAGAGGTGAATATTTTTCTTTCTGATATCAATATGTTGAAAGAAATTGTCCCATAAATAGTAATTGAAACTGTTTTTATCTTCGGGAGCTAAGCCGACATATTCGTTCATGTTGAAAAACACAACATTTTGAAATGAAATTTTCCCTTTTTTGAACATTGAAATCAATGCTTCGAACATACCGAGAGGGGTGCTTCCTGCAGGCAATGCCATTACAAAAGGTTTTTCTTTTGTCGGATGTGCGGCTTTGATTTTATATGCAACATATTCGGCTGCCCATTGTGCGCATTGCTGGTAGTTGGAGTTAATAATTACTCGCATCTTAATACTCCTTTAATAAAAAACATCTAATGTTATTATTAGGGTAATTTATGAAAGAAAAGTAAAAATGTTTAATTTTTTTGGTCCTAAAATTTTTAACAGTGGCTATCTTCCTGAAGAAGACGGGCATAAAATATATTTTTTTGAAGCAGGAAATCCTGACGGAGAGCCGGTTTTGTTTTTTCACGGCGGTCCCGGAGGAAGTGCTAAACTGAAGCATGCTGATGGTTTTAACAAACGTAAATATCGTATGATTTTGTTTGACCAAAGAGGGTGTAATAATTCTTTGCCGGTAGGGAAAATTGAAGGTAATACTTCATGGAAATTGGTTAATGATGCAGAAAGGTTGTTGGACCATCTTGGTGTGAGAGATAAGGTGATTTTGCGCGGAAGTTCCTGGGGCTCAACTTTGGCTTTGTTGTTTGCAATTAAAAATCCGCAAAAGGTTAAAAGTATGCTGTTGAGCCAGATTTTTCTTGCCAATGAAATGAGTAGAAAATGGGAAGAAGAGCAGAGCGGTTTGTTCTATCCTGATATATTGGAAAGGCTATATGAAAAGAAAAATGGCTCAAAATCTTTGTCTGACAGCTTTGCCTCAATGATAAATTTTGGTGATATGACAGAGCAGGTCAGTGCGGCAGTATTATATAGCGGTTATGAAAGGGTTTTAGGCGAATTTAAGCCGAAACTTGAACTCACGGATTTGGATGCGGATGATATTGCAAAGAGTAAAATTTATATCAATTATGCTGCGCAAAAGTTTATGCTGGAAGATGATTATATTTTGCAACATATTGAAAATATTAAGAATATTCCGACTTTGATTGTGCATAATCGCCTTGATATGGTCTGTCCGTTGAAGGGAGCTTATGATTTGCATCAAAATATGCCTAATTCCAAGTTGGTAATTGTGCCGGATATAGGACATTGCAGTAAGAAATTATATAAATTTTTGAAAAAAGAAATCAAATTGTTCTTGCGTTAATATCTTATAGATAAAAATTTGTATGGTGCTCATTTTTTTGGAGTGCTATTGGCGTTTTTTTGTGGGGATAAAAGGGATAAAAGTCGTTATTTTTTTAAATATCAGGGTAAACTTATGGCTAGTTAAGTATTGTGACGGAGGTTTTTTATGAAAGGTATCATTCTAGCAGGCGGCAGCGGTTCTCGTCTTTATCCTTTGACTAATGTTATCAGTAAGCAACTTTTGCCGGTTTATGATAAACCTATGATTTATTATCCATTGTCAACTTTGATGTTGTTCGGGATTAAGGATATTTTGATTATTTCAACTCCACAGGATACTCCAAATATTGAAAAATTGTTTGGTGATGGTTCTCGCTTGGGTATGCATTTAGAATACCGTATTCAACCTGAACCAAAGGGTATTGCGCAAGCCTTTACAATTGGTGCCGATTTTATAGGTGATGATGATGTATGCTTGATTTTGGGAGATAACATCTTTTATATGGGAGAACAATTTAAACTTTTCCGTGAAGAGATTTCTAAGAATGCCGGAGGAACGGTTTTTGGCTATCACGTATCTGATCCCGAACGTTTCGGTGTGGTTGAGTTTGATAAAGATTTTCGTGCTATTTCTATTGAAGAAAAACCCAAGCAACCAAAGTCAAATTATGCGGTTGTCGGGCTTTATTTCTATAAGTCCGATGTAGTTGAAAAAGCGCGCCAATTAAAACCTTCGGCAAGGGGAGAGCTTGAGATAACAGATCTCAATCGCATGTATCTTAAAGAGGGCAGGTTGAATGTTGTGCCAATGAAACGTGGCAATGCTTGGCTTGATGCCGGAACTCCGCAATCTTTGTTGGAGGCATCTAATTTTATTGGAATTATTGAAAAACGTCAAGATTTGAAAATTGCTTGTATTGAAGAGATTGCTTATCGGAAAGGCTTTATTGACGATAAACAGTTATTGAAGATTATTAATGAACTGAAAGACGGAGTTGATTATAAGGCCTATTTGAAAAAAGTTTATGAGGATTGTCATGAAGGTTATTAAAACAGATATTGAAGGCGTGTTTATTATTGAGCCGATAGTGTTTGAAGATGAACGCGGTTATTTTTTTGAAAGCTATAATCAGGCCGACTTAAAAAAACAGGGTATTGATTATAATTTTATTCAAGATAATCAGTCAAAATCCAAATTCGGAACAATCAGGGGAATTCATTTTCAAAAAGGTGAATTTTCGCAGGCAAAGTTGGTGCGAGTTTTGGAAGGAACAGTGCTTGATGTTGCAGTTGATTTGCGCAAAAATTCTCCGACTTTCGGTAAGCATGTGGCAGTTGAACTCTCGGCGGAAAATAAACGTCAACTCATGATACCGAGAGGTTTCGGGCATGGTTTTTCCGTTTTGAGCGAGATGGCTGTTTTTGCTTATAAATGCGACAATGTTTATAACAAAGCTTCCGAATGTGGTATTCGCTATAATGATCCAACCTTGAATATTGATTGGAAAATAGATGAAAATAAGGCAATTTTATCTGAGAAAGATAAAAATAATATGTTGTTGGAGGAAGTGGAATGTTTTTAGTTGTTGGTGCTAACGGGCAGCTTGGTAATGAATTGCGGTTGTTGTTGCAAGATAAGGCCGAATACGTTGATAAAGAAGAGCTTGATATTACCGATAAACAGGTGGTTTTAAGTTTTGTAAAGCCTGAAAAATATCAAGCGGTTATTAACTGTGCGGCTTATACGGCAGTGGATAATGCTGAGGATGAAGAGGATTTGGCTTATAAAATTAATGTAGAAGGACCGAAAAATTTAGCTTTAACAGGAGTTCCATTGGTGCATATTTCTACCGACTATGTTTTTGACGGAAGAAGTTGTGTTCCATACAAAGAAGATGATGTTCCAAATCCAAAATCTGCTTATGGGCGGACAAAGCTTGCCGGAGAGCAGGCTGTTCTTGAGGTTGCTGATACGGCGGTGATTATTCGAACGGCTTGGTTATATTCGGAATTCGGTAATAATTTTGTTAAAACTATGCGTAGACTTGGTGCAGAAAAAGATAGTTTGAATGTGGTATTTGACCAAGTCGGAACACCTACTTATGCAAAAGATTTGGCGCAGGCAATTGTCAATATTTTGCCACAAATAAAGACCGGAACAAAGGAAGTTTATCATTTTTCAAATGAGGGGGTTTGTTCTTGGTATGATTTTGCCGTGGATATTATGAAAAAATCTAATTTGAAGTGTAATATATTGCCAATTGAGAGTTCACAATATCCGACAAAAGCAACACGTCCTTTTTATTCAGTTTTGAATAAGGCAAAGATTAGAGCAAAATGCGGAGTTGAAAATCGCCATTGGCAACAGGCTTTGCAGGAATGTATTAAAAATATGGAGAGAATGTAAAATGAAATCGATTTTGGTTACCGGTGGAGCTGGGTTTATCGGCTCTAATTTTATACCTTACATGGTGGCAAAATATCCGGAATATGAAATTATCAATCTTGATAAGTTGACATATGCCGGCAATCTGGATAACCTTAAAGAATGTGAAAATGCTGAAAATTATGCCTTTGTAAAAGGTGATATTTGCAATCGCGCATTGGTAGAAAAATTGTTTAAGGATTATGATATAAGAGGAGTTGTTCATTTTGCGGCTGAGAGCCATGTAGATAATTCAATTACCGGTCCGCAGGCATTTATTGAAACAAATGTTTTGGGAACTTTTACTCTTTTGGATGTTGCGCGCAACTACTGGATGACTGCTCCGTATCAGTTTAGGGCAGGGTATGAAGATTGCCGTTTTCATCATATTTCTACAGATGAAGTTTATGGCGCTTTGGGAGATACCGGCTATTTTACGGAAAAAACTCCATATGATCCCAGTTCACCTTATTCTTCATCAAAAGCTTCTTCGGATATGATTGTTCGGGCATATCACCGCACATACGGAATGAATGTTACGGTTTCAAATTGTTCCAATAATTACGGACCTAAGCAGCATTCGGAAAAGCTGATTCCAAAGATTATTTCCAATGCATTGAACGGAAAGGATATACCGATTTATGGTGATGGGAAAAATGTTCGTGATTGGCTGTATGTTCTTGATCATTGTAAGGCTATTGATTTAATTTATCACAATGGTAAAAGCGGTGAAACTTATAATATCGGCGGGCATAATGAGAAAAATAATCTTGAGATTGTTGATGCAATTTGCTCGATATTGGATCAAAAAAGACCACGGGCTAGCGGAAAACATTACAAAGATTTGGTAGTTTTTGTAAAGGACAGACCGGGGCATGATAAGAGATATGCGATTGATGCAACCAAGTTGACAGAGCAATTGCAATGGAAAGCCGACGAAAATTTTGCTAGCGGAATTGTAAAAACCGTGGAGTGGTATTTGCAAAATGCGTAAATATGGATTTAAATTGTTTAGCTCAAATCTGCATGATAATCCAAGGGTTTTGGATGAGAGTATAAAATTTGTTTTTGAGCATAGAGATAGAATGTTTATAGAATTGATGGTTGTTCCAAATACGGCGGCTGAGGATTTTGAAAAATTGAAATTGAGGCTGAAAGGTGTTGAAGTCAGGCTCCATGCGCCGCATCATATGATGAATTTTGATGTTGGAAATAGGGAACTTGAAGCCAGCAATCGTAAGATTTTTGAAAATGTTCAATTTGTGGCCGATTTGTTAAATGCAAAAACTGTTGTTGTGCATGCCGGTTGCAGGAAGGAAAATGCCCCGCTGAAAGAGACAGTAAGGCAATTTAGGCTGTTTGATGATGAACGTATAGTGGTCGAAAATTTGCCGGTTGTGGCGGAAGAGGGCCTCAAACTTTCTGGAAATACGCCGGAAGAGATTGCTTTTATAAAAGAAAATTGCGGTTGCGGTTTTTGTTTTGATTTTTCACATGCTTTATGTGCGGCAAATTCGCTTGGACTTGATGTTGAAAAACAATTACAAGGATTTTTTGACTTAAAACCTGATGTTTATCATTTATGTGATGGTCTGGTTGATGAAATTGATGATAAGCATTTGCACTATGGTAAAGGAAATTATCCGTTGGAACATTTTTTGAATGATTATACGTCGAATAATGCTTATATTACAATGGAAACCGGACGAGGATTGCCTGTTGAAATAAAGCCGTGGGCGGATGATTTTGAATTTTTGCTAAAAATTGAAAATTAAAGGTTTTTAAATCCATAACTATACATAATATCGATTATGCGACAAATATAATAAGTATGAAAGGGAATACTTATTTTCCCTTTTGGTGTGTGATTTTATATGTGTTTTTGTGTTTTGTTATTATCTTTTTCTTAATAAAATAGTTTTAATATACTTTCATAACTTTAACAGGAGTATTTAATATGGTTACAAAAACTAGAGAAAGATTGAATGATTTTGCGTATGGTTCTAAGCGCCCAATACGAAAACAATATTCGAAAGATGCTATCGAATTTCAGGTGCATGGTATTGATGATTTGCTATCAGTTACCCTCTCCCGCGATGATAATCCGGAATTGTATGATGTATTTGCTAATCGTAAAAATATTGATGTTAAGCTTGATAAAGATAAATATTATGAGCCGGCAGAAATTCAAAAAATGAAGAAAAAGCTTTTATCAGGATATGATATGGTTTCTAAAGATGAATATGATGCCGGTTTTGAAAAGTTGAAACAGGCAAAGGAAGCTCAGACTCATAATATTTATATGGGAGATTTGGCAAGACAGCTTACATACGATTTGGCAGATGCTTATAATGAAGATAAATCTGGGAAAAGATATGCTGCTGTTGTGAAATATGCCAAAGAGGTCTTGGGCACCATCGGTAAAGGTGATTCTTATGAAGATATTAAGGAACCAGGACGTGGTGTTTTCGGTAAAATGATGGATAAAATTTATGGTAGAGATTCTCTGCGCTCTACAAAGAAACTTTTGCATGATTTTTTTGATAAAGATCATTTAAGAAGACATAGAAAAGATTTTACCGAGATGGCAAAAAATATTCCTAATGAGCCGATGAAATCAAGAGTTATGGGAGTTAAAGGCGATCCGGCAGTTAATAAATTTATGGATATTTATAATGAAAAATCAATCGCTGCTGCGCAAGCTTTTGATGTTTCTTCCGTAGAATTTGCCGAAGTTATGGCAAGGCGAGAAATTGCCGAGGCTGCCGAGCGCACTTTTGATGTGAAGATAAAGGCACATAATGATAAAATTCAAAAAGAGCAAAAAAATGCCGAAGATAAAAAGATAAAGGAAGAAAAAAGGAAAGAAACCCGCAAAGCCAAAGCTAAAGCAGGGAAAGAAACACAATATAAGAAAAAAATGCATGAAATAATTTCGGCAAGAGGCTGAAATTAAGCTTTGTAATTATATTATAACTGTCAAATGGTGTTATTTATTCGTAAATAACACCATTTATTATTATTTTGGTGGTGTATAGAACGAAACATTTGCCGGGGTTGTAGCCGTTCATTATTATATTAGAGTGAGTTTGCTCTTTTCTTGTGCCGGTGCTCAACCCCATTTGCGGAACGTCTACAAGATAGCCTTCCATATAAAGAATGTCGTTTGGTAAAAGTGTGCTGAGCCCGAGATTGATTTTTGATGTTGCCGGTATGGGATGATAATTGTTTAGTTCGGCTTGTTTTATATGGGGGTAGCAATGATATTTTGCTCCCTTGCAACTTATGCTTCCGCCCCGCTCTTCGTGCTCAAATTTGAACATAGAGAAAATTTCTGGCTTAGCCATGCTTCCGATAACTAAAAATATGTCTTTGGGAACAAGGTTTATATATCGATGTTGTGAGTGGCCGCGATAAAATTTGTTCCATAGGGTGTCGTAGGCATCGACATACCCTACTCTTCCTGTTACCGAGTATTTTACTTTTGGTTGTAATATATAAGAATAGCCTGATTTCTTGAATGTAATTGGTGCTGACGTAATATCTTGAAAAGAATCTTCGTTGGATATTTGCATTGGTTCTGTGGAATTATGCCCAAACAAAAAAGGATATGTTACTCTTTTTATATATTGTGGAAATAAGAAGTTGAGAATTATGATTAGTATTACTGCCTTCGTAATGTTTTTTTTGAGGGTTGCTTTTTTGTATGCGCGGATTGCGTTTTGTTTTTTACGTTCTTGCCAAATATCATTCATTTCTTTTTTTCTTTCAAAAATTAAGCCCCCTTATAAAATAATCAAGGGGGCTTAAAATCATAGGTATTTATTCAAATTAGAACAATACTCTCAAGTTAACACCAACTGTGTAGTCATAGTCAACCCAATGAGATTTTGTTCCATCGAGATAATAGTCACCAAATACGCCAACAGCAACATTGTCTGTTACGAAGTAGTTAACTTCACCTTGTAAGTACCAATCATTGGTATTATGACCATTGTATCCCCAAGGACCATTGTCTGTTGTGAATTCATAACGAACACCGAGGTCAGCAGACATTTTGTCGCAAGCGAATGTTTTGTGAACGCCGGCGAATACGCTGTATTCCATATCACGATCTCTGTCGTCGATAATAGAAGCTGCAGTAGCTTTTACGTATGGAGTTAAGCCGTCGCCCATATCGTATCCAACTTGAGCTTCAACTTCTACAGCTTTAGTCCACTCGCTGGAGTTTCCTTTATGACCATACCAGCTTGCTTCTTGAGCTGTGAAATATTCAGCACCGATTTGTGTCAAAACTTTACCAAAATTGTGGTTGTATTTTGCACCCAAAGCATATGCAAAGTTATGCTCGTTGTTGTAATTACGATTTGTTAATCTCTTGAAATCAAAGTTGTTAGAAATTCTGCCATATACAGCGAAATTGTCGGTAACACCATAGGTTAATTCTTCAGCAGCAGCAAAATCTTCATCTGCCCACCAACCGTGTTTTGTTGTTTCTCTGTTGTAACCAGCAGTTGTTGTTGATAAAATTTCGCCTTTAGAAGGCAAGAATAAAGAACCAGTAAAATCTTTTGCATTAGCAACGCCAGCAATTAAAGTAGCGGCAGCGGTGCCTAAAAGCATAGTCTTAAAGTTCATGAGATATCTCCTTTTTTAGTTAATGTTTTGGCACGTCTTATGACTGCCAGACTTTGCTAGATTATTAGCTATTTATTAAAATAAAGTTAATTAGAATAAGATACAAATAACATTATGTTACAGATTCTATCAATTGCTTTGTATAAGCTTGTTTGGGGAACTTGAAAATTTTTTCGGCAGAATCTTTTTCAATAATTTTGCCGTCTTTCATTACTATTATATTGTCGGAAATTGCTCTAACTGCTTTTATATCATGTGATATAAATATATAACTAATCTGACGTTTGTTTTGTATTTGTTTCAATAGGGTAAGAATCTGGGCTTGAATAGAGACATCAAGTGCTGATGTCGGCTCATCTAAAATAATCAGTTTGGGTTCCAGAACCAAAGCTCGGGCGATGGCAATTCGCTGGCGTTGTCCTCCGGAAAATTGGTGCGGATATTTATATAGATCTTCAGGACTTAAGCCAACTTCAGTTAATGAGGATATTATCTTGTTTTTGCGTTGTTCTTTGGTGAGCTTTGGGAAATTGGCACGAAGCCCCTCCCCGACTATATCGAAAACAGTCAAACGAGGATTTAGTGAATTATAAGGATCTTGAAAAACCATTTGAATTTGTTGTCTCAATAAATGCCGGTTCTTTTCGCTAATTTCTTGATTTTGATATAAAAATTTCCCTTTGTAATCGTTTAGCCCGACAATTGATAAGCCCAGAGTTGTTTTGCCGGAACCAGACTCTCCGACAATGCCCAAAGTTTCACCTTGAGCAAGGTTGAAAGATATATTATTTACGGCAATAATTTGTGATGTCGGGCGGCCAAATAGATTTTTTTTGAGTATAAAAGAGACGTTGATATTTTGGGCTTGGAATAAAATATCACTAGATGATTTTTTATTAAAATTCAATTTATTAATAGAATTAATTAAAGTTTTAGTATATTCTTTTTTGGGGTGGTTGAAGATTGTATTTGTATCTCCATATTCAACAATATTTCCGTCTTTCATCACTATTACATTATCGGCAATTTTTTTAATTAAAGACAAGTCGTGACTGATGAAAATTATTGCCATATTTAGTTTTTGTCGCAAATCGAGTAACAGGTTTATAATTTGTGCCTGAACGGTGACGTCGAGGGCGGTTGTCGGCTCGTCGGCAATGAGAATATCGGGTTTGTTGGCAATGGCCATGGCAATCATTACGCGTTGTCGCTGTCCGCCAGAGAGTTCGAAGGGATATGCATTTATGCGCTCTGCAGCATTTTGTATGCCGACGAGTTTGAGCAAATTGAGAGCTTCTTTCAGGGCTTGTTTTTTAGAAATGTTTTGATGAATTGTGATGTTTTCGGCAATTTGCTGCCCTATTTTATGCAGCGGATTTAGTGAAGACATTGGTTCTTGAAAAATAAAGCCTATTTTGTTGCCTCTGATTTGTCGCCATTCTTCTTCTGACGCATTATTCATTTTGTGGCCTAATATGTTGATATAACTATGTTTTGCGCATTTTTTCAGACCAAGTAAAGATAAGGCTGTCAAGGATTTTCCCGAGCCTGATTCACCGACAATACCTAATATTTCTCCTTTAGTGAGGTTAAAACTGATATTGTTGACAACAGAGCGGTTGTTTTCTACGAAAATTTGCAGATTTTCTGCTTGCAAAATGGTCATGTTTGCTCCTTTCTGCTGTCAAGAGCATCACGGACGCCTTCGCCTATAAAAATGAGCAAAGTCAATAATGTAGAAAGAACAATGAATATTGAAATCCCAATCCAAGGAGCTTGTAAATTGTCTTTTCCTTGACGGACCAAATCGCCCAATGACGGATATTCCTGAGGAAGTCCTAGCCCAAGAAAATCAAGTGCAGTCAAAGCGACAATGGCTTCGGAAATGAGGAAAGGAATAAAAGTTATGGAAGCAACAAGTGCATTGGGTAGAATATGGCGGTAGATTATGCGCCAATTGCTTATGCCAAGTATGCGAGCCGCTTTTACATATTCAAAATTGCGGGTGCGCATAAACTCTGCTCTGACCATACCGGTTAGTGATGTCCAAGAGAAAAATAGCAAAATAATCAACAGGCTCCAAAATGTCGGCGCAAAAAGGCTGGCAACAATTATCAATATGAAAAGTTGCGGTAACGAATCCCAAATTTCGATAAATCGTTGCATAATAATGTCTGTTTTGCCGCCGAAATATCCCTGAACAGCGCCGCATATTATGCCGATAATTGATGATATAACAGTCAATAAGAAGGCAAAAATAACTGAAAGCCTTATCCCATATATTATGCGTGCTAAAATATCTCGTCCTTCGTCATCGGTTCCCAACCAATGGTTTTTGTTGGGGGCTGATGGTGTGGGGGTAGAAAGAAAAAAATCTACGGTGTTATATGAATATGGAATGAGCGGCATTATCATCCAGCCATTTTGTTTGATGTTATTGGCTATATACTGATCACGATAATCTGCAGGAGTAGGAAAATCGCCGCCAAAGTCTATGTCGGTATAGGTTTTGAAAATGGGAAAGTAAAAGTTATTATTATATTTTAACAATAATGGCTTGTCGTTGGCGATAAACTCGGCCAAAAAACTTATTATCATAACAGTGCCGAAGATTATTGTTGCCCAATAGGCTCTTTTATTGGATTTAAACTTTTCTTTTATCCTATTGTTTATCAATGTTTTCCTCTTCTATGAGCGGGGTCTTTTGGGCGGCAGTTGAAATGGATTCAACTTCTGGTTCCGGAGCCGAATTCACGGTTTTTTCCATTACTTTTTGTTCTGTGATCGTTTTTTCTTCCAAAGGTATGAGTTGTGCTTTGGGACGAATTATTTCCAGCTCTGTCTCAGAAGATATAGGCTGTGATGAAGAAAATGTTGATTGAAAATTTTGTTGGTTCCAGGAGCGAAGCCATTCGATATATTCATGATAATAATTTTGAATTTTATCAGAGCTGTAGGTAACCGGGCTAAGATATTTGATTATATTATTGCGAGTGGTTTTTGCAATATTTGTGCCGTTAAAATCAACGCATTTTTCTTCGGTAAAGAATTGGTTGATGATGCTTGGAGATGAACATATCGCTTTGTTGATGGAAAATGATTTGTTTTCCGGAGTATAAATGGCCAAAGGACTCATTTGGCTGTTTAAGAAGTTTTCAAGCATGGTTTCGTTTTCGGGCAAGTCGTCTATGCCGGTAAGTCCTTGAATGATGATAACAGAGTCGTTGAGAGCTCCGATGTTTTGAATATTTTGCATAAACTGGCTTAATTTACCAAATAAGCACATAGTTTGTTGAAAATAGGCGCTGCGTTTTTCCATGTTGTTGTTTTGTTTTGCCCATGGATGATTGTTTTTTATTTGCCAAGATGTCATATCTTTCAGTTGGCACATATCGTCAAATAAAAACATTTCGGAAGGGAGATTCAGCAAAACAAAATAAGCGTTGTTACCTTGATCTTGTGATATATCTTCAAACAATTTGTTCAAGGTTTGCATTGAATTGATGACTGATATATTTTTGTAGCTATAGCCTATTGTCGGGATGTTGTCTGCAGAAAATATGCTGTTGATACTGTGATAAACTGGTTTTGCCAACCATTCCATCCACTTTGTGCTTTCAAGCCAATTTAGCAACAAAACAGCACTATATTCAAGCGGGCTGATTGATTTTGTATATCTCTTAAAAGACGGAAAGGTATTTTGTGTAACACATCGGTTGACAACATTGAGATTATTTTGTTGGCAAAGGTTTATACCGCTGCTCTGATATGCGTTTATATTGTATTCGTCGTTCTTTAAGAGATCGAGTAATTTATAGTTTTGCAGATAAACATTGAAATTATTATGTTGTCCAAAGTTCCAACTGTTTGTTTTTATGAGTTTGTTTTGCAAGTTTGCATATATATCCTCCGGCAAAGTCATATTCAGACTATCAGCGGCATTTAGATATGGATTGCCTGATTTTGTGAAAGAGTTGGTATATAATTTGAAGTTATACTTTGCGTAGAAGCCCATCATTATGGAGACTAACTGATCGCGATAAAATTTGTTGGTGTTTTGATCTTCTAATTTACTTAAGACTGCGTATGAAGGCAGGTTTGGTATCATAATATTGATGATTTTTTGTTTGTTTTGTGTTTCCGCCGTTGCAGTTTGATAATTTTCAACAGAAAATTCCGGCAAGTTACGATTGCATTTGTATGTTACTGCACAGAAAATTGCCAAAGTTATAAAGCTTAGAAGGATGCGAAATTTGGTGTTGCTGAAAAACAGGAGGGAAAAGACTAATAATGCGGCGACACCTGCGATATATACAGAGGAATAACCGACGGCAGTGAGAGTTGAGAAGTCGGCAAACTGGCTTAGAAATGCATAAAAGCATATATAAGCAATTCCGCTGGTTAAGATACACAATAAAATGGTGAATCCGGAAAGACAAAAATATATTATTCCGCATAAGACGGCTATTGTAACAAGAGAAATTATAATTTCGGTGCGCAAAATCGGGAAAGAACTGAAGATATTTTCACTTCCGGTAGAGTTGTAGAGCATAAAATCTATACCAAGGAGAGAAAAGCCGATAAGAAATAAAAAGATTAGGTTTAACCAATATGAAGCCAAAGGTCCAAGTCTTTTTTTCTTTTTTCTTGTCTTTTGAGGTTGGTTGCTAATAATTGCAGCCGGTGAAACCTCAATTTCTTCAGAGGTATTGTCATTGTGATCAAAAACAGGTTCTTTATGTTCAAAATAGTTCATGTGTTTCCTTCTTTTGCTGTTTTATTTTGAGTTCAAGTTTAGCAAATGAACTCAGATTTTAAAGCAAAAAAAATTGACTAATCACAAAATTTTAAAAGATGGATAGATTGCAAATTGTGCTTGATGATTGTATAAAAATCGGGTAGCCTGAAACAAAAAATATTGAGGAAAAAAGATGATAGCAAAATTACGCGGAATTGTTGATAGTTTTGGTGAAGATTGGGTTATAGTTGATGTAAACGGTGTCGGCTATTTGGTTTTTGTTTCGGCAAAAACCATGGTTAAACTTGTTAAGGGCTATGAGACTGTTTTGTATATTGAAACAGTGGTAAGAGAGGATAGCATAAGTTTGTATGGTTTTGCATCGGCGTTGGAAAAAGAATGGTTTATAACACTTACCAAAGTGCAAGGCGTGGGGGCAAAGGTTTGTTTGAATATTTTGTCGGTATTAACTCCTTCAAACTTGTCGCAAGCTATTGCTGCACAAGATAAGGCCTCTTTTACAAGAGCTGCCGGGGTTGGACCAAAGTTGGCCGCGAGGATTGTTACTGAGTTGAAAGGAAAAATGGTCGGATTGTCTTTTGGTGCTGATTCGGCCGATTATGCGGCTGTTCTACAGGAAGATGGCTCAGCGCAAGATGTGCAGTCAGATACAGAGAATAAACAAAATAAAATGATTGAAGATGCTATTTCGGCGTTGGTTAATTTGGGATATCAAAGGATTGAGGCTTATCAAGCCGTAAATAAAGCGGCTGCAGATGGAACTATAAAAGATGTTTCGGCTTTGATTAAGGCGGCGTTGAAAGAATTTGCAAGCAAGGAGAACTGATAGATGGAAGAAAGAATTGTTACGCCGAGAGAGTTGCCGGAAGATGAGGCTGTTGTAAATGCACCGGTTAATCTGCGCCCTACTTCGTTGTCCGATTTTGTGGGGCAAAAACAGGTTTGTGAAAATTTGAAAGTTTTTATAGAAGCGGCAAAAATGCGTAAAGAGGCTTTGGACCATGTTTTGCTGTTTGGACCTCCTGGATTGGGCAAAACTACCCTCGCCTCGATTGTGGCAAAAGAATTGGGAGTTAATTTTAAGGCTACTTCGGCGCCGATGATTTCGAAATCCGGTGATTTGGCGGCGATTTTAACCAATTTGGAAGCCAATGATGTTTTGTTTATTGATGAAATACATCGCTTAAATCCGGCAATTGAAGAAGTTTTATATTCTGCTATGGAAGATTTTCAATTGGATTTGATTATCGGTGAAGGTCCGTCAGCACGTTCGGTAAAAATTGATTTGCAACCTTTTACTCTTGTGGGTGCGACCACAAGGTCGGGTTTGCTCTCTACTCCTTTGCGTGAGCGTTTCGGTATTCCGTTGCGATTGGATTTTTATTCGCCGGAAGATTTGGAAAAGATTGTTATTCGCGGAGCAAAATTGCTCAATGTTAAATTAAGTCCCGAAGGTGCGCGGGAAATTGCCTGCCGCTCAAGAGGAACTCCGCGTGTGGCCGGAAGACTGTTGCGACGAGTAAGAGATTTTGGAGCATTGACAATCGATGGAGCAATAAGTGCTGAAATGGCAGATATGGCTTTGCGCCGTTTGAATGTTGATAAATTCGGTTTGGATGCCTTTGATAAGCGCTATCTGACTTGTATTGCACAGAACTACGGCGGTGGTCCTGTCGGTGCCGATACTTTGGCGGCTGCACTTTCGGAGGAGCGTGATACAATAGAAGAAGTTATTGAGCCGTTTTTGCTGAAACTCGGTTTTTTGCAGAGAACACCTCGCGGACGTATAATTTCTGATATGGGGTGTGAATATTTGGGGATTCCGAAGTTGAGAAAAAATGTTAAACAATTTTGCGAACAAGATGATTTGTTTGATTGAGAAAAATTATGACAGAAAGTTTTTTTGATAAAAATAAGTTTTATTTTCCGGTCAGAGTGTATTATGAAGATACAGATGCCGGCGGTGTGGTATATTATGCCAATTATCTAAAGTTTGCCGAGCGAGCCAGAACCGAGTTTGTCAGGGCTTTGGGTGTCGGGCAAAATAAGAATTTGAGCGGAGAAAATCCTTGTGCATTTGTGGTTTGTCATTGTGAAGCAGATTATAAATCTCCGGCAGTGTTGGATGATTTGCTGACGGTTGTTTCGGAAATTGAGCAAATTAGTGCAGTATCTTTGGTAGTAAAGCAAAATATTTTCAGAGAAGATAAGCTTTTGGTCGCCTTGAAAATAAAAGTTGCTTATATCTCGCTCAAAAACAAGCGTCCGCAACGTTTACCAAGTGAGTTAAATGCGTGGTATACGGCGACGGCGGCTGCGAAAGATAAAAATTCCAATAATGCCGCAGAGTAATAAGACAAGAAAGTTCAATGCGATAATTTTTTTGTATTTTTGCCCGCTGAGAGCGGGTAAAATTTTGTTTACGCCGACGGCGGAACCAATAATTTTATATTGATCATAATCGTGTTCGGTAAACAAGTTGATGCCAATGCTGTTTTTGGGATTGAGAAAAGAAAAAGTGATTATGATATCGTTGCCAATTTTTTTTAATTGGGCATCAATCTCCGGAGATGTATTTTCGGAATCTATGTTGTAACTCAAAATTTTTACTCGCGGTGGTATGGGAATGCGTATCGGGTCGTGCCCTATCGGAGAAACATCAGAGCCGGACAACGCTTCTTCGCCGGAGTTGGTCAAAGTGATAAGACTTTTATAAATGTCTTGATACTCTGCCCCGTTGATATGCAGTTTCATACCGCCGCTTGAAGGGGTGGAGATAATTTTGTCAGTTGAGGTGCTATATTCTAAAATCGGGCGAGAGATATAAAATTGGTAATAGCCGATAATTATGGCGACAATCCCCATTAAAAAAGCCATACTATCGCTGGTTAAAAATTTCCAGATTGTTTGTAAACGCTTGGTTTTGTGACAAGGTTTAATTTTGTGTTTGTGGTGCATGTTTTCTCCTTTTTGTTCGATATAATCGTTGTTTTTGAGAAATAAAGATAAAATTTTTAGAAGAAATTGACAAAAATATCTTGTGCGACTCGTAAAAATGTGATATATTGAAACTCTAAACATATTAGAAAGAGTATATTATTGTATCTCTTACCGCTTTCGCGGGCTATATGTTTTATGTAGTTTAAGGGTGGCATCTTAAACTTTTTTCCATTAAAACAAGGATTAGCCCCGCGAGCATACAGAATCTTCGGATTTTGGCGGTATTATGTTTAATCTCAACGACGAAACCTTATGCTACTTTATCGTTGAGGCTTGAAAAACAAAAGAATGTATGACTGATTTTTTGCGATATATGCAGAAGATAAAGAGAGTAAGTTGTAGAGTGAGGAATTAACCTTACGGCGATTTTAATATCGTTGGACATGTTGCTAAATCGTCCACCTCATTGCAAGGCAACTGAGGCAATTAAAAACACAACCGAAAATTTATCAAAAGCATAAGGAACAAAATCTCAAAGTTGTAAATTCCGCTGTTTTTTAAGTTTAAAAAAAATTTAGATTATGAAGAAGAATCAAAACAGCAACAGAGTTGTGAAGGGTGTTAAAAAATTCCATCATGCTCGTGGTTTTTACTCGGCAGGTTTTGCCGTATGGCAAAATGGCAAAATATGCCAAGGCCCATGGTCAAAGGAAGAGGCCTTGGAGATTCTCTCCCATGGAGGAGAAGTATTTTCTGGGCATCGTAACTGCCCAGGGATGCAGGGAAATAGATTCCTGGTCAGAGCCCTTGAGGCATGGGCTGGGAATTGGTATTCCCAAGTGGACAAGGTGTATGGTCCATCATCATGGACCATTAAGATTTCGGTCCGTGATGGCAGGGTATATGCCAACGGATTGCAAATAAGGTCCACAACACCCGGACCACAAAAAACATATCTGCCTGAAGACTGTTACATGGCAGATTAATGAAAGAGGTGGTGACTGAAAAGTCGCCCCTCTTTTTTTGTTTTAAAACTTTTTTGTAGAAAAAATTGACAAAATATACAAAATATGATATATTGGACAATGTAGATAATTATTAGGTAGGTATTTTTATGAATGAATTTCAAAGTCGGATTTTTGGTGAAACTAAATCTGATTATATTGTTTTTCTTTATAATGCTTACCTTTTTTATATAGATAACAATTAATTCATTTTTTAATCACCAAAAATTTTAGTTATGTTAAGTTATGTTTTGTTCTCCCTCGTCTTGGGAGTGATTGCAGGTTTGTCTGCGTTTAACAAAGAATCTAAGTCAGCCATTTGGGTTGGCTTAGTTGTTGCACTTCTATTCGGAGTGATTAACTTTTGGGCTCTTCCTACCCTAAAATTCTGGCACTTCGACGGAGTGTGGGTGGAAATTGCATCTGCCGCGCTTATCGGATTTCTCTTTGAAATTTGGTATAGCGATGGATGGGAGAAAAGGCATTTATATAATGCAATTCCCTTGATTCTTTGTTTTGTACTTTGCATGGTGAGAATTTTCACCACAGCTGAAATGTTTCACTCGCAGCAGTACCAAAAACTCCTCCAGCCTACCGATGTGGCTGATTCAACATTTGCAAATACGGTGCATCCAATTCCTGTGGAAAAGATGATATCCGTAAAGCAAGAATACGCGTTAGATTTATCTTCCAAGCGCATTGAGAATATGCCGTCTTTGGGGAGCCGCGCCGAATTTCTCGATGCGGATATGATTAACCTCAATGGTTCATTTAATGTTAAAACTGCTGAGGGCGAGGAAAAAACTCTGACTTTTGATAACGAAAAAGTTTGGGTTTCTCCGTTGGAGCATCGTGGCTTTTTTAAGTGGAAAAATAATAAAGTAACAGATGGTTACTGTATTGTTTCTGCCCATGACCCTAGCCGCATTTTCTTTGTGACTGAGGTAAATGGTAAAAAGCTGAGACTGAGATATCTTCCCAGTGGTTGTTTCGGTGATGAACTGGAGCGCCATATTCGTAGCAATGGTTATGCCGGTTACGGTCTAACTGAATATTCTATGGAACTCGACGATAATGGTAATCCGTTCTGGGTTGTTACAATCTTTGAGAAAACCATTGGATTCAGTGGCGAAGATGCTATCGGATGTCTTGTCGTTGATATGCAGACGGGTGAGATGAAGAAGTATCGTACCGATGAGGCTCCTGAATGGGTAGACAGAATCCAACCGGATGAGTTCTTAATCGATCAGATTAACGATTGGGGGCAATATCAGTCGGGTTGGGCAAATTCTGTGTTTGCCCAAAATGGGGTTCGCGAGGCAACTCCGGGGATGTCACTCGTTTATTCCGAGGGGCGCTCTTATTGGTACTCTGGAATCCAGAGTTCAGGTGCCGATAAATCCTCGTCGGGATTTATGCTCATCGACACCCGAACCAAAGAGTGCAAATTGTACTCCGTTGCGGGTATAAACGAACAAGCAGCTAAGGATGTGATAGAGGCGCAGTCAGAATGGGTGCGTATGAGCGACTTTAAGGCTAACGATCCTGTTCTGTACAATGTCCACGGTATTCCGACATATTATATGACGGTTACCGGTGACGGTGTGAAGAACGCGGGCTATGCTTTTGTGTCGCTCAAAAGCGAGTTACTCTTCGCGGCTGCCAGCACTCCGCAAAAAGCTCTGCAAGAGTATCTCAAAGTTGTTCAGAATGGTAACCAGTTTACTATTACGGACGGCGATGAGATTAAAGAAGAGTTGAGGGAGATGACAATCCGTGCCATCACTTTGGAGAACGGCACATACTACCTGCTTTTCAATGAGGTAAAAGGTAAGGAGTTTACAGGAACTACCGAAGCCTTTGCCGAGTTGAAATGGGCAAAAGAAGGTCAAAAAGTCAAGGTATCATATACTGAGACTGATGCTAAAGTCATCAGCCTCAATACCTTTGATATCTTGAACTTTGATATCTAAATTTAAGGAGGTCTCTCGCAAGAGAGCCTCCTTTTTTTTTGTTATTCGTTGATGATTTCGGCGATTTTTGCCAATTCTTGATTGTCGATTTTATGGTCTAAATTTTCAAAAGTTTCCAGCTTGAAGTCAATGTTGTGTTTTTTGAGCCAATCGGCTGAAAAATCTATGGTTTTTGGTAAAACAACATCATCTTTAAGTCCATGAAACAGGTATATTTCCGGATATGAGTTTATATCTTGCTCAAGCTTGTCTTTGCCGGCAACAAGTCCGGAAATAACAAAGCAGCCGCCAAGTTTGTTGTCGCGGCTCAAAGCAGTATACAAAGCGAGCATTGCTCCTTGTGAAAAGCCGACAATAAATGTTTTTTGATCAGCGACATGATATTGTTGCTGTATTTCATAGATAAAACGGTTGATTCTGTTTGCTTCTTGTGCCAACTGTTCTCCGGCGGCATTGTATATTTGAACAATTTCAGAGAGCGGTGTTTGAGGGTTGTGGCGTTTGTGCTCGGTGTCAAACTCGGAAATATCATACCAATAACGCATTTGGTTTCTTGGATGAACTTTTGGGGACTGCGGAGTTATAACAAGTGTTTGCGGTGAAATAGAAGACAGCAAAGCTGCCTCCGGTGAAATATCTTCCATTGAGCTTTTGTAGCCATGCAAAAATATCACCAAATTTTGCGGATTGATATTGTTGCCATAGCTTTTGTAATCAAAAGTTGTCACTTTCAAACCTCGCTAATTAAAAAATTTGTTGTTTTTAGGGAAACCAAACGGAACTAATTTGCCAACCTGTCCGCGATGTCCTAACCAGGTCATTAAGTTTGTTTCCACCCCTACTCCGCCGGAACGGCTGAAACTGAAGCCGTCTGTTGCATTGAAGAACTGAACATCCGACATTCCGCCGTCCTTATATTTTTGCAAGGCAACACCATGTCCGCGCGCCATGGTTGGAATTTCTTCGGTTTTGAAAATGAGAAGTTTGCGATTTTCTCCGACGATGGCAGTCATATCGCCGTTTACTTTGACACAGAAAGTGGTTTTTTCTTCGGCGCTGACATTCATAATCTTTCTGCCGCTGCGGGTTTGAGCCAGGATGTGGTTTTCATCGACAATGAAACCTCTGCCGGTGTTTGAGGCAAGTAAATATTTTGTCTGCGGCTCAAAAACGAACATTGCGGCAACGGTATCGTTGTTTGATATGTCTATCATCAAACGCAGAGGCTGACCAAAGCCGCGTCCTGGCGGAATGTCGTTGGCGGAAATGTTAAAGAACTTGCCGGAAGTATCCAACAGAACAATTTTGTCGGTCGTTTGTGCGTGAATTGCAAAGGCAAGCGAATCGTCTTCTTTGAATTTGAAATCGGTTGTGATATCAACATGACCTTTGAGGCCTCTAATCCATCCTTTTTCTGACAAGATGATGGTGATGGGTTCTTTTTCAATGAGGACTTCTATTGGAACATATAGGTTGTCGTCAACTTCGGAAAACTCAGTCCGACGGCGGCCAAGAGCAGTTTTTTTGCCGAATTTTTCTTTGATTTGCTTGATTTCATCTGCTAAAAATGCCCACTGCTTTTTGGGGGTGTTAAGTAAATCTTCCAATTCTGACTTTTCGCCGCTAAGTTCTTCAAATTCCTCTTTAATTTGGCTTTCTTCCAGTTTGCGCAAAGAACGCAATTTCATATTTAAGATGGCTTCGGTCTGGTTGTCGGTTAGGTTGAACTCTTTCATTAAGGCTGATTTGGCATCATCTTCTTCACGAATTATGGCGATAACGCGGTCCAGGTTGAGGTAGGCAACCAAATAGCCGGAGAGGATCTCAAGACGATAATTTATTTTCTCAAGACGGAAATTTGCTCGTCTTATCAATACGTTATGACGATGTCTTAAATATTCACTTAAAACTTCTTTTATCGACATTACACGAGGAACGCCATCTGAATCGAGGACATTCATATTCATATTGAAACGGCTTTCCAACTCAGTTTGTTTGAACAGATGTTCCATCAATAAATTGGCATCAACCGTGCGGCTTTTGGGCTCTAAAACTATGCGGATATCTTGTGCGGACTCATCACGAATATCATTTAATAGCGGAATTTTTTTGTTGATAAGGAGTTCGGCTATTTTTTCAACCAGTTTGGCTTTTTGCATCATATAAGGAATTTCGGT
This sequence comes from Alphaproteobacteria bacterium, assembly GCA_017961285.1. GTDB lineage: Bacteria > Pseudomonadota > Alphaproteobacteria > RF32 > CAG-239 > JAFUYI01. The sequence goes on along the minus strand of JAGCXO010000037.1, from coordinate 7,924 downwards.
AATGATAATTTGGTAAAGTCCGTGCCCAAGGTCCTCTGTTTGCCACTTGGCGCGAATTCTAAATACACCTTTACCGTTTGTGTAGGCATCTAAAATATTTTGAAATTTATCGATAATAATGCCGCCGGTCGGAAAATCAGGTCCTTTGAGGCGTTTTACTAAAGGCTCTGCTTCGCATTCGGGATTTTCTATCAGATATAAAAGAGCATCGCATACTTCGCTCAAGTTGTGGGGAGGAATGTTTGTTGCCATGCCAACCGCAATGCCTGATGAACCGTTACATAAAAGATTGGGAACAGCGGCCGGCATTACCAAAGGTTCACTATCTTCGCCGTCATAGGTATCCATAAAATCTACGGTATCTTCATTTAGTCCATCCATCAAAGCGATGGCGAACTCGGTAAGGCGGGCTTCGGTATAACGCATGGCGGCGGGTCCGTCACCGTCAATATTGCCAAAGTTGCCCTGCCCGTCAACAAGCGGATATCGCACTGAAAAATCTTGGGCAAGACGAGCCATTGCTCCATATACGGCACTATCACCGTGGGGGTGATATTTACCAATTACGTCGCCGACAACGCGTGCGCATTTCTTGAAACCTGATTTGGGGTCAAGATGAAGTTGGCGCATTGCATACATGAGACGACGATGCACGGGTTTTAGGCCGTCGCGCACATCGGGCAAAGAACGTGAAACTATGGTTGACATAGCATAAGAAAGGTATCTTTTGCTAAGCTCTTCCGATAGTTGGACATCTTTTATTTTTTGTTCTATTGCAGGCATTATTCCTCATATAAACCAAGGTTTTGCAGTAACGTAGCACGGTTTTGAGGAAATTTCAAGCCGTGGATTTGAAAAAAATTTTTATTTAGGAAAAAATCTGTCATCTTCAATAAATCAGCCACTTCCGGTTTGGTCGGAGTATAATTTTTATCCACAATAAAATGCGGATATGCAAAAAGTTTGTTTTTGTATGGGGCTCCCGAACTTTGACACACTGCTTTGCCGCTTTTGGGAGAAATATACGCCAAGTTTTCGGTGCTGCCGGTGGCGGCGCAATGGCTTAAATCAAGCCCTATTCCCAAATATTCGAGCAAATAAAATTCAAAAAAAGCATAGTGAGCAAGCCAGTTTTGTTGGTCGATCAGCGATATAAAACTGTCTATGTAATAGTAAAAGCGTTCTATATTCTCGTTTTCGGGCAGGCAGGAAGTGCAAAGTGAACACAAGCCGGAAAGTGCTGCTAATTTTTGTGGGTCTTGCATAAAGTTGATAGCGTTAGGGGTAATCAGCTCAATTTTGAATGAAGGCATATTTTCTTCTACTCGGGCGTAGCTGTCAATGGCAATATGGTTGCCAAGTTGGTAGATGCCTAAGTTTTTTTTGCTCAAGGCACTGCGGACAAAACCGCGTAAAAGACCGTGGTTTTTGGTGATGACCGTTATAATGGCGGATCTTTCGCCGTATTTTCGTAGGTTTATTATGTATCCTTCGTCTTTGAACTGCATTTTATTTTATTATGGTTTTGCGCAAGTGATCAAAAGCCATAAGCTCGGAAATTATGCGTTTCATATCTTTGAGATACAGGCTGTTGGGGCCATCGGAAAGAGCTTTATCAGGATTCTCGTGTGTTTCCATAAATACGGCGGCTACACCTACGGCAACTGCGGCTCTCGCCAAAACAGGAGCCATTTCACGATTGCCGCCACTACATCCGCCCAAGCCTCCGGGTTGCTGAACTGAGTGAGTAGCATCGAAAATTATCGGACAGCCGGTGTCTGCGGCCATTTGCGGAAATGCACGCATATCGGTTATGAGGGTGTTGTAACCAAACGAGGTACCTCTTTCGGTCAAGCAAACTTTGTCATTGCCGGAATCTACGGCTTTCATTACCAAGTGTTTGACATCCCATGGAGCCAAAAATTGTCCTTTTTTGATGTTGATAACTTTGCCGGTTTTTGCAGCGGCAACAACCAAATCGGTCTGACGGCACAAAAAGGCCGGAATTTGTAGCATATCAACATATTCGGCAACAACAGCGCATTGTGCACATTCGTGAATATCAGTAACAATCGGGCAATTATAGAGTTTTTTAATTTCTTCAAATGTTTTCATACCTTCTTCAAGCCCGACACCACGCGGAGAATGGATGGATGTGCGGTTGGCTTTATCAAATGAAGCTTTGAAGATATAATTAACTCCGAGCTCTTTAGTAATTTCAACCATTTTGCCGGCAATATCTATGGCGTGGGCCCTGCTCTCAATTTGGCAAGGACCGGCGATGATGGCTATGGGCAGTTGGTTGCCGATGCTAAAGTTGCCGATTTTAATAGTTTTTTGTTCCATTTTCTTCTCCTTTTTTCTAAGGGTTAAAAGCTGATTCTTAACCAAGCAAATAATACGTTGCCGTTATTTTTTACTCCGGGGACATATGCCGCTTGCAGAGAAAGGTTTTTGTATGAAATGCTACCTACCGGGAGCGGCACAGGAATTGGGACATAAGAATATTCATGACGTTGTGTTAAACCCAGGGTATAGCCGGCGCCGATTTTCCAATGATCGCTATCAAAAAGGCTCCAATTATACTGATAACCATATCCGATAAAAGTTTCTGTATAAAAGTTTGAGTCCTTAAATGCCATGGCGTAGATTCCGTGCCATTCTCTGCCGTCAGTAAAACTTCTGCCAATACCGAAACCCCATGGCTCTTCATTATATTTTTTAATTTTTTCTTTATCATAAAAAAGACGGTTATGCCAGGTGCGAACAGGGACATATGCATCTGTATTGCCACACTTGAATGCATGAATGATATTTTCTTTCAGGTTGCTAAACCATTGTCCTAAGCTGAATGCTTGCACATTGTTTGATAATAAGATAAAAATTGTTGTTATAATAAATAGTTTTAAGATTTTCATTTGTTCTCCTAGGTTAGTCTAGATTAGTCTACTGTTATCAATTGCCGCTTTTACAAAAGATACAAAAAGCGGGTGCGGTTCAAAAGGTTTTGATTTTAGTTCGGGGTGAAATTGAACACCTATGAACCACGGATGGTCAACGCGTTCTACTATTTCCGGAAGTTTACCGTCAGGTGATTTGCCGGAAATTATCATTCCTGCAAGTTGTAAAGCCCTTTCATAATTTATATTAACTTCATAACGGTGACGGTGTCTTTCGGAAATATTTGTAGTTTTATATATTTGTGATATTTTTGAGCCCTCTTGTAAAATGGTCGGATATGCCCCGAGTCGCATTGTGCCACCTAAATCACCGTCCGCATGACGTATTTGTTTGGCTCCGTCTTTATCCCACTCGGTCATTAAACCTACTACGGCTTCGCAATCGTCTGAAATTTCACTGCTGTTGGCGTTTTTAATACCAACGAGGTTACGCATGGTTTCGATTACGGCCATTTGCATACCAAAACAAATACCAAGATATGGAATATGATTTTCTCTGGCATATTTGGCTGCGGCGATTTTACCTTCGGTTCCGCGGGCACCAAACCCTCCGGGAACCAAGATGCCGCTGACATCATTTAGAAGAGTATTTGCACCTTGTTTTTCTACATCTTCGGCATCTATCCATTTTATTTTTACTTTGAATTTGTTAGCTATGCCACCGTGAGTTAGTGCTTCGGCAAGGGATTTGTAGGCTTCTTGCAACTGATATTTGCCAACTACTGCAATATTAACCTCACCTTCGGGATGGGTTATTACTTCGGATATGTTTTGCCATTTTTGCAAGTCAGGTTGTTGTTCTGTGTTTAAGTGGAAATATTTGCATACTTGAAAATCAAGTCCTTCAGAAGAATAAGCGAGCGGAACATGATATATCGATTTTGCATCGAGAGCAGCTATAACACATTCTTCTTTTACGTTACAAAATTGGGCTATTTTGCGTTTTTCATTTTGGGGAATTTCCATTTGTGAACGGCAAAGCAGTATGTCCGGCTGGATTCCGTATTCTTGCAACTGTTTGACAGAGTGCTGTGTCGGTTTGGTTTTTAACTCGCCGGCCGTGGGAATATAAGGCAACAGTGTTAAGTGGACAAACATTGTGCGCTCACGTCCGAGCTCATAAGCAAGTTGTCTTATGGATTCGAGATACGGCTGTCCTTCAATATCGCCTACGGTGCCACCTATTTCACACAAAATGAAATCTTCATCAGTGATGTTGTTTAATATAAAACTTTTGATTTCGTTGGTAACGTGCGGAATTACCTGAATGGTGGCGCCAAGGTAGTCTCCGTGGCGTTCTTTGTCCAAAACACTTTGGTAGATTTTTCCGCTGGTAACACTGTCATATTTGGTTTCGGAAATTCCGGTAAAGCGTTCATAGTGCCCGAGGTCAAGGTCTGCCTCTGTTCCGTCGTCGGTAACATAGACTTCGCCGTGTTGGCAGGGATTCATTGTGCCGGGATCAACGTTGAGATAAGGATCAAGCTTGCGCAATCTTACCTTGTAACCTCGAGCCTGCAGAAGTGCCGCTAATGAGGCTGAGGCAAGACCTTTTCCTAAAGAAGAAACAACGCCTCCGGTTATGAAAATAAATTTTGTTTTATCTGTCATGATCCCTTCCCCTCTATAAAAGCGCCAAAGACACCTGTTGGTTTGAAAGGTGTCTTATGTGCTTATAAGTTTGTCATTTTTTTATTGCTCTGCTGTTGGGACTGCCGGTATTGCCGGAACATTTTGTTCAACAGGCGCTTGTTCTAAGATAGATTTTGCAACTACATTGCCGGTATGTCCTTTATAATATAAGGATAGTGCAATACTGGTTATAAAAAACAAGGTTGCCAGTGTTGCCGTGGCTTTGGTTAAAAAGTTGCCGGTCCCGCGAGCGGTTAAGAAACTGGAGGCACTGTTGCCACCGCCCAAACCATCAAGAGCTCCGCCGGATGATCTTTGCAATAAGATGAGAGCTACCAAGAAAATAGCAACTAACAAATGTAAAACTAATAAAAATGTACTCATATTTTTTCCTTCCTTTTAACAAACTGATTTAGCAATAGCCAGAAAATCATCTGCTTTAAGACTCGCGCCACCGATTAGGGCTCCATCAACGTCGGGCAGAGATAAAAATTCTTTAGCATTGGATGGTTTTACTGATCCGCCATATAATATACGCATATTGTTTGCCGTTTTGGCTCCGAATTTTTTTGCAACAACTTGGCGAATTGCGGCATGAACATCCTCGACATCTTTGGCGGTAGGAGTTTTGCCGGTGCCGATTGCCCAAACTGGTTCATAAGCGATGACCGTGTTGGTTGCATTGGATTCTTTTGGCAAGGAGCCGCGAACTTGTTTGGCACAAATTGCAAGTGTTTCACCATCTTCTCTTTGTTTTGCTGTTTCACCAACGCAAATAATGGTTTTTAGGCCATTTGCATAAGCAGCTTGTGCTTTTTTTGCAACAAGAGCATTATTTTCGTGGTGATCTGTTCTGCGTTCGGAGTGGCCGAGAATTGTATATTCACAACCGATGTCTTTTAACATTTGCGGACTGATATCACCAGTATGAGCTCCTTTGTCTGATTGGTGAGAATCCTGAGCGCCGAGGGCAATTTTGGTGCCGCGAAGCGCTTTTTTTACGCTATATAACAATGTATATGGCGGACAGACGAGAAATTCACAATTATATTTATTATTTTTAACTTTCAGGGCGATGTTTTTAGCTAAATCAACCCCGTCTTTTTGCAGGCAATTCATTTTCCAATTGCCGGCTATCATTGTTTTTCGTGCCATTATTATATCCTTAATTTTAGTTATTGCCTTCCTCTTTATCATATAAAAAAACTTTTTTCCAGCATAAAAAACTTTTCAACACCAATATTTTATATTTGCATAAGGAATATAAAGTTATTATATTACACCTTAGTTGTAAAATTTTGAGGAAATGAAAAATGATTACTAAATTACGCAAAGCTCAGGATACATGGCTGGCAAAACTTATTTTCGGAATTACGGCATTGAGTTTTATGTCTTTGTTCGGTGTTTCGGGATATTTGAGCCGTGCGGCTTCTAATCCGGCTGTTATAAAAGTTAATGATCAAAAAATCTCAATGGCAGAGTTTAATGCTCAAATGGATGAGCAAATCAGAATGGCGCGTAAGATTTTTGGCGAGAATATGGAAATTTCTGACCAAATGCGCAGTATGATTGCGCAGGAATTGCTGCAGAAAAATTTGAGTAACATGATTATTAAGGAAATAGCTAAAGATAATAAGGTTTTTGTAAGTGATGACCTGGTGCGTAATGTAATTTTTACGCAACCGCAGTTTCGTGACGAAGACGGAAGGTTTAACCCTGCCCGCTTCCATAACTTTTTGTCGCTTTCCGGTTGGACGGAATATAGATATATAGATGCCTTGAAGACAGATATTATCAGAAGTTTCTTGGTTGATAATCCGGTCGGACATATTAAGGTTGCAGATGTTTTGGCAGATTTGAACGCAAAAGCTGAAAGCCAGCGCAAGATTTTTAAGTATATAGAAGTCGATCCGAAAAATATTGCTGTTGATCGCAAAATGACAAGCGAGGAAATGGAACAGTTTTATAATGACTTTAGTGCCGATTTTATGGTGCCGGAAAGTAGAAATATTACTGTTTTGGAATTGGGCTTTGACGATATTGCTAAAAATATTTCAGTCGATAAAAGCGAAATTGAGGAGTTTTATAAAAATAATATAGATCGCTTTGTTGAGCCAGAGACTCGTGAAGTTTTGCAGATGGTATTTGATAATGAGAAAGATGCTCAAGTTGCTGTAAAAGAAGTTGAAGACGGTGAAGATTTTTATGCGGCGGCTGCAACTTTGGCCAAACAAAACAGAGAAGATACTTCTTTAGGTTTTGTTTCTAAAGATATGTTGATTGAGGAGCTTTCTCAGAATATATTTGCGGCTAAAAAAGGAGATGTTTTAGGCCCTATTCAATCGGGTTCGGGATGGCACGTTGTTAAGGTTAATGATATTAAAGCCGCTTCTAAGGTTGATGACAGTGTTGCTTATAGGCAGATTGAAGATGCTTTGAAAACGGAAAAAGCTTATGAAGATGCTTATAGTATTGTTAAAATGCTTGATGATAAGATTGGAGCCGGTGCAACTTTGGAAGATTTGGCAAAAGAAACAGGAAAGAAACTGAAGACAGTTATGAATTTGACTGATGAAACTTCTTCTCCTTATACAGAAACTGCTTTTTCTTATAATACGGGCGAAATTAGTCAGGCAGAAGAAACTGATAAGGGGTTTGTTTTTGTCAGAGTTGATGAGGTTAATGAGGCTCATCCTTTAGATATGAAAGATGCTGCTCCGCAAATTGAGAAATTGTGGGCTGAGAGTGAAAAATCGGCAATTGCTCAAGAAATTGTCAATGATGTTATGAACGATATTGATAATGGTGATAGTATTGAGGAAATTGCGGCTCGTTATAATCTTAATATTAAAACAACGGCTCCGCTCACCAGATCACAGAGTTTTGCAGGACTTAATCAAGCACAGATGGTTGATTTGTTTAATGAAAATCTCAATACAGCAAAACAGGTTGCTTTGAACGGAAAAACTGTAATCGCTGTTGCTGCCGGAGATGCTTCGGGACGTAAACTGACGGAGCAAGACTTGGATGTTCTGAACAGGAGATTGACTATTGATGCTATGAGACAGTCAGTTGAGCAACTGATAGATAGTTATGGTAAACAGTATGATATTAGAATTAAATATCGTCAACTTGGTCTATCTGATTGATGTTTGAATAGAGAGAAAAAAGGCCTCGCAGTAATAGCGGGGCCTTTTTTATGAATAAAGATTATCTGTTACGATATCTTTTTATATAGATTTTTGCATGTTCTGCTTGTATTTTAGCGATTTTTTTGTTTTCGGCGGATATTTCCCCTGTTGAACTGTTGCCTGTTTTTCCCATTTTATTAT
>JAGCXO010000036.1 GCA_017961285.1 Alphaproteobacteria bacterium | reverse complement strand
GCAGCGATTGCCGCCCAAGCCGGTGTTTCCGGAGCCATCACGATTGCCACCAACATGGCCGGCCGTGGAACCGATATTCAACTCGGCGGCAACTTGGATATGCGTTTGAAAAATATGCTAAAAGGTGACGAAACACCAGAACAAATAGCTGAGTTAAAAGCAAAATTGCAAAAAGAAATCGAAGCCGATAAAGAAAAAGTTATCTCAGCCGGCGGTTTGTTTATTTTGGGCACCGAGCGCCACGAAAGCCGCCGTATCGATAACCAATTGCGCGGACGTTCCGGCCGTCAGGGCGACCCCGGAACCTCAAAATTCTTCCTCTCTATGGAAGATGATTTGATGCGCATTTTCGGCTCCGAAAGAATGTCCGCCATCCTCGAAAGACTTGGCATGCCAAAAGGCGAACCGCTTGTCCACCCGCTGATTAACAAGGCTCTGGAAAAGGCTCAGCAAAAAGTTGAGGAGCGCAACTTTGACATTCGTAAAAACTTGCTCAAATACGACAACGTAATGAACGACCAGCGCAAAGTTATCTATGAGCAACGCCGCGAGTTAATGCTTGCCGATGACGTCAGCGATACAATCCACGATATGAGAGAAGAATATTTGAGCGACATTGTCGCAGCCCATATCCAGCCCGGGACAGCACCGAGCGAGTGGAAATTATCGGAATTACAACAGGAAATCGCCCGCATCACCGGATTTTTGTTGCCTTTTGAAGATTGGGCAAAAGAGCCGGAAGCCGATGCCGACACTATGTTTACGCACATTATGGAAATGGTTGATAATCTGCTCAAAGAAAAAAATGCCAACATTCCGGAAAATATCATTCACTTGGTTGAAAAAAATATTTTGCTCCAAGTGCTTGACCAGTTGTGGAAAGAGCATATCGCCAGCCTTGATTATATGCGCTACACCATTGTTCTGCGTGCATACGGGCAGAAAAACCCGCTTAATGAATACAAAAAAGAGGCTTTCAATATGTTCTCTGATATGTTGGATACTTTGCGTGAGCGCGTAACCTTTATGAATTGCCGAATTCAAATTCAGCCTCAAGGCGACGGCAATTTGCAGTTACGCCAAAACACCACCAACATGCGCGAAGTTCACGAAACTCCGCACAGCCTGATTGGTGGAGGAGAACAAGAGCCGGCGGCACAAGAAGAAAAACGTGTTCCATTCCAATATAACAAATCGGCAACTATTGACCCCAAAGATCCGAACACTTGGGGCAAAGTTTCGCGCAACGATCCTTGTCCGTGCGGCAGTGGTCTGAAGTATAAACATTGCCACGGAAAAGTTGCTTAAGAAAAACCTAAAAGGCTGCCTTTCAATAAGGCGGCCTTTTTTGTTACTCCATTGTCATAAAAAATCTTGCAAAAAAATGCGATACAATGTATAAGCACTTCCGATTAGAAATTATTTATGTATTTTTAAAAAAAAGTATTATGAACAAAACATGCAATCAAGACAAAGATGTCTTGGAATTAAAAAATTATTTGAAAAGCCATGAATTCAGCGTACACAATGAATACGCAGAATTATGGGAAATGTTTCACAAAATCGTGACCACCTCCACTTGGGGAAGTTCACAGTACGGCGGCCCGATTTGGATTATGGACTTCAGCCTTGACAATCTCAAAAAATTTTTTCCCGACAGCGTTTGGCTGGAATTGATGTATCTTGAACGTGAACAAGGTTTTTATGGAAAAACACTCGCCGTATCAACAACTTTGCGAAGGTTCAGTAATTGGTTCAGTATCAGAGCTCACCGCTTTATTCTCACCCAAGGTCTGGGAAATGTTCTCGTCAAAGAAGAATCAGGAATCAGCGGCAACTTGTCTTTCTATTCTTCTGCCGCGTTTCTCTCCTTTGTACAGCGTTTTATTGAGGGGAGTCTCAATGAACCAAGCATGGATACCATGATGTGGCAACATTTTTCTCCTTCAGAAATCAATATTGTCCGAGAAAAAAACTTTCTCACCAATCTGGACGGAGGTTTTGTTGACAAATATCCTTGCTTTTGCGGCCATGGCAAACATTACTACACCATGTCGCAAAAATATGGACAGTGTTACGAAATACTTCATCCAAGCCAAACCAAAGGTTTTGTTGCCAGCGAAAATGTGCCGGAAAAATTCTTGACAATACTTGTCTATGATCTGATGGAATCAATTGCCCAGCTAAATGATGATCCCGAGGATTATGTCTACATTTGTCCCTATCCCTTGCTCAAATACTCCGAATATCTTGACCGAAATATCGGTGAATATGATCGGCATTTTTGCAAAACAAAAGATGTTTTCAAATATCAGGGACAAGAAGAAATCAAAATCGAACTTCCCGACCAACAAGGTTGGTGGCATCGTAACTTTATGCCAAAACAAAATTGGATTACAGTTCACTGTGATTAGTAAAAAAAGATCTGCAATACGCAGGTCTTTTTTTTTACTTGACTCTTACAATAAATCTGTTATTTTCAAGCCAAATCCAATGGTTTTTCATTGAATGTTTTTGTATTAACACACTCTACGGAGTGCCGCCAGTCAGCGAGGGTTCGCACACTGGCGTGCAATAGTTTATAGGTAATAGATGTTTGATAGTTTGACGGATAAACTCGGCGGCATTTTCGCCAAAATAACCTCTCGAGGTGTCTTGAACGAACAAGACATCAACGATGCCATGCGCGAAATTCGTATTGCCCTGCTCGAGGCCGATGTCGCTCTGCCGGTTGTCAAAGATTTTATTAATCACGTCAAAGAACAATCTCTCGGCGAAAAAGTCATAAAATCTATCACTCCCGGACAAATGGTCGTCAAGATTGTCCACGATGAACTGGTCAAAATTTTGGGCGACGAAAATAATGAACTCAATTTACAAACCGTTCCCCCGGCAGTGATTTTGATGGTCGGTCTCCAAGGCTCGGGAAAAACTACCACCTCCGCCAAACTCGCAAAATTTTTGGGCACAAAACGCAAAGTTTTGCTGGCCTCCCTCGACGTCTATCGTCCCGCGGCACAACAGCAACTTGAGCAGTTGGCACATCAAATCAGCGGAAATTCTCTGCCGATTGTTGCGGGAGAAAAGCCTCCTGAGATTACCGCTCGCGCTCTTGACAGCGCCAAAAAGGGCGGTTTTGATGTTTTGATTTTGGATAGTGCCGGCCGCCTGCATATCGACGAAGAAATGATGCAGGAATTGGTCGCCGTCAAAAAGCTTGCCAACCCTGTCGAAACCCTTTTGGTTGCAGATGCCCTCATGGGACAAGATGCCTGCAACGTTGCAAAAACTTTCAATGAACAATTAAACATCAGCGGCATAGTCTTGACCCGCATTGACGGCTCATCAAGAGCCGGAGCGGCACTTTCTATGCGCATGGTCGCCAATGTTCCGATAAAATTCTTGGGAACCGGTGAAAAAATCGAAGAATTTGAGGTTTTTCATCCCGACCGCATTGCCGGACGCATTTTGGGACAAGGCGACGTTGTAAGCCTGGTCGAAACGGCCATATCCAAAATTGACCGTGAAGAAGCCGACAAAATGGCACAACAAATGCTCAAAGGCAAATTTGATCTCAATGATATGCTTGCCCAGTTCAAGCAGATTCAAAAGCTCGGCAGTCTCGGCAGCATCATGTCCATGATACCGGGAATTTCCAAGTTCAAAAACCAAATTGAAAATGCCGGAATTGGCGACAACTTAATCAAAAAGCAAGAGGCAATCATTCTTTCGATGACCAAGTTAGAGAGAAAAAATCCCGATATAATCAAAGCCTCGCGCAAAAAGAGAATTGCCGCCGGTGCCGGAGTAGAAGTTCATGAGGTCAACAAACTTTTGAAACAATATGACCAAATGTCTTTGATGATGAAAAAATTCGGCCAAGGAGGCATGGGCGGCCTTGGCTCGATGATGAAAAAATTCCCGATGGGAAAATTTCCCTTTGGGATGGGCAATAAATTTCCGTTTTAAGCCATTAAGGCGGAAATTGATTTTTTTAATTTAATTTAGAAAGGATATAAAAAATGGCAGTTCGTATAAGATTATCTCGCGGTGGTTCAAAGAAACGTCCGTTTTACCGCATTGTTGCGGCCGATTCCAGAGCCCCACGTGATGGTAGATTTATTGAAAAACTCGGCACCTACAACCCTATGCTTCCTCAAGATCATGAGCAAAGAGTTGTCGTAAACGCTGACAGAATTCAATATTGGCTCGGAATTGGCGCTCAGCCGACCGAGAGATTGACAAAGCTATTTGCCAATCTTGGTTTAACCAAAGCTCCTGTTTTGCACGAGCAACCGAAAAAATCTGCTCCTAAAGCTAAAGCTGTAGAGAGAATGAAAGCTAAAGATGAAGCTGCAAAAGCCGCTGCTGAAGCCGCAAAGGCCGCAGAAGAAGCTGCAAAAGCTGCTGCCGAAGCTCCTGCTGCTGAAGCCGAAGCTCCTGCTGCTGAAGCACCAGCTGAAAATTCTGAAAATAGTGCTGAATAATTTTTGAGATAAGGCTACTTCAAAATGCAGAGTAAAAATTTAATTTGTTTAGGCGCAATCGTCGGTGTTCACGGCATTAGAGGCGAAGTAAAAGTAAAAAGTTTTACCGCTTGCGACCGTGATATCGGCAGTTATGGCGCACTGACAGACCAAAACGGAAAAACTCTGCACATAAAAGTTGTCGGACATTCCAAAGATTTGTTGCGCATAAAGATAGAAGGTGTTGATGACCGCAATCTTGCACAAACTCTTATCGGAACCCAGCTTTTTGTTGACCGTTCCGTTTTGCCTCCGACCACCGACAGCAACGAGTTCTATCAGGCCGACCTCATCCACTTAAAGGTCAAGGCCACGGGCTCGAACGAAATTGTCGGCGAAGTTGCAGGCATATATAACTTTGGCGCCGGAGATATTTTGGAAATCAAAATAAATTCCACCGGCAAGCTTGAAATGATACCGTTTAATCATGCTTATGTCCCGACAGTCAACATTGAAGAAGGTTATATTATTGTAAACGCTGTCTCCATGCAGTTTGAGCCGGACGAAAAAGAGGATGAAAACAATGTTTAATGCCACTGTTTTTACCATTTTTCCCGAGCTTTTCCCCGGTTTTTTGGGATATTCTCTGACCGGCAAAGCATTAGAAGACGGCTTGTGGTCGATAAACACCATAAACATTCGCGACTATGCCACCGACAAACACGGTTCCGTTGATGACACCCCATGCGGCGGCGGAGCAGGAATGGTTATGCGTGCCGATATTTTGGGCAGTGCCATCAGCGCCAACTGCAAACAAGGCAAAATTATCGCCATGAGCCCCAAGGGCAAACCTCTCACCCAAGAAATGGTCCGACAATATGCAAAAGAAGAACAGCTAAACATTGTCTGCGGCAGATTTGAGGGCATTGATGAGCGCGTTATCGAAGCCTATGATATAGAAGAAGTCAGCATTGGCGACTATATCTTGACCGGCGGAGAACAAGCGGCACAAATTTTGCTTGATGCGGTTATCAGACTTTTGCCCAACGTCCTCGGCAACGAAGAATCAACCATGGAAGAAAGTTTTGAGAATAATCTGCTTGAATATCCTCAATACACTCGCCCCACGGAATGGCAAGGGCGAATTGTTCCCGAGGTTCTTTTGAGCGGACACCACAAAAAAATTGCCGAATGGCGTTTGGAGCAGTCAATCAAGACCACTCAGGAGCGCAGACCTGATTTATGGAAAAAATATCTTGACTCAAAAAGGGTTTGAGCATAAAAAGTAACAAATATTTTAGAAAAGGTAACGATTATGAACATTATAGAACAAGTTGAAAAAGAGCAAATTGCCAAATTAACCGAAGGCAAAAGCTTTCCGGAATTTAAGGCAGGCGACACTTTGAGAGTTCATACCAAAGTTAAAGAAGGCGACAGAGAACGTATCCAAATTTATGAAGGCGTTTGCATCGCTCGCAAAAATGATGGTTTGAATTCATCTTTTACCGTTCGCAAAATTTCTTTCGGCGAGGGAGTTGAGCGTGTATTTCCGCTTTATTCTCCGAATATTGCCAAGATTGAAGTTTCTCGTATCGGTAAAGTTCGTCGCGCTAAATTATATTTCTTGCGTGCTTTGCGCGGCCGTTCAGCTCGTATTGCCGACGATTTGTCTGCAACAGCAAAAAGCAAAGACGCAGAATAATTTTGCAATCAATCTTTTATATAAAAAAAACGCCTCAAACGAGGCGTTTTTTTATTTCAGCAGTTTCTTGGCATCGGGAATATATACATCAATCTTCTTCCGCAACTTATCACACCACACCGTAACAACATTTTTTCTCAACGACGGCGATATCTGGCTGACACATTTCTCCCCGTCCCAAAAACGATTTTTCGGGCAAATACAGGTATTCTTAAAAATCGGTTTTGGAAGAAGCTGAACCTGCATCCAATTGCCGCCTTGTTTTTGACAATTTTTAATAACCGCAACTTCTCGGCAAGATTTTCCATCCCAATAAAAATCACCCTCGTTCGAACATTTTACATCCGGCGATTGTCGGGCATATTTGCACTCAATATCATGAGTTTGCCCGTCCTTGTCATAATAAAACTCCAAACAAGTAAACGCCACCGCATAAACGCTGAACGGGAACAAACACAAAGCCAAAATCAAAACCAACTTTTTCATCATTACCTCCTCTCCAAAATTATATAAAAAGTCTATCGACGAAACCAAACTTAGTCAAGCCTCTTTCATTAAGAACAATGTCATGCCTCCGCGCATTGAAAAATGCGAGGTCAAGGCATCTTCGAGTTTTAACTTTACTAATCCATAGATCCCTTGAATTTTTTGCTGAGAGCAAAAAATAGGGATGACCTTAATGTAATTTATGCAGTTATTGTTGCGAAAAACCGCACCCTCACGACGCAATACCGAAACTTGCTTCAATCGCCTTAAACAAAAAAAAGAGGAGCAATTTTTGCACCTCTTAAAAATTTTGGTGGAGGCAAGGAGGATCGAACTCCCTACCTACAGATTGCGAACCTGTCGCTCTCCCAACTGAGCTATACCCCCAAAACAACTGCACGCTATAACAAAAGCCAAAGCGTGTCAAGATTCTATTTTTTACTCTTGTCCTCAATCTGCTTTTTTGAAGAACCGGTATCAACCTGCAAATTGTCCTCTTCACTCAACAACGAGTTTATAATATCCATCGGGTTTTTCCCCGCCGCAATCTGCTGTTTTGCCACCTCAGATGCAACCGAAGATATCACCGCCGACCTAAAAGCGTTCTGCGCTTCTTGCTTATTTTTTTGAGCAATTCTGTTTTCTTTCTCCACAAATTTGCGATGAAATCTCGCAAACTCATACAACGGATTTCCACCTCTTTTATAATTGTCGAGACCGAGCATATTTGTTTTTTCATCAACCAAAGCCCTAATTCCGCCTCGTTCATTATCGCGATAAAGCTTCC
Organism: Alphaproteobacteria bacterium; assembly: GCA_017961285.1. Taxonomy (GTDB): domain Bacteria; phylum Pseudomonadota; class Alphaproteobacteria; order RF32; family CAG-239; genus JAFUYI01. Next base: position 70,383 of record JAGCXO010000036.1, on the reverse strand, counting down.
AATCTTCGACAATTTCCCAATTTATCGCCTCAATAATCGTCTGAGGATCAATCTCTCCAAAACTAATTTCTTTCACATTATTTTGCTGCTGATAAATAGTGATATTTTTCTCAAAATAATCCTTATCTTCCACCTTTTTACGCCGCGGATTGGTCAAAGACTGCGCCAAACAAAAAGCCACCAGCGCCATCTTAAATTCTTCATTACTTTTATAAATAATCTTCAGCGGAACCTTTGCCACTTCCGGATTCTGCAAAGCAATATAAACACAATATTCATTAAGATTTTGCAATGCCGACATCTGTTCTTCGCTAAACGGAACCTGCGAAGAAATTGTGCAATGTAAAATTAAATTTACCAAATTCTGTGCATCATCTTCATTCATTTGACCATTCTCTTAAAATATTCAACAGCTTGTTCATAAACCCCATGCTTAAAAGCGACAATTTTCTCAAGCGCCTCATTGACATCTGCCCACTTCCAAGCAACAAATTCCTGACCATCCGTGACCAAATTTATTTCATCTTCCTTACCGACAAACTCCAAAAACACCCAGCAAATTTCCTGCCCGACATAAACAAACTTTTTTGCCACTTCAAAAGGAAAATCATATCGAAAAGTCTTCTCAAATATTTTCGGTTTTTCAACTGAAACAATCGAAGTCTCTTCCCACAATTCTCTATAAGCCGCATCAATAATCGATTCACCTTTCTCAATACCGCCTTGTGGAAATTGCCATTGCCCGCGCATATCACTTCTTTCGCAAAGCAAAACTTTTTTATCATTATTATAAACAACAATTCCCACACATTTGCGATATTTATCAGACATCAGCAAACCTTACTTATTATATATACTCAAAGCCTTAATGGTATCAACAGCTCTCAACAACTGATAGTCTTTCTTATAATCATCATCCTTATCAGCCGCCTTAGACTTATCATCACCATTATCAAGATTATCATTTTTCAAAGCATTTTTAAGTTCAGCCTCACTAATTGAAATTCCGCCGTTATCCAACTCTTCCAATTTTGCCGGCTTCACCAAAATATCCGGCTCGATTCCTTTTGCCTGAATAGAGCGGCCTGAAGGCGTATAATAACGAGCGGTAGTCAATCTGATTGCCCCATATTTGCCGAAAGGAACAACACTTTGCACCGACCCCTTGCCGAAAGATTTTTCTCCCAAAACAACAGCCCGCTTATGGTCTTGCAACGCACCTGCCACAATTTCCGAAGCCGAAGCCGAACCGTCATTAATCATCACCACAATCGGCAAACCGTTTGTAATATCTCCCTCGGTAGCATTATATTTTAAGGTATCTTCCTCATTGCGTGAACGGGTAGAAACAATTTCTCCCTCATTTAAAAACAAATCAGAAATTGCCACCGCTTGATCAAGCAAGCCTCCGGGATTATTTCTGACATCCAAAATCAAACCTTTAATCCCGTTTTTAGTTTCTTTCTGCATTTTTTCATATGCAGTTTTAATGCTTACATCCGATTCCTCATTAAAAGAAGAAATTCTGACATAGGCAATATCTTTATCTTTTATCGAGTGCTTAACCGATTGAATTTTAATTTCTTCACGTTTCAAAACAACATCAAAAGCCTTTTCATTTGCACGTCTGACCGTGAGCTTAATTTTTGTGCCTGGTTTTCCACGCATTTTTTCAACCGCCTCATTCAATGTCATACCAATAACCGGTTTACCGTCTAAAGAAATAATATAATCCCCCGGTTTCAAACCCGCTCTGAACGCCGGTGTATCATCAATCGGCGAAACAACTTTAACCACACCGTTCTCCATTGTTACCTCAATACCCAATCCGCCGAATTTTCCTCTTGTTTGCTCTGTAAGATATTTATAACTTTTGGTATCCAAAAAACTGGAGTGTGGATCAAGTGATGACAACATCCCGTTAATGGCCGATTCTACCAATTTTTGATCTGTAACTTCTTCGACATAAGAAGCCTTCGTGCGCTCCATAATTTCGCCGAACAGATTCAACATTTCATAAGCATCAAAACTTTCTTCCTCCGCCTTGTCTTTATCAGCCGCCGTAACACAACCGGCCGCAGCAAACATCAAAGCTGTAATAAAAGTATAAATTGTCAATTTTTTCCACATATCATTATTTCCTGTTTCTAAGTTATTTATCTCAATTTGCAATCCAAGCGCGCGGATCAATAGGCTTATTATCTTTACGCAACTCAACATACAAATGATCATTACTGTTGTTAGGCATCTGCCCGACCGGCTCACCGGCCAAAAGCATCTGCCCGACTTCACAATCAATCGAGGCCATACCCGCCAAAAGTGACATATATCCCTCTCCATGTTCAATAATAATTAAATTGCCATATCCCCTGAAAGGTCCGGCAAAAATAACCGCTCCGTCATAAGGCGATATAACCTGAGCCTGCGGACGTGTAGCAATAGAAATTCCTTTAGACATCACACCTTTTGAGGTTTCTTCACCATAAGATACAGCAATACTTCCCCTCGCCGGTTTTGATAAATGCCCTTTCGCCTTTGAAAAACCTGTTACTGTTTCTGTTATAGCGCCGGCTTTAAATTTAATCAAGTCATCACTTTTAGTATCCGCCGTTTTTTGCAATCCTTCATTTTCACGCCTATAAGCTTCCAGCTCTTCCTGCTCTCTTTGTTTTTGTTCACGGCGCTCTCTTTCCATTTTCAACCAAGCTTGACGTTCTTTTTCAAGTTTATCCAACAGCTCCTTAATATCTTTTGCCTGCTCTGCCAACTGTTTAATTTTTTTCTGCGTTTCCTGCGTTTGTGATTTTAATTGTTTATTTTTATCCGACTTTTGGCTCATCAATTTTCGCATCTGTGCAGGCTCTTTTTCCAAATTTGTCTTATTCGCCGCAATCTTCACCAACTGCTTTTCTATCGACTGTTTCTTTTCACTTATCTCATTTAATTTCTTTTTTATCCTATTTGCCTGATCGGCCAAAAACGGTACTGTTTCCCGAAGCAGCATCGCACTTCTGACAACTTCCACCGGCTCAAGCGGCTGCACAAACAATGCTTCTGTCGGTTTCAGCGCCAAATTCTGCAACGCATATAAAGTTCCAATCAAGTTTTTATCTTCTGCCGAAAAGCTCTCTTGCAAAGTCTTAAGTTCTTCCTGCAATTTCAGCACTTCTTTTTCCATATTTGAAGTCTGATCTTCAATATTTTGAATTTGGCGTGCTTTCACCACCATATCCTTGCTGATTTTCGCCAAATCCCTGTCAATCTGCATAGATTCTGCCTGCAATTTTTTTTGTTTGTCGCTTTGCTGTTTCACTTGTTTTTGCACAAACTCCAAATCTTGCTGAGACACGGGCGCGGCAAAAGCACCATCAAAAATTGACAGTGAAAAAACAAATAATGTAGCCCAAACAATCTTCAAGTTTTCAGTTCCTATTTTTTCATCAACAAAGATTTTCCGGTCATTTCTTTTGGTTGTTTAATATTGAGCAACTCGAGCAAAGTCGGCGCAATATCAGCCAAACGACCTTTATTAAGACCGACAATATTTTTCGGCGCATTTATCAAAACCGCCTGCACATCGCCGACAGTATGTGCCGTATATGGCTCTCCGGTTTCTTCATCAACCATTTTTTCAACATTACCATGATCCGCCGTCACCAAAATCACACCTCCGACATTGATAATTGCATCAACAACTTTTCCCAAACAATCATCAACTGCCGCCACCGCTTTCAGCGCAGCATCCATAACTCCCGTATGTCCGACCATATCACCGTTGGCATAATTACAAATTATCACATCAAACTTCTTGTTTTCAATCGCCGCCAACAGTTCTGCCGTAACTTCATAAATCGACATTTCCGGCTTCAAGTCATAGGTTGCAACTTTCGGGCTCGGAACCAAAATGCGCGATTCTCCTTCAAACTCTTTTTCTTCTCCTCCGTTGAAAAAGAAAGTTACATGCGCATATTTTTCCGTCTCGGCAATCCTCAGCTGTGTCAAACCGTTTTCCGCCACAACTTCTCCGAAAATATTACTCAAAGCCTCGGGTGGATACATTGTTTGCATAAAGCGGTTATGGTCAACCGAATATTCCGTCATTCCGACCGCCATCGCAAGTTTTACAACTTTTTTGCGCTCAAAACCGGCAAAAGTTTCATCTGCCAAAGCATATAATATTTCTCTAGCTCTGTCAGCTCTGAAATTTGCCATCAGCACCGCATCACCGTCATTCATTCCGTTATAATCACCGACAACGCAAGGCACTACAAATTCATCCGTAACTTTATCGGCATAAGAAGAAGCTATTGCCTCATCTGCCGTTGCGTAACGTTCTCCATCGGCCAAAACCATATTATTATAAGCTTTCTCAACTCTGTCCCAGCGCTTATCTCTGTCCATGGCATAAAAGCGGCCCGATAAAGTTACAACTTTAACATTGTGCAAATCTTTTGTTTCTTTTGCAAAATCCTTCAAAAAACCTCTTGCCGATTCCGGCGGCGTATCTCTGCCGTCCAAAAAAGCATGTACCGCAACCTTAATTCCGTTAGCATCCAATATTTTTGCCAAAGCCACAATATGTGATTGTGAAGAATGCACTCCGCCCGGAGACATCAAACCCATCAAATGGCAGGTTTTTCCGCTATCCTGCAAAGTTTTAATCAGCTTTTGCAAAATCTTGTTTTTCTCCATCTCGCCACTTTTAATTGCCATATCGATTTTCGGCAAATCCTGCATAACCACACGACCGGCGCCCAAATTGGTGTGCCCCACTTCCGAGTTGCCCATTTGTCCTTCCGGCAAACCGACCGCCAATCCCGAAGTTGCAATCAAATTATGCGGATATTCTTGCAAATATTTATGCCAATTTGGCGTATTACCTTGTTCGATTGCGTTATCCGAGGTAATCTTATCTCTATATCCCCAGCCGTCTAGTATCAAAAGCATAACAGGTTTTTGTCTCATTTTTTCCTCTTTCAAATTCGATTCTTTACACAATATATATAAATACTGTTTTGAATAAAAGTATAATTTTAGTCTTGTTCAACTTGTAGCATCAATTTTTTCCATATTTCCGCCGGCAAAGTTCCGCCCCCGATATTTTTCATCGGAGAATTATCGTCATTTCCTAGCCAAACCGCCGCGGTATAATTTTTGGTAAAACCGATAAACCAAGCATCACGATAATCTTGTGAAGTTCCGGTTTTTCCGGCCGCAAAAAACGGCAATTTTGCCTTTTTCCCAGTGCCGAAATTTATAACATTCTGCAACATCGAAGTAATTTCTTCAACCGAATTTTCGCTGACAATTCTCTGCTTCTCGTCAAAAACTCTCTCATAAATCAAATGTCCGTCTTTGCTGTATATTTCCGCAATGGAATAAGGCCAATTTGCATATCCTCCGTTGGCCACAACCGAATACGCCAGCGCCATTTCCAAAACTTTCACCTCCGAGCTCCCCAGCACCACAGAAGGAATGTCGGCTATCGGTGTTGATATACCCATTTTATGAGCCAGTTTAATAATTTTTTTCCTCCCTACTTTTTGCGACAAATCAACCGTCGCCAAATTCAGCGATCGCCTAAAAGCCTCATCCAAAGTGATTTCGCCGTAATATTTTTTATCATAATTTTCCGGCTTCCACTTACCGATTTGCAAAGGACTATCGACTATTTTATCCTTTGGTGAAAAACCGTTTTCGAGCGCCGCCAAATAAACGAAAAGCTTGAACGAAGACCCCGGTTGCCGAAGTGCTTGCGTCGCACGATTATATTGGCTTTTCCGATAATCGATTCCTCCGACCATAGCCTTGATTGCACCATGATTATCCAAAACAACTATCGCCCCGTTGGTAACATTATTTTGCTTATTTTTTGCAATCACTTCCTGCAAAATTTCTTCCGCCGCATTTTGAATCTTTTCATCCAAAGTCGTATAAACATCAACGTCAACATTTCGTTCTCCGACATAAGCATTCAGTTCATTAAACACCCAATCTCCAAAATATTTTCCACCCGCAAAATCATAATATTGATTGCCGAGCGGCATATTAAGCGCCTGATTCATTTGCTTTTGTGAAATTTTATCGCTGTTAACCATATTTTGCAAAACCACTTTTGCTCTTGCCAAAGCATTTGCCTTGTTCGAAATCGGATTATATTTTGCCGGCGCTTTCAAAACTCCCGCCAAAATTGCCGCCTCATGCATATTTATATCATGACAGCTCTTATGGAAAAACTTTTGCGCCGCCGCCTCAAAACCATAAGTTCCGGCCCCCATATAAACTCTGTTTAAGTACAAAGTCAAAATTTGATTTTTGCTGAAATGCTTCTCAAGCCAAAACGCCATTAACAACTCTTGAACTTTTCGCTTAATATTTTTCTTCGGCGTCAAAAACAAATTTTTACTCACTTGCTGTGTTATAGTGCTGGCCCCCTGCACATATCGTCGGTTTTTCAGATTGACCGCCATTGCTCTCAAAAAAGAAATTATATCAAAACCAAAATGCGAATAAAACCTTCTGTCTTCGGTTGCCACCACCGCACCAACAACATAATCAGGCAATTCATCCGCATATATAACGTCGGAATAAACCCCTCCATACGATTCTATCTCCTTGCCGTTTTCGGTCAAAATTGTCGTCGATGGCAGCCTCGTGCGCTCAATAGATTTGGAAATATCCGGCATCGAAAACCAACAATATCCGACATAGGCAGCTACTACAAGCAATACCAAAAACATCAAAAGTAACAACGGCTTCAACCAACGAAATTTTTTACTTCTTTTTCGTCTGACAGATTTCTTTTTAGCCGTTGTTTTCTTCGCGGATTTTTTTGGCTTTTTTATTTTTTTTTCATCACTTTTTTTAGGCATATCCTGCACCCGATTCTTTTTTTAGTTTTTCACGCAAACATCCGGCGCACGCAAATACAAGGGCTTCGGATAATCCAAATTCTTTTGTTTCATCCGCCTGCTTCCGCAACGCGCCAAAGCCTCAACGGAAATCATATCTTCCATTTTAATCACATGCAGACTCAATCCCGACGGTTTCGATAAAAACCTTTCCACCCCGTCACCGATCAACGACACTTTTTTGTGCCTCAGCATTTTTATAATATCATCATATTCTGCCGCCATCGGTTCACAAAGATTTTTCTTTTTTTTATCAAAGAGTTGAAAATAAAAATCACTGCGTTTGGTTTCGATAATCACCGCGTTCAACTCCGCCAACTCATCACAATCCAAATTTTCAATATATGCCTCAAAAGCAGAAACTCCCGTCAGCTCAACTTTTGGCAACGCCAAACCAAAAGTTCTCGCCGCCGCCAAAGAAGACCTGACACCCGTAAAAGATCCCGGACCGGTGCAAACCGTAATCAAATCCAAATCTTCCATTTCTATCGATTGTTCCTGCAATATGCGTTTTATCTCCAGCATCAACGATTCTGCCTGCCCGAAATCCATTTTTTTTACAGATTTTTGCAACACTTTATCGTCTTTCATCAACGCAACAGCACAGCCTGCAGCCGTAGTATCAAAAGCCAAATTTAACATCTTCTTGTTTACCGTTTAATTTTTCTGTTTTCATCATAAATCTTATCATATATAATACAATAAGAAAAAATAGTAAAAAAAAATTAAAAAAGCAATGAGTAAAGAACTGCTGATAAATATGTATTATGCGGCACCGGAATTGTGGTATATCAACTTCGGTATATTTTTGTGTTTTTTATTTGTCATATTGGTGCTGTCCTACAAATTATCCGTTATAAAAAAACAAATTTTTTACTTAAAACGCACCGAAGATCGCTATTCCGAAACCATCAACGCCGCTCACGACGGCTACTATATATACATATATCCCGACGATAATATTGAAGATTCTCATCAGGAAATCATCGAAAAATGCTCTCGTCGCTTGGCCGTAATGCTATCTTTACCGAACGGCATCGATTCCAACTTAAACGAAGTTTTGAAAAATTTTTACAAAGACGACATTGATAAAATCAACAAATATATAGCATTACTCAAAGAAGATGCCGTCTCTTTCGAAGACAAATTTACGCTTAAAAACGGCAAAACTTTCAATCTGAGCGGAGCACGCATCAGCGGTGCCGACGGAAGTAAATACGGCGACATCATTTGGTTTAGAGATATCAGCAACGACAGTTCTTTCATAAACAACCTCATCTCACATCAACATCAACTCCAAAAACGTTTGCTCGATTTGGAAAATCTTTTAGACAACCTTCCATACCCTGTATGGCTTCGAGATACCGAATTAAATTTAGTTGCCACAAATAAAAAATATACCGAATTTTTAAGCAACACCGACAAAAACAATATTCTCTCCAACAATATAGAAATTGACTGCAGCAGCGAAGAAGGAAGCATCAAAAAAATAGCCGTTCAGGCACAAAAGAACAATCGCCCGCAAATATGCAAAATACATCAAAACCGCAACGGAAAACATTTTTGCTATGAGGCCATCGAAATACCTTTTCATGCGCAAGAAAGTTTGGATAAAATTGCCACAGTCGGAACTCTTCGCGACATCAGCGAATTTGATGAGCTCTCACATAGCATAAAACAGCGCCAAAATGCCCATCTCGAAATTTTGGGCGCATTGGGAACCGCCTTTGCCGTCTTTGATGATAAATTCAAACTTCTGTTCTACAACAGTGCCTTCAAACAACTTTGGAACTTTGATGATGAATGGCTGAGCAGCAACCACACTTATGCCAATTTCCTCGACAGTCTGCGAGAACGGAGACTCATTATGGAAGTCCCTGACTATCCATATTTTAAGAACGAAGAACAAAAAATGTTCAGCAAAATTATTGAGCCCAAAGAAGACTTGATACACCTGCCTGACGGCCGCTCATTGAGAAGAGTTAGAGCCCCATATCTGCACGGCGGGCTTGTCTTTGCTTATGAAGATATATCAGACCGCCTTGCCGCACGCCGCGACTATAACCAACTCTTAAGCACGCAACAGGAAATCCTAAATAAAATCAGCGATGCAATTCTAATTTTCGGCAGCAACGGAAAATTGACATTCTATAACCAAGCATATCTTGATTTATGGAACATGCAAAACGAACAAATGCTCAACGAACCGACTTTTAGCGAACTTTGGGAAATGCAACGCCGATATTTTAGTGATGTTACCGACTGGAATGCTTTCAAAAAAGAAATATTTAACTATCTTTTCTCCAACAACACCCAAGCATTTTGCTTAAAAAGAAACAATCTCGACACCATAGAATGTTTTTCAACTCTGCTATCAAATGAATCCATCATGGTTACAATGCGAAAAACCCAAAACACATAATCATTTGACAACAAACAGAAAATTTCTTAAACTCTTATCAAAAGAATTTCAAGGAAACGATAATGACAGAAGATGCTGAAACCAATTCCTTAAAAGAACAAGAAAAAAATAATATGGATTGGAAGAAAAACGGTTTTGACAAACGCGAACGCCTAACTCTGAGAGTCAATTTAGAAGAAGCCGTTCGCCGCAAATCCAACGAAAAAATAAGCAAACAAAATCGCACCAAATTGCGCGCCAAACCGACAAAAAACAAAATGTTGCGCAAACAAAAAATTCGCAGTTCAATATATGATGACGAAGACGAGGACGAAGAAGAATATATACTCCTTCCTGTTTTTAACAATCTGCCGAAATTCTCGCTGGAAAAGGCTCTGACTCCAAAAGAAAAATTGCAGCTCGACCAAATGGAAAAAGAACCCCAACTGCAAAAACCTGAACAGATTCAAATTGAACAAATCAACATCCAAAACAGCCCCTTGAGAGAACACATCCGCACCGTAGAAGAACCGGCACCCAAAAATAAACCTCTTAAGAACAATAAAAAAGTTGAAGAACCGATCACAAAAGAAGATTCTGTCATAATGCCCGAGGACAAAACAGAAACACAAAAAAACAACAAAGCAAAAGATGAGAGTCTTGTCTCCACAATTCAAAACATCAAAACCTTACTGTCTTCGGAACACAACCAAAATTCCGACAACGAAAAAACTACCAAAGAAGATACCCGAAACATAATCATGGAAAAAAGCGGCAGAGCTCCTGCTCAAAAAAAACAAAACAAAGAAAAATCATCATCACGCCAAAAACAAGAGCATATAAATAAAGATAAGGAAAACGAAAGATAACCTCTATTTCGCGAGCAACAATCTTTCAACAATATTTTCTATATTATCTTGTTCATTTGTTTCAATTATATAAACAATTCTATCTTCTCTTTCCGTCAACGGCACGTTGATACCCAGTTTTTCATAAAAAGACTTGCTGTTATCTCCCATTTTTACCGCTTGTTCTTTTTTGCCGTTTTCACGATAATAAAACGCAAGTATTTTCTCCGCATTAGCCATCTGTTGAGTATATACCTGCTCATCTCCCAAATTAAGCACATTCATATAAGCCCAAACAGCCTTATCCATATTTTGCGCCTGCCTATATGCATCACCTAACCGGCCCCAAGCCACCGAATTTTGCGGATTAAGTTCAATCGCCAGCTCAAAAGATCCCTTTGCCAAGCCCACATCTTCAAACATCGCCAAAGTCCCGAAACAAACGCACAAATCCGCAATTTCTACATATTTCTTCTGCCGATCACTATCCTCAAAATTTTTCAGTTTATCAATAGCATCATCAACATAAGCCTCAATCAAAATCAACACCAAAGAACAATCTCCGTGCGCCAAATTAAAAAGCGCCACAATTTCATTTGGCAATATTTTTTTTGTATCAATTTTCTTAAAAGCCCCGTTTTTCGACATTTTTACAAACATCTTTATCGCAGCTATCGTATAAATAATATCATCTTCACTATTAAGATGCTGATTTTTATGCATAATGACCTGCGCCAATTTTGCATCTTCAACATCTCTCGACAACAAATCCACAATCAACCCCAGCAAATCGACCAATCTGTGAGGTTTCAGCCTATATTGCAGATTCTCGCCCGAAACAATATGCGACAACGCATCTCCGTGCTTAGAAGCAGGGCTCCAATCAAAAGCCGTCTCACCATTTTTTTCTGCCCCGCCGGCATCTTCATCACTTTCCGAAATTATCTCATTTTGAACACATTGTCTGTCCAACCGCGTATCGCTATGGAACAAAGCTTTTCTCTCACTGCGTTTTCTTGCAATATTTTTATTTATTCTGTTTCTTATTGAGCAAAAAACAATATAAATCACAACCAAGGACAGCAAACCCACAAAAAAACTCACAGCCACCAATTCACGAAAAGTCAAACTACTGGCATAATCAGCCGCCTGCTCACAAAAAGCAGCTACAACATCCTTAAAAAACTCAACAACCCTCATAATAAAATTATTATACATATCCCCACCGGCATATGTTTACAAAAATCTTTTTTCGATATATAAGATACTATAGTTTATAACAAAAGACAATAAAAAAGAAGAGATACAATGGGATACCTTTCCAATAAAAAGCATCAAGCCTTCATAAAAACAAGCCTGAACATTTTTTTGCTCTTTTCTCTCGTTATGACTTTCGCAGGCTTTTACCAAAACGATTTTTGCGCCTTGTTGGCAGAATATCGTTTTCAATTATATTTGTTACTTGCCGTCATATTTATTTATGCTTTTTGTAAAAAAATATATTTATTATCGTTTATCTTTTTTATATTAAGTGTCATCAACTTTTTTGCCATCTCTTCAACCAGCAATTTTTTCAATTCAGGATCATCGTCTCCGGATTCTTCCATACTTTTCGGCAACAACCAAAACAGCATTTCACCTGTCCTTGAGCAAATATCCCGACACAACCCCGAAATTATAGCAATAACCAACTCCAATCTGCAAAATTTTGAAATTCAGGATATAATACCTGACAATTATAAAGTTATTGCCCCCGATAATGACTTTCAAAATTTTATAATTACCCGCCTGCCGATCAAACAATCAGGCCGCATCGACCTCAATTTTGGCACCTATGCCGCATATGCAATACTCGAAAAAAATGAACTTCCGATAACATACATCGCCGTAGATTTTTCCGAATTTCTTCCATCTCAAATAGATTCGATGCTGAAAAAAATATCTTTGTTTATAACCCAACAAGACAATCCGGTTGTTGTATTTGGCAACTTCAACACTGTCTCATGGTCATATAATCTCAGCGCCTTCATTGCCGAAAATAATTTGTCTGTCCAAAACGCTCTTTTTGACAACATACGCAACCCGATACTTCCTCCGCAACATTATATTCTTGGCTATAGTGAGGGCAATTTCTCCGGCAACATTATCATGCCGTTTTTAAATTCTTTTGCAAAATTTACCAGATTTTAGTTTTTGATGATTATATCTATCTCAAAACAACTTTTCATTTGATATAGGGTAATAAAATGAGCATTTCAAAATTAAAATCTCAACAATTATACACTGTTTGCAATCCCCGAAAATTTGATTTTACCACCACCGCAGAACTCGAAGAACGCATGTCTGCTTTGGGGCAAGATCGTGCAATCAGCGCTGTTGAACTTGGAATTAACATCAAGTCAAAAGGATACAATCTTTTCTGTCTTGGTCCCGAAGGAACCGGGAAAACCAGCCTTGTTAAGCGCATTTTGGAAGAAGAAGCCAAAAAACGCCCCACCCCGAAAGATTGGGCCTATATCTACAATTTTGAAGAGCCCTACAAACCTCATTGCATCAGTTTTCCGGCCGGACAAGGTTGTGAATTTGCAAAAGATATCGATAAACTAATCGAAGATTTCAGCATTGCGATTCCCTCAATTTTAGAAACCGAAGAATATAAAGCCGGCGTGAACATCATCAACGAAAAATACCGCCACAAAAAAGATGAATATATGCAGATTCTGCAAAAAAAAGCCAAAGGTAAAAATGTTTCTCTTATGCATATGCAGGTAGGTATGGTTGTTGCGCCGATGAAAAACGGTGAAATTTTGAGTCCCGAAACATTTGACAAACTACCTGAAGAAGAAAAAAAGGCCCTAATCAATGACCTCAACCAAATGCAGGAAGAAATCGAAAAAGTTGCCAAAGACTTGCCCGAATGGGAAGACAAGCAACGTTCCGAACACAATCTCTTGCGTGAAAAGTTCATCAAACTGGCCGTCAAAAAACCCATTGATGACCTGCGACAAAAATATAAAGGCCATCGCGAAATTATAGATTTCTTGAAAAACATCCAAAACCACATTACTACAAACATTGAAGATTTTCTGCCCGATGACGGCACTGCAGGAAATAAAAATGGAGAAGAAGATGCTTTGGCCGCATTACTGGCAAAAGTAAATCGTCAGGAAGAAGATAAGTTTGCCAAATTTAAGGTTAATGTAATCGTCAAAAACGAGCCTGATTCCGGTGCGCCGATTGTTCATCTCTATCACCCGACACAAGGCAACCTTGTCGGCCGTGTTGAAAGAATACAACAATATGGTGCCCTTTTGACCGACTTCACCTTGATTAAGGCCGGAGCTTTGCATTGTGCCAACGGCGGATTTTTGCTGATTGATGCGCGCAAACTTTTGCTTCAGCCCTATGCATGGGATTCACTCAAACGCTCGCTTGCTTCCAAGAGCATAAAAATTGAAAGCCCCGGCGAAGAAACAAGCTTTACAACCATTTCCCTTGATCCGGAACCAATTCCTCTCGACATCAAAATAATTCTTACCGGTGACGAGGAATTATACGAGCTTTTAACCGAGCGCGATCCCGATTTTTCGGATTATTTCAAAGTTGAGGCCGACTTCGGAACTTTGATGGACCGCAACGACGAAAACGAAATCGAATATGCCAAACTTATCGGCTCGCTCTCCAACAAAAAGAGACTTCGCAATTTGAACAAACAAGCAGTTGCCCGCATTATCGAGCACTCATCCCGTTTGGCCGAAGATTCCAAAAAGCTGACCGCACATATTGCCTCCATCGGCGACCTTTTGCGTGAAGCAGACTATTGGGCAAGAGTTTCCAACTCCAAACAAATCGGCAAAAAACATATTGAACAAGCCATTGCCGAACAGGTTTACCGAAACGACCGCATCAAACAAGCCATGCTTGAGCAAATTGATAACAACACGATTCTGTTGGATATAAAAGGCAGCAAAGTCGGACAAATCAACGGTCTTGTAGTTTATAATTTCTCGCGCTTTTCTTTCGGAAAACCGGCAAGAATAACCGTTCAAGCTCGCATCGGTAGCGGTGAGGTAATCAACATTGAGCGCGAAACCAACATGAGCGGCCCGATTCACACCAAAGGCGTCTTGATTTTGCAATCACTTATTGCCAATCGCTTTGCCAAAGATTCTCCGCTCTCGCTCTCTGCCTCGATTGTTTTTGAACAATCATACGGCGGCGTTGACGGCGACAGCGCATCTTCAACCGAATACTATTGCCTGCTCTCCGCAATTGCCGGCATTCCTATCAAACAAAATATCGCTGTAACCGGTTCCATCAACCAATTTGGTGACATCCAACCCATCGGCGGTGTAAACGAAAAGATTGAAGGCTTCTTTGATGTCTGCTCCCACAAAGGTTTGACCGGCGATCAGGGAGTTATCATTCCGAGAGCCAACGTCTCCAACCTTATGTTGAGAGAAGATGTCATCAATGCCGTAAATGAAGGAAAATTCCATATTTATGCCATTGACAATGTTGATGACGGGATTGAGATTTTAACCGGTATAAAAGCCGGGAAACCCAACAAACAAGGTGTTTTCCCGAAGGATACTGTAAATTGGATGGTAAAACAAAGCCTCGAAAAATATTATCAACGCTATGTTCAATATGCCAAAGAAACCATGGGCTGCATAAAGTGCTAGATCTATTGCCGCTAAAGCAATAAAAAACTGTCATCCCTCCAAAAACTAACGTTTTTGGAGGGATCTACCGATTAGTCAATAAAAAACTCGAAGATCGCTGGACGTTTTCCGCTTACGCAGAAAACGAGCGATGACATTTATATAATTGTCATCCCTTGCTCGGTGCGAAAGCGTCCGTGCATCAAGGGATCTAAACTTCAGTGCGCAAGCACTGCTTCCTTATATCTAAAAAAACTCGAAGATCGCTGGACGTTTTTCGCTTACGCAGAAAACGAGCGATGACATTTATTATAATTGTCATTCCTCGCTCGGCGCATAAACGTCCGCGCAAAGGCCGCCAATATAGAATTAAATTTGTTTCAGCAACTCTTCTTTTGAGAGCGAAAAATCGCTGTCCAGCCACATTTTTTCCAGCTTGTCCAATATTGCGCCGACTTGAGCCCCTTCAACTTGGCGCAATTTAATAACATCACGTCCGCTAACCGGAAAAACATCTTCTTTGGCATTTTCAATCGCCTTCAAAACTTGCCCCATATTTTCGGGAACGACCTGCTTTCTGGCCGATTCTATCAACAGCTTATCAAAACAAATTTCCTTGCCGTATTGATATATAATTTTCCGTCTCAGCTTTTCTTCCGATATATTTTCAACCCCTATACTGTTATCGGCCAATTTCATCATTTTTTCTTTTTGCTTTTTGGTCATATGCAACCTAACCGCAATATTCTCCGCCAACTCTTTGTCCGGAAAATATAACACAAAAAATCTGCGCAAATAACAAGGCTCCAAACCATAAGCTTCTTCCATATTAATCAAAAATTGCAAATTGCTCAAATACTCAGATTTTCCCAGCCAATTATGCAAAATATCATTCTCAAACATTGTCGCAAAAACCTTCGGCGCATTAGGAGTTAAAATAATTTTTATCAACTCGTCCCTAATTCGCTCAATCGAAATTTTTTCCAATCCTTCCCTATTATCGACACAGGCCTTCAAAGCTTTTTTATCATATTTTGTCTTGGCAAACAAAGAATGAAAACGGAAAAACCTCAAAATTCGCAAATAATCTTCCTTAATTCTTTGGTCCGCATCACCGATAAAACGAACCAATCCTTTTTCCAAATCGCTTATACCGTCATAATAGTCAAAGACATTACCTTTTTCATCGGCATAAACCGCATTTATAGTCAAATCGCGCCTTGAAGCATCTTCTTTCCAATCATCCGTAAACTCCACAACCGCATGTCTTCCGTCGGTGCTGACATCTTTTCGCAAAGAAGTAATTTCCAAAACATTGCCGTTTATAAGCACGCCCAATGTCCCAAACTTCAGCCCGATAGGCACGGTTTTAACACCGGCATCTTCACAAGCTTCCAACAGCTCTTCCGGCGACAAATCGGTTGACAAATCAATATCAAAACTCTTCCTTCCGGCAATAGCATCTCTCACCGCACCACCGACAAACCTGATCACTCCGCCGCAATTGCGCACAATATCAAATATCTTAAAAATTTCCGGATTATCAGCAATTTTTTTTATATCCAGATAATTATCTCTAATCATTTCAACTCGCTTAAAAAAAATCTCCGATTGCAATTTAAATCATTTTGTATCAATATAAGCGGAAATTAACCGCAAAAAAGGATAAAAACAATGAAAAAAATCGCTTTGGCAATTATTTGTGCATTCTATTTGCTGTCTGCCCCTGTTTTCGCCGCTTCTCCGACACTGATCGGAGATTACGGTGATTGGTCTGCATATTATATGCCCGAAGGCAAAAGCATTATGTGTTATATGACCAGCTTTCCCTCAAAATCCGAGGGCAAATACACCTCTCGCGGTGAGGTTTTTATGGCCATAACCCATCGTCCCGCCGACAAAACCTTTGATGTAGTAAATTTTGTCGCCGGCTACACCTACAAAAAAGATGCACCAATTACTGTAAAAATCGGCAATACCGTCATAAAAGACTTATTTACCGACAAAGACAAAGCTTGGGCCTTGAGCGAAAACGTCGATAAAAAGCTTGTTGCTGAAATGAAACGCGGCAACCAACTGATTATTGAAGGCTCATCATTCAAAGGCACTTTAACCAAAGATACCTATTCTTTGAAAGGCTTTTCCGCCGCCTATCGTGCCATCAGTGAAAAGTGCCGCCGATGAGTGAAAAAATCGAATTAATCGGACTTTCCAAAGAAGAACTCACCCAACAGCTCAAAGATTTGGGCGAGCCGGCATTTCGCGCCAAACAAATTTGGCAGTGGATTTACTACTACGGCAAAACCGATTTTGAAGAGATGACAAATCTCTCCAAACCCTTGCGCCAAAAACTCTCCGAACATTTCAGCCTAACTCGCCCACAGATTGTTGATGAGCAAATTTCTGTTGACCGCACCCACAAATGGCTACTCCAATTTGCCGACGGCCAAAGAGTTGAAATGGTTTATATTCCCGAAGAAGACCGCGGAGCCGTCTGCATTTCCACGCAAGTCGGCTGTGCCATGGGCTGCAAGTTTTGCCATACCGGAAGCCAAAAGCTCACTCGCAATCTTTCAGCCGGCGAAATTGTCGCCCAATTTATGGTCGCCCGCGATGCTTATAATGAATGGAACTTAAAAGAACAAGCCCGTATGCTTTCTAACATTGTTGTTATGGGTATGGGCGAGCCTTTTCAAAACTTTGAAAACTTAAAAAAAGCCGTCAATATCCTTTCAGATGGCGAAGGAATTGCCATCTCCAAGCGACGTATAACCGTCTCCACCTCCGGCATTGTTCCGCATATTGCCGACTTTGACCAAGAAATCGGCACTCGTCTTGCCATCAGCCTCCATGCCCCAAATGACGAACTGCGCACGCAAATCATGCCCATCAACAAAAAATATCCCCTCACCGAACTGATGCCGGCTTGTCATCAATATCAGCAAAATCACGGCGGATACATCACTTTTGAATATCTGATGTTGCAAAATTTCAACGATACATATGCTCACGCACAAGAGTTAATGCAACTGATGAAGAAATATCAAATTAACGCCAAGTTTAATTTGATAGCTTTCAACCCATGGCCGGGATGTGATTTTGTTCCCAGCTCCAACAACCGCATTCATGCTTTTTCACAAGAATTGCAAAAGCATGGCTTTGCCGCTCCGATTCGCACCGCCCGAGGACAAGATATTTTGGCCGCCTGCGGGCAACTAAAGTCTAAAAAATCTGCTGAATAAAATATATTTCTTGCATTTTTTGTCTTTTTGTCCTATATAAGCAGGCAAGAAAATATTATTTTATTCACCAAAAATATTTATTATGTTTTACATTATTGCTTATTCCATTTTGGCTGTAATGATTATAGGCTTTTTTACCATGGCCTATAAATTAATCAGCAAACAGCCTGATGTCAATCCACCGAAAAAAGAAGACCCCTCTGACGAAGAACCTCCCGCAGAAGAAGAACCCAAAGCCGACCAGCTTGCCGCCGAGGAAGAATATACATCATCCTCTCCCACTCTTTCCTACCTGCGCGCACAGAGAAAAAGACAGCGAACCCATCTCATCCGCTACAGGTCTCCGTATCTTGGCACGAATGAGACCGCGGTTTATTACCCGCGCATCTTCAAAGGCAGAAAATTTGACGATGTGAAAGGTATCATCATCGAGGACAAATTCGTTCTCCTCAGGGAGATTTTTCTTAACAGCCTTCTTCCCGGAGACATCCGCGAAATCATTAAAGATTTCGAGGGACATCTCCCCACCGAAGAGCAAATCAAAAAGGTCTTTGAATACAAAGACCAAATCTCCCAAATGCTGGAGAAAATCGGAGAAGAACGTCTTCAATCCAAAGGGTATCTCTATACCTGCGGCGACCCGGAGAAAGATGACACATACAACTATTCTCTCCATTTTGCCACCGGTAATGAGTATTACACGGAGTGCGACGATAATGTATCAGCATTCCTTGTGATGGAACTCTAACAAAAATCCCTCTTGAGACATCTCAAGAGGGATTTTGCATTTTTGAGTAGTGTTACTATTACTTCACTTCTTCAAAGTCGGCATCGACAACACCGTCATCTTTCGGCTGTTCCGCACCGCCTGCCGCGCCTGCGCCCATATCCGGACCCTGCGCACCGGCCGCACCTGCCGCCGCCGATTGTTTATACATTGCCTCGCCCAACTTCAGTGATGCTTGCATCAAACTTTCAGTCTTTTCTTTGATAACGTTAACATCGTCAACTTCCAAAGCCGTCTTCAAAGCATTCAATTCGGTTTCGATAGCCTTTTTATCAGCTTCCGAAATCTTATCGGCATTTTCCTTCAAAGTTTTTTCGGTAGTATGAACAAGAGCTTCAGCCTGATTTTTAGCCTCAACAATTTCTTTCTTCTTCTTGTCGGCTTCGGCATTAGCCTCGGCATCTTTCACCATTTTTTCAATATCTGCATCAGACAAACCGCCGCTGGCCTGAATACGAATGGCTTGCTCTTTGTTTGTAGCCTTATCTTTTGCCGAAACATTAACAATACCGTTGGCGTCAATATCGAATGTAACCTCAATTTGCGGCATACCGCGCGGTGCCGGCGGAATTCCGACCAAATCAAATTGTCCCAAAAGCTTGTTATCGGCAGCCATTTCTCTTTCACCTTGGAAAACCCTGATGGTAACAGCGCTCTGTCCGTCTTCGGCAGTAGAGAAAACTTGGCTCTTGCGTGTCGGAATGGTGGTATTACGATCAATCAAACGTGTAAATACACCGCCCAATGTTTCAATACCCAAAGATAACGGAGTAACATCCAAAAGCAACACATCTTTAACGTCGCCCATCAACACACCGCCCTGAATAGCTGCACCGACGGCAACAACTTCATCCGGGTTAACGCCTTTGTGCGGCTCTTTACCGAATATTTCCTTAACTTTTTCCTGAACTTTCGGCATACGTGTCATACCGCCTACCAAGATAACTTCTTTCACATCACCTGCGCTCAAACCGGCATCTGCCAAAGCCTTTTTACAAGGAGCAACAGTGCGCTCAATCAAATCATCGACCAAAGATTCCAATTTTGCACGTGTCAACTTGATATTCAAGTGTTTAGGACCGGTAGCATCCGCGGTAATAAACGGCAAATTAACATCTGTCTGCGTTGCGGAAGAAAGCTCGATTTTTGCCTTTTCTGCAGCCTCTTTCAAACGTTGCAAAGCCAAACGGTCATTCTTCAAATAGATACCGCTTTCTTTTTTGAATTCATCAGCCAAATAATTAACAATGCGTTGGTCAAAGTCTTCACCGCCCAAGAAAGTATCACCGTTAGTGGACTTAACCTCAAAAACACCATCGCCGATTTCCAAAATGGAAATATCAAAAGTTCCGCCGCCCAAGTCATAAACCGCAATCGTTCCGCTGGTATTTTTATCCAAGCCATAGGCCAAAGCGGCCGCTGTCGGCTCGTTGATAATACGCAGAACGTCCAAACCGGCAATTTTTCCGGCATCTTTGGTGGCCTGACGTTGAGAGTCATTAAAATATGCCGGAACGGTAATAACCGCCTTGTCAATTTTTTCGCCCAAATAAGCCTCGGCATATTCCTTAATTTTTTGCAATACAATCGCCGAAATCTGTGACGGAGCATATTTTTGGTCTTTTACTTCAACCCAAGCATCTCCATTATCGCCGGAAATAATTTTGAAAGGAACCAGCTTTTTATCTTTTTCGACTTCGGGAGAATCAAATCTGCGCCCGATTAAACGCTTGATTGCAAACAATGTATTTTCCGGATTGGTAACTGCCTGACGTTTTGCCGCCGCACCGACCAATCTTTCATTGTCCGTAAAAGCCACAATCGAAGGAGTTGTTCTTGCACCTTCGCTGTTCTCCAAAACTTTGGCATCTTTGCCTTCCATAACGGCAAAACAAGAGTTTGTTGTGCCAAGGTCAATACCAATAACTTTATTGCTCATATTAAAATCCTCTCTTTGTTAAACTTTTTCTACTTGCTATATAGGAACAAAAAAAAGCCGATGCAAGTGCCCCGACAATTTTTTACAAATTTTTTTTTGGTTTGGACATACAAAGATTGATTTAATAAATTATTTTAAGAAAAAATTATGTTTTCCTGCATTATACTCCACTACGGTAGTTATGGGGTTATTAAGTGAATTATCTAGCAACTGAACAATTAGAAAATTTAAATTTTATCCGTGATATTTTACAACAAAGCGGATTAAAAAATATTCAAAATATTACACGTTTGCAGAGTGGCTCACGCTCGGTGGCTTATTATGCCGATGATTATATTATACGGTTTCCGAAAGCTGAAATAATTTGGCAGACAATGCAACGTGAAAAAATGATAATTGATACAATTTATCCGTATTTAATGCCGTATTTTGAGAGCAAAATCCATAAAATTGAGCTGATTGAGAGCCAATACCCGTTTTCCGTTTCTCAAAGATTCTACGGTAAAATCTGTGATGGCAGATCAGAAAGCGAATATGCCGTTTTATATCAAAATTTAACATCAAAACAACAAGCAAAACTGGCACAAGATATTGCCATGTTTTTCCATTTAATGCACCAAATTGATTATAAACCACTAAATATTCCGACACCTACCGAGACGATTGACAACTGGGACGTTACTCTAAGAGAAGATTTTGATTTTGCAGCGGTACAACAGGCATTGTTGTCGCATGGTATTGATTTAAATGAATATAAAGTAACATTACCAAATACCGAACAAGCCTTATGCCATAATGATTTAAGCGGTAGCAACATTTTACTGAATGATAAGCAAGATAACGTTTTGGCTGGAATTATTGACTTTGGGAATGTGGTCATCATGCCAAAATATCAAGATTTTTTTCCACTTTACAAAATCCACCGCCAACTAGCGATTGATAGCTTAAAAGAATACAACAAAATAACATCTTCAAAAATAGAAACAAAGCAGACGGATTACATAGTTTTGGCTTATATAGGTTATGGAATTTATAAAACAAATAATAAGCCCTCACCATATTTTATAAAACTATTAAAGCCTTTTTTATAAGGATATAAAATGAATTTAAGCAATTTTGACTTACCTTTTTCTACTGAAAATGCTGTTGAAATATCCGGCGGCTCACGCTCCCGCGGCTATCGTATTGGCAACCGGATTGTGCGCATACCGCTCCGTGATGATTCACTCATGGAACAAAAACGCGAGTCAGAAATTTCTGCTCTTATGCAAAAATACTTGCCTGATTGCTTAAAATCAAAAGTAACTAACATACAATTTAATGACAAGTGCTCCTATCATCAGGCAATAAAAGGATCTTTGCTAGAAAATTTTAATGAGAAAACGAATGCTTACGATAGCATGAATCCCGAACAGCGGCATCAGTTGGCCGTGGATATTGCAGAACTTTTGGCGGCAATTCATCAAATTCCGATACACAAAGCGCAAGCGATAACACAAAAATATGCTAAAGCTTGCCGCAACGAAAACAAAACTGAATTAGCCGACTTTGATTATACCTCTGCAAAAGAAAATATTTTAGATGCCAGCAACGGCAAAATAAACTTGGACACATTTAAAACCGCAATCCCAACCGATGGTTTGGCTTTGTGTCATAATGATTTGCACGCCGGAAATATGATTATAAAGGACAACAGATTAAACGGCTTTATTGACTTTGGCGAGGCAGGCATCAATCCGCGTATCAATGATTTTTTCCATTTATACCGGCTTGACCGTAATTTAGCTGTTGATGTGATTAAGGAATATAACAAAATTTCGGATTATAAAATTGATATCAAAGTAGCAGATTACCAGTTTTTAAGCAATACCGGCTATACACTTGAAAAACGCAAAAACCAACCGTTATTTGAACTAGAAGTCGTTAAAGTGTTAAAAAAATTTATCAGTAGCTATCAAAAATAGTCACTTTTTCAAACCTTGGCTTGCCGTCCACAATTTCATCCCACATCGAAAGCGGCCGGCACCAAACCTGCCCCTCCGGAAAATTTTCAGACTTATACAAAGCCTTATAAATCACCATATCCTCAAGCGTTTCAGAATGTTTGGCAATGGCAATCACTTGATAATTTTTATGGTTTTTATAGTGTTTATAAATCGCTCCGATTTTCGGCATTTTTTTCTCCGCAATCACATCAATATTTTTGTTTTTTGTCCAAAATCCCTATTAGGTTAAAAATCCTAACACGCCCGAAAAAACAAAAACGATTTTATCGCCTTCAAACGCGTTTATTCCATTTCAAAAGCATTTTTTTCGTCTTCAATCATGCTCGAAACCAGCGAAAAATCGTTGGAATTGCAGGAATAAATTTTGTATAAAACGTCCCCTGCGGCAACGCTGTCGCCACTTTTCCTATACATTTCCACTCCCGCGCCCAAATATTGTCCCGCGCCCGCCAAAATGGCAATTTTATTCATCAAATTTGCATTTATGCGCTTTACCTTGCCACCCTTCACCGCAACAACATCTCTGGTCAAATGTCCCAATGATTCCGGGTCTTTCTCCCCTTGCGCACTAACGATTTGCTCCCATGCCTCAAGCGCTTTTCCGGTGCGCAAAAGCTCCTTTGCCACCAAATAGCCCTGTCCGCCGCGCAACTTGTCATCAAACTCCAAAATTCTCCCCGCCGCAAACAAAGATTTTTCCTTCAAATCATCCGGCGCATCATCCTCATTTTTCAATATTTTCATAATATCTCGCGCTTCCAACGCCGCGCCGATTCCGTTGCCCAAAGGCTCACTTCCGTCAGTAATGGCGATATCAACCTTAACATTACAAATATCGCATACATACTCTATCAATTTGCGCAAACGCATTGCCTCAGAAGTGTTCTTAACTTTTGCCCTCAAACCTACCGGTATATCAACTAACAAATGCGTAATTCCGGCAGCAATCTTATTGGCAATCATCGAGGCAATCACTCTTTCCATCGTAGAAATACCGCACTGGCGCTCAACTTGAGAGATTATCTTATCAGCCACACAAATATCCAGCTTATCCGCACCAATAATCGCCGCTCGGCTTTCCCAAACTTGTTTTTTCAAATCATTCAAATCCAAATCAACATCAGCAAAAACCTTCATCGTATTCAACAAACTACTGCCCGCATTTGAACGTGAAAAAACAATTTTCGGCATCGGCAAACCATACGCCGCAACAATCGCCGCCATCAACAAATCTGCCTTGCCGCCGACCGGCTCATCTACACAAGCATAATCAACAACAATATCTTCTCTCTCCCACTCCAAAACTTTTGTTCCCGATAAAGCCTCGGTAAAATCTACCACTTCCGAAGGTGTAAAAAACGAGCCTACTGCCACCAAAAACGCGGCAATATCTGCATTTGAATATCTGTTATTCACAATATCATCGACAATTTCCGCATAATCTTTTGTGCTCAAAACATTACCTGATACTTTTCTCTTTACTGCCGCCAAACTTGGAGCCGGAGTTGCCAGCGACAAAGAAACTTTTGTCCCTTCAGGAACACCCAATTTTTCAAATGCTTCCGAATTAAGACCAAGCTCATTCGGTTTTACAATCTTATTACCTTCAACCAACTGCAAAAAAGCATAAACCGGATTTTTTCCGCCGTGAATTTCAACTCTGGTCAAAGACTTGATATTATCAATTTTATAAATTGAACAATCCTTATTTAAATATGCAACATTTTCATCAAAAGAACAAACCGGAATATGTTTTAAAGCAAGCATCAAGCACCCCCATAGGTATTATTTTCTTATTTTTCCTTCATCAAGCAAAAGTTCTCTCTTGTTGGTCAAAATTTTCAATACATCGACTAAAGTTTTTTTCATTTTTGATCTGTGAACCACAATATCTACCATCCCGTGTTCGCGCAAATATTCAGCACGCTGAAAACCCTCAGGCAATTTTTCTCTTATGGTTTGTTCAATCACCCTCGGTCCTGCAAAACCAATCAAACATCCCTGTTCTGCAATATTGATATCACCGAGCATCGCAAAAGATGCCGAAACACCGCCGGTTGTCGGATCTGTCATAATTGAAATAAACGGCAATCCGCTTTCTTTCACCTTGTTAACGGCCGAAGCAGTTCTTGCCATTTGCATCAAAGACAAAATTCCTTCCTGCATTCTGGCTCCGCCCGAATTGGCAACCGTAATTAAAGGAATTTTTTGCTTGCATGCAACTTCTGCCGCCTTAACAATTCCTTCTCCAACAGCCATTCCCATAGAACCACCCATAAAATCAAAATCAAGCGCCGCAACAACGCACTTCATTCCACCGATATTACCCTTAACAACTTTAATAGCATCATTATTACCGGTAACTTCACGATATGTCTTCAACCTGTCAGGATATCTCTTACTATCCCTAAATTTTAAGGGATCTTCCTGAACATCAGGCAACTCAACCTTTGAATATACCCCATCATCAAAAAGCAGTTTCAATCGCTTATCCAAATACAAACGCAAGTGATAATCACATTCCGGACAAACATACCAAGTTTTTTTCAACTCTTTACTGAACAAAAGCTTATTGCAATTTGGACATTTAAGCCACAAATCATCCGCAATCTCTTTTTGCGCATTTTTCTTAATTTTCGGCCGAACAAAATCAGAAAGCCAATTCATCTGCATTTGCTCCCGCTGTTACAAACACCAAAAATCATCATTTTTAGGCTTACGCTTAAACCACGAAGCAACTTTTTCTCTTAGCGCCGAAACTTTTCCTACACCGGCCGGCTTTGCCTTAACTTGCTCTTGTGGCGCAATACTGTCCAAATTTTCTTTCAAACCTTCAACTTTCTCGACCAACTTTTGCTGTTCTGCATTAAGTTTTTTGTTTTGACGGCGCTGAGTTCGCAACTCCGAACGCAAATGCGAATAAGCCAACCAAGAATCTATCTTGGCATATATAAATATAAACAGAGATAAAGCAACAATCAAAATGCTCATCTTTGTTTCAAGGACAAACACTTCACCAGCTTTATTGATGAAAGGCCATAAGCTAATACTAACTTCACCACTATTATCAAGAGCCAAAACGGACAACGCGACAACTATTGGCAAAAATAACAAAAATCTCAAAAAACTCATGACCTGAACTCCGTTACAATTATTGATTAAGCATATCATAAAGCTGCTTTCCGGCCTTAAAATGAGGGATCTTGCGAGCATCTATCAACAATCTCTCACCTGTTCTCGGATTTTTTGCAGCTCTTTTTTCTCTTGTATGCACACAAAAAGAACCAAACCCCCTAAACTCGACACGGTCACCCTTTGCCATTGCCTCAATAACACTGGCAAAGATAACCTCAACGATATTTTCAATATCTTTTATTGTCAAATTTGGATTTTTGGCGGCAATTTTTTCAATTAACTCTGATCTAGTCACTTTTTCCTCACATAATTTAATTATTTTCACAACTTAAGTTAAAAGTTTTTATCATAAAAATCAACAGATTTCAAAAACAAATTCCCTAAATGGCATTTTTTTGCTGTATTACTTTTGTTTCCGCATCTTCCACAAACTCAATTTCTTCGATCTTGTCGATTCTTTTTACAATCTTTGCCGAAGAAGTTCTTATCTCGCCGATATCTTTATTTGCTTGCTCAAAGTGCTTTGCCAAATTATCAACTCTTTCATCCAGCCTGTTCACATCATCAACCAAATTTGACACTTCTTTTTGTATAACTCCGGCCTGCTCTCTCATGTGAGCATCTTTCAAAATCGCTCTAACCGTATTCAATGTTGCCATCAAAGTTGTCGGTGAAACAATCCAAACTTTTTGCTTAAAAGAAAATTCAACCACATCTACAAACCTTGCATGCAACTCGGCATAAACGCTTTCTGCAGGCAAAAACATCATAGCCGATTCGGCTGTTTCTCCGGCAATTATATATTTTTCGGATATATCCTTAATATGTTTAATAACAGAAGCCCTGAAAAAACGTTCTGCCTCAAGTCGCTCATGTTCCGAATTTGCATTTTGTAAAGCCTGATAACTTTCTAAAGGAAATTTTGAATCAACAACAATTTTTCCCGGAGGATTAGGAAGTTTTAAAACACAATCGGCTCGTTTTTGGTTTGATAATACAACCTGAAACTCATATGCCGACGGCGGCAAAATTGAGCTGACCAAATCTTGCATCTGAATTTCACCGAAAGCACCTCTAGCCTGCTTATTTGAAAGAATTTCCTGCAATGACACAACCTGTTCTGATAAAGACGAAATTTTCTTTTGCGCCGCATCAATTGTTGCCAATCTTTCACGCAAAGCGAGCAGAGTTTCGTTTGTTTTTGCCGTTGATTGTTGCAACCCTGTCCCGACATTTTGTGTAACTTGAAGCAACTTCTCATCTATAATTTTCAATAACGACAATTTTTGCTCGGCAATAGCCTGTTCAATTTTATTTTGTTCAAAACTGTTATGTTCCGACATCTGCATCAGTCTGCCCGAAAGCTCTGCTTGTGATTTCATAAAATAAGCATTATTGCTGTGTCCTTTGATAAGCATCACCAAAAGCAGACAAAATGTCAGGCATAAAATAACCGTGGTAACAATAAAACTAATTTCATTAAAAGATAAAGTATCCATTTTTACCCTTTCGCAATTTCAAGATTCAAATTGCGGCCCATTTCATAAAATTTATCATTACGCTGTTTTTTCAGTTCATCCCTACTCAAAAGCAACAACTCTTGCAAATGACGATAAATCGCTTCATCAACTTTTTCTATTGTTGCCACTGCATCACGATGAGCGCCGCCGATTGGCTCTTTTACAATTTCATCTATAACTTCAAAATTTTTCAAATCTTGTGCCGTCAACTTGAGCGCTTCTGCCGCCTCTTTTGCCTTGTCTGCCGAACGCCACAATATAGAAGCACAGCCTTCCGGAGAAATCACCGAATAAATAGAATTTTCAAGCATCAATATTCGATTCGCCGTAGCAATGGCGATAGCACCGCCCGAACCTCCCATACCAATAATCACCGAAACAATCGGCACATGCAACTGCAAACATTTTTGAATGGAAGAAGCAATCGCTTCAGCTTGTCCCCTGGCCTCCGATTCGATACCCGGATATGCACCGTCCGTATCCACAAAACAAATCACCGGCATATTAAATTTATCAGCCAAATCCATCAATCTCTGGGCTTTTCTATATCCTTCCGGACGAGCCATACCGAAATTATATTTCACCCTTGTCTCCAAATCCACACCCTTTTCTTGCCCGATAACCACAACCGAAATTCCGTGATATAAACCGATTCCTCCAACCATTGTAGCATCATCGGCAAAAAATCTGTCGCCGCACAAAGGCACAAAATCCTTGATCAATAATTTTACATAATCCAAACATTGCGGACGCTCGGGATGTCTGGCAATCTGCACCCTTTGCCAAGGAGATAAATTTGCATAAGACAATTTTATTTGTCTTTCCAATTTGGCTTGCAGGCGGTTGAGCTCCTTATCAATTTCCATATCATTATTCTTTGCCAAAGCCGTAACGCTCTTAATTCTATCTTCAATTTCTGCGATTTTCTTCTCAAAATCCATTGGCTGATTCTTATTGTTGCTCATATAAAAACTCTTTCACACATTAAACATTAAAAAGCAATTTATCACAACTTATCCTAAATTTCGACAATTATTTTTCTTTATGTTAATTGAAATTTTATTTTTTACCATTGCAAATCCGAAATATTTAATTGAAATCTATTTGAAAACCATTATTATGAAAAAGAAGTTAATTATATATCATTAAGGAGGCCTAGCGTGTTGACATTAAGTTTTTTTGCCGCTGTTTTTACAAGTGTTTTATGGCTTATTTACACATATTTCTATCTTGGCATTCGACTTGCCGGCACTTCTTTTGAAACACTCAACACCTCAGATATGGCTGTTTGTATGTTTGTAGCCTTTACCCCAATTGTTGTAATTTGGTTCTTTTGGGAACGCATCCGCGCCCTGCACAACGAAAGATCACTCAGCAAACAACTGTCCCTGATATCATCACAAGTTGCAAAAAATCAAGAATATTCCGAGATAATAGCTCGCATACTCTTGCAAACTTCACAACAACAAACCAAGCAAAACAACCTAAAACAAACAAATTTTTATATTGCCGAAATGAATGAAATTTTGTTTGATATTTTGCAACGTTATGAATTCTTGCCCGAAAAAGATATTCACAACATATGGAAAAACGTCAATCTCGGCAACCGCTACGGCTTTGCAAAAGCTTTTATAAATTTACAAAATAACAGCTTCATATTTCAAAATCAGTTAAAAGAAAAAGTAAAAAACCAGCCTTTGCTCTTAAGCAGCTTAAAGGAATTTTGTTCACGCTATTCGCAACTTGTCGCCTTATCCAAAGACAACGAATTGTCCTCAACTATTGAAAGCGGCGCATTTGGAAGAGTATTTGTAACTTTTTCTTCCATAATCAATGACATTGAATCTCAGCCTGAAACTTCCGACTTTTTTACCCAAAACCCAACCAATGATATAGACGAAGAAGATGATCAACGTCATTTTTTACAAAATCAAACCGTAGAAAATATTAATTTAGTAAAAAAGTTCTGGCAAAAGTTGCATAAAAACCAAGCTCCTCAACCGGAAGAAAAAATATTTCCCGACACTCTTTCCATTGCTTTAGAAAGAAGTTTCGGCAATCAAGAACCCCAAAACGACAGCCATACAGAACCTGTTCTGTCGCAAGATACACCATCAGTAACCAAATATTTTGATTCACCGTTCTACGCCTCCAACAACAACCGCACAATCTTAAGCTTGCAAAAAGAATGGGAAGAATTAAATCAAAACAATTTTTCTGATATCTCCAAAGAACTTTTTGCCAATGAAAAATAAGCTCCTTTTATATATTTTCTTATGCTTGTTTTCATTTAATGCCAGTGCCGAAAAGCTCGACCGTATAGCCCTATACGAAATTGCAAAATATAACGGAAATTGGCAATCTTTTGATTATGCCGATCCCCATGCCCAAAAAGGCGGAAAAGTTGTTCTTCCCGCCTATGGCACTTTTGACAACTTCAACCCTTTCATCTTCAAAGGCATTGCCGCTCCCCAAGTCGTTGACCTGACACTCGATTCTCTTGCTGTTGTCCC
The DNA here is from genome assembly GCA_017961285.1 of Alphaproteobacteria bacterium. Classification (GTDB taxonomy): domain Bacteria; phylum Pseudomonadota; class Alphaproteobacteria; order RF32; family CAG-239; genus JAFUYI01. The sequence goes on along the minus strand of JAGCXO010000036.1, from coordinate 40,417 downwards.
GGCAGATGACCCCACTGTTGCCTATCCCTTGATTGCCAAATCTTTTGAACTGACCAAAGATTATGTCGGTTTTTTCATTGATGAAAGGGCAAAATTCAGCAATGGTCAACCCATTACCGCAGATGATGTCATCTTCAGCTTTAACAGCCTCATTGAAAAAGGTTCTCCGTTCTATAAAATCTATTATTCCGACGTTGAAAGAGTTGAAAAAATATCTCCTCGTCACGTCCGTTTTCACTTCAAGCCCGATAGCCAAAACAAAGAACTTCCGCTGATAATATCGCAAATAAAAATATATTCTGCCGCCGATTGGAAAGATAAAGATTTTGCCAAACCGATACTTACACCCCCTCTTGGTAGCGGCCCTTATATTTTGGAAGATTTTTCTCCCAACAAATATTTGACCTTCAAACGCAATCCCGATTATTGGGCCAAAGATATTCCCTCCCGTCGCGGCTTTTTCAACTTTGACACCATTCGCTATGACTATTACCAAGATACCACTGTCACCTTACAAGCTCTTTTTGCCAACAACATTGATATGCGCGAAGAATATATCGCCAAAATTTGGGTAACCGGCTACGATAACGATTTGGTCAAAAACAACTTGATAATCAAAGAAAATATCGCCCATAACAATACTGCAAGATTGCAAAATTTCGGTTTCAATTTGCGCAAAGAAAAATTTCAAGATATTCGCGTGCGCCAAGCCATAGATTTGGCTTTCAACTATGAATGGGCAAAGGGCAACCTTTTTTATAATCAATATGAAAGATTATACAGCTATTTCTCCAACAGTGGCATGGAAGCAACCGGTTTGCCGCAAGGACTTGAACTGCAAATCTTGAACAAATACAAAGACCAACTTCCGACATCGGTTTTTGACACCGTGCCGCAAAATCCCGTTCACAAAGACATTTTATCTTCAAGAGAGAATCTGCGCCAAGCTGTAAAACTCCTGAAAGAAGCCGGATACGATTTTAAAGACGGCAAAATGACCAACATAAAGACCGGTCAGCCTCTTAAATTTGAGGTCTTGAGTAATGCCGCCAACGGAAGTTCATTCACTCGCGTAATGTTACCGTTTTTGAACAATTTGCAAAAAATCGGCATTACCGCAACTTTCAGAAATGTTGATGTAAACGTATTCAAGAACCGACTTGATAACTTTGATTTTGATGTGGCTATCATAACTTTTCCCATCAGCCAACTTCCCGGCAACGAACAAAAAGATTTTTGGGGCAGTGCCGCCGCCGACATCAAAGGAAGTTCCAATCTTTTAGGCATCAAAAATCCGGTTGTTGACGAATTGTTACAGGGCATAGTAACCGCCCAAACCAAAGAAGAATATGTCGCATATATCAAAGCCCTTGACCGCGTACTCCTAAACAATCACTACATGATAATGCAATGGTATTCACCGTATCAAAGAGTTGCTTATCGCAATCGTTTCGCCAAAAAACAAACCGATTTACATGTCGGATTTCAACCCGACACATGGTGGATAAAAGAGGAGAAATAAATGCGTAACTACATACTCAAACGATTATTACTCATCCCCGTAACTCTTTTGGGAATTCTGCTCATAAATTTTGCCATAATCCAAATGGCTCCGGGCGGCCCTGTTGAACACATATTGGCACAATACAGCGGTATGAATACCGATGCAAAATCTCAGCTTACATCAAGTGTAAATCTCAATACCCAAAATTCTCGCTACCAAGGCTCACAAGGCGTTCCCGAGGAGCTGATTGCAGAATTGGAAAAACAATTCGGTTTTGACAAACCTGCCCATCAGCGTTTTTGGAAAATGATAAAAGACTATGCTTGTTTTGACTTTGGACGTAGCTATTACCAAGATAAAACTGTTTGGGAATTGATTGTTGAAAGAATGCCTGTTTCCATATCTTTAGGCCTATGGTCAACCTTAATCATCTATCTGATTGCCATTCCTTTAGGCATTCGCAAAGCGGTACGCGACGGCACAAAATTTGACGTCTGGACATCTTTTGTTGTAGTCATCGGCTCTGCGATTCCCGTCTTTTTATTTGCCGTATTCTTAATCGTATTTCTCGCCGGAGGCACCTATTGGCACATCTTTCCTCTGCGCGGATTGACATCTGACAATTGGCAAAGTTTGAGCTGGTATAACAAAATTCTTGACTATTTCTGGCATATCGCTTTACCGACACTCTCAATGGTTATCGGCGGGTTTGCCAGCCTTACCATGCTGACCAAAAACTCTTTTTTGGATGAACTCAACAAACCATATGTCTTAACTGCTCGCGCCAAAGGTTTGAGCGAAAACCGCATTTTATACGGCCATGTTTTTCGCAACGCCATGTTAATTGTTATTGCCGGCTTTCCATCATTGTTGATCAAAATGTTGTTCACAGGCTCATTACTGATAGAGGTAATATTTTCCCTAAACGGCCTCGGACTTTTGGGCTATGAAGCAATAACCACTCGTGACTACCCTGTAATTTTTGGCACTTTATACATATTTGCTCTTTTGGGCTTAATCCTAAAGCTCATCAGCGATATAACCTACTCATTGGTTGACCCGCGGATCAATTTCAGCAAACTGTAACAAACTGTAACAAGATGTTAGGAGATTTTTTGCGTAATATCTGCTATATTGCGCTCAAAATTATGTTTCTAACATGGAGATTTTTACTATGAGTAAAATAAAAGTTGCAGTAATCGGTGCCGGTATGATGGGCAAAAACCACATCAAAACCTATAAAAATATGCAAGACGTAGAACTGGTAGGTGTATTCGATGTTAATGCCGAAGCCGCAAAAGCCGCAGCTGATACGTTTGGTATAAAAGCCTTCTCTTCAATGGAAGAAGTTGCCAAAAAAGTTAATGCCGTAAGCGTTGTAACAACTTCCGTAACTCATGCTGATGTTGGTGAGTTTTTCTTAAATCATGGCATTCACTGCATGATGGAAAAACCGCTTGCCACCTCTCCGGAAGGCTGTAAAAGATTGATTGATGCCGCCGCAAAAAACAACGTTGTTCTTTGTGTCGGTCATATTGAACGTTTCAACCCCGCGGTTGAGCAAATGGCAAAAATCTTGTCCGATACTTCAAAAATTCGCTCGCTTACCGCCCAAAGAATGTCTGCTGCATCCGGGCGCATTACCGACGTTTCCGTAGCTATGGATTTGATGATTCATGATGTTGAAGTAATCCAATCTTTGGTAAAATCTCCGGTTATCAATGTCCAAGCCGCCGCTGTCAGAACCTCTGACCACCCGGAAGGAAAAGACTATATCACTGCCCTTTTAGAATTTGAAAACGGCGTAACCGCAAACATCACCGCCAGCAGAATTACACAAGCTCGTGTCCGCACTTTGACGGTTACAACCGACACCAACTATATTGACATGGACTTTATCAATCAGAGCATTAACGTTCATTCTCAAGGTCGTATGCCTTACGTCAACCAAGAAAACATTCCGGAATGGATGAACTATGGCTTGAAAGGCAGTGTCGAACAGCTGTTTATTCCGACCAATCAACCTCTCCAAGCTGAACTTACACATTTCATCAAATGCATCAACGGACTTGAAACCCCGCGTGTCAATGGACAAAGTGCTTTTGAGGCTTTGAAAGTAATTTGGAAAGTTGAAAAACAACTTGGCTTGTCATCTTCACAAGACAATCTCCTCAGCAAAGCCGCATAATGTCACAGCGCTATAAACTTGTTCTCGAATATGACGGCACTGATTTATTAGGCTGGCAAAAACAGCTCGACGGTCCGAGTGTTCAGGAATATGTTGAAAAAGCAATCTACAATTTCTGCGGTGAAGAAACCGAGGTTTATGGAGCCGGCCGCACGGATGCCGGTGTCCATGCACTGGGACAAGTTGCGCATTTTGACACAGAAAAAACATACGATATTTTTCGCATTAAAGAAGCACTCAATGCTCACCTCCGCACGTTAGAAGCTCCCGTTTCGGTACTTGATGTTTCTACCGTTGACAACAGTTTTAATGCTCGTTTTTCAGCCGTCGGCCGCAGCTATATATATCGCATAACCAATCGCCGAGCTCCTCTGATTTTGGATAAATATCGCAGTTGGTGGGTTTACGTTCCGCTGGATGTTGAAAAAATGCGCCAAGGTGCAAAATATTTACTCGGACATCATGATTTTTCATCTTTTCGCGCTGCCAAATGCCAAGCCAAATCACCGCTCAAAACCCTTGACAAACTTGATATAGCGCAAAACGGTGAAGAAATAACATTTTATGTTGAGGCAAAATCATTTTTGCACCATCAGGTTAGAAATATGGTCGGAACCTTAAAAATGGTCGGTGACGGACATCTTTCACCGGAAGATATTGCGACCATACTGGAACAAAAAAGTCGTGATGCCGCCGGCCCTACGGCCCCTGCTCACGGATTATACTTGCATAAAATTTTCTACTGATAATCGCCTTTTTGTGCTGAAACAACAAAATTTTCTTGCTAAAAAAACAAGTTTAATGTAGCTTACAAGGCATATTTGATATTTTTGTAAGAGCGAACAATGACAGATTTATTTGACAGCACAACCACAACCAATACGTCCTATTCGGCACAAGACATCCAAGTCTTGGAAGGATTGGAGGCCGTTCGCGCCCGCCCAGGCATGTATATCGGCGGCACCGACGAACAATCTTTGCATCACCTGGCGGCAGAGATTATTGACAATTCCATGGATGAGGCCGTTGCCGGTTTTGCCAACAAAATTGAAGTAACCTTAAATTCCGATTATTCGCTCACCATTGTTGATAACGGACGCGGCATTCCTGTTGATCCGCACCCAAAATATCCCGATAAATCCGCTCTGGAAGTAATTATGACAATGCTTCACTCCGGCGGAAAATTCGGCGGCGGTGCCTACAAAGTATCCGGCGGTTTGCACGGCGTTGGCTCATCTGTCGTCAATGCCCTATCCGAAAGCATGACCGTTGAAGTTGCCCGCGAGAAAAAACTTTATCGCCAACACTATTCCAAAGGCAAACCGCTTGATAAACTCGAATTTGTCGGCGCAGTTGCCAATCGCCGCGGCACCAGCATAACTTTTCGCCCCGATCCGGAAATTTTCGGCTCCAACTGCTGTTTTGTTCCCCACAAGCTATACCGTATGGCTCGCTCAAAAGCATTTTTGTTCAAGGGCATCCACATAATTTGGAATTGTGCCCCCGAACTTATCGGCGAGGGCGAACAAACCCCGCAACACATGGAACTGCATTTTCCCAACGGCTTGCAAGATTTTTTGAATTACCAACTCGGCACACGCACCACCATCAACCGCAATGCTTTCACCGGAGAGGCTTTGCTTGCCAATGACGAAGGCAAAGTTGAATGGGCAATCACATGGCCGGAAGATGAAAACGGTTTTTGTTTTTCCTATTGCAACACCGTCATCACCCCGCAAGGCGGAACCCACGAAGTCGGTTTTAAATCAGCTCTTTTGCGCGGCCTAAAAGAATATGGCGAAATGGCAAACATCAAAAAAGTTGCCAATGTCACCGGTGAAGACTTTTTGAGCGATGCCTGCATAATGCTTTCTGTCTTCATCAAAGATCCCGAATTTCAAGGTCAAACCAAAGATAAATTGACATCTCCAAAAGCCTCACGCTTGGTGGAACAAGCCGTAAAAGATGCTTTTGATCACTGGCTGTCATCCGATTCCGAAAATGCCTCGGCTTTGATAGAATATGTTATTACCCGCTCCGATTTCAGGCGCAAAAAGAAAGAAGAAAAAGTTCAGCTCCGCAAAACTCCGACCAAACGTCTGCGCCTCCCCGGAAAACTTGCCGATTGTTCGCGTAATTCTTCGGAAGATACCGAAATTTTTATTGTTGAGGGAGATTCCGCAGGAGGCTCTGCAAAACAAGGTCGTGATCGCGCTACCCAAGCAATTTTGCCTCTGCGCGGAAAAATCTTGAATGTTGCCGCGGCATCTCTTGATAAAATTGCCCAAAACCAAGAGATAAAAGATATGATAGAGGCTCTCGGTTGCGGCATTAAAGATAATTATAAAGAAGAAAATCTTCGCTACGAAAAAATCATCATCATGACGGATGCCGACGTCGATGGCGCGCACATTACCTCACTTTTAATGACTTTCTTTTATCAGCAAATGCCGAAGCTGATTGAAAACGGGCACTTGTTTATTGCCACCCCTCCGCTATATAAAATCGCCGCCGGTGGCAAAAACTATTATGCCTTGGACGATGACGACAAAGACCAAATTTTGAAAAAAATCCTCAAGGGAAATGCCAAGGCCGACATCAGCCGCTTTAAAGGTTTGGGCGAAATGAGTGCACTTCAGTTAAAAGAAACCACAATGGATAAAAACAAGCGCACTCTTCTCCGCGTTGTTCTGCCCGATACCGGCACCGAAGAAGGCAAGGAAGAAGCCTTTGAAACTCGCCGTCAAGTCGAGCGCATCATGGGCAAAAATCCGGAATTACGCTTTAAGTTCATTGTCGAGCGCGCCAAATTTGTGGATGACCTTGACATTTAGCCAACCTCTTCGCCGACTTTACAGCCGAATTGACTTGTTATCAAAAATATGCTATAACTCCTTATATGGAGAGAAAAAATGATTGACCTTATTTATGTCGGCTTTAATAAACCAAACAAAGAAAATTTCACACCGGTTAAAAATTTAGATTGTTGGACAAAGCCCCAAGAAGATGGAGGATTTTGGACATCACCAATGGAAAATAACGGCAAATCCAGCTGGCAAAATTGGCTGGAAAATCAAAATCATCACAGTCTTGATGAACTTAAACATTGGCATATCATAATGGAGCCGGAAACACGAATTTTAGAAGCTGATATGATGCTTCATAATATTCGTCCATATTTAAGAAAAAGCCACGGCATGCCAATGCCTTATATTATAGATTATGAAAAAATGAGTAAAGATTACGATTTTCTTTATGTGCCGAAAGAAGTGCAGGAAAGGCATCGTATGGGTGTATTTATGGGATTTGATGTAGAAACCGGATTGTTCTTAAACCCGACATTCGAGGCTCTTGATGATAAAGAATATGAAGTATTCAAACAGCAATATGAACAGCACCAAAAAGAGGATGAAAAACTCTTAAAAGACCCTTCTGTTCAAAAAATATTATTGGACTTGAACAATAACAAAATCAGCGAAGATAAAGCCCAATCTTTGTTAATGCAAAAAATAAAAGAAATAAGAGGAAGATAATATTATAAAAAATTGCGGTGTTTTGACTGCAACTCATTGAACTTGGCACAAAATTGACACAGTGATAATTTTTTTGCTTTACTTTTGAAAAGCGGTATGCTATATGAATACTTGCTTTTGGGGTTATAGCTCAGCTGGGCTGGAAAAAGAAAAAGTTGACTTGATGTCAAGTTTTTATTTTGACAGGCGAAGCTTTGTTATTTTGCAAGCCGCCAACGGCGCGCACAGCAAAAGTTACAAAGCGAGTGACCGCAGCGAGTTGAGCGAAAGAATTTGAGCTTACGAGCCAGACGCGCTTGAATGCAAGCGCTCGACCAGTAGGCCGGAAACATAAAATTATTTTGGGGTTATAGCTCAGCTGGGAGAGCGCTTGAATGGCATTCAAGAGGTCAGGAGTTCGATCCTCCTTAGCTCCACCAATTAAAAAAGGGATAGTTTTTACTATCCCTTTTTTTGATTTGGAGAAATAATAACTTGGATCGAACTCCGAGAAGGGAGTTCGACTACCAGCGAAAGCCAGACGAGAGGATGGCGGTCAGCCATTTGGCTGATGAGCGCCTGTGCGGCCGAGCTTTTTTATGAAAAAAGCGAAGGTCAAACTCCTTAGCTCCACCAATTAAAAAAAGACGGGTTTTATACCCGTCTTTTTCATTACCCAATCTTTTCTCACCCACAAAAAAACCGGTAGAAATTCTACCGGTTTTATTTTTTTTTCTAGAAACCTTCCATATCCAAGCGTTTTCTCAACTGCTTGCGCGATCTGCGAATGGCCTCTGCCTGACGACGAGCCTTTTTCTCGCTGTTCTTTTCGTGACAGCGTCTCAACTTCATCTCGCGGAAAATACCTTCTCTTTGCATTTTCTTTTTCAAAACTTTCAAAGACTGTCCGACGTCGTTGCCGATAACGGTAACTTGAACCACTTATATCACCTCATTTCATCATAAAATTTTTTCAATTGCAGATTTGTTATCACATCAAATTTATAAATGCAACACTTTTTTATGCAATAATGTTCGGCATAATTTTTGCTTCAACATTAGCAATTTTGGTCTTAACGCCCTGGCGCAAAGAATTAAGCTGTTTTGCCTTGGCAAAATCAATCATCTGATTGCGTGCAACCATATGTCTGATATCGGAGCAAACTCTTCTTTCTTCCAACTTCAACTCGCAAAGCTGATGTTTAAGAACCAAAATATTATTATCTTTCATCTATATCATCCCATAAAAAAGAATATTTGATTACTGCAAAATTTGTATTGAAATGTAGCACATTTATGTTAAAAAATCAACAATATTATTACACGAAGGAGATTAAAATGGGAAAAATCAAAAAAATAGGCATCTTAACCAGCGGCGGCGACTGCGCCGGACTAAATGCGGTGATTCGCGCTGTTGTCAACTGCGCCACCCGCAAAGGCTGGACAGTATATGGCATTCGGTTTGGCACCGACGGATTGACCTCTCGCCCTCTGCAATATGAGATTTTAACTCCCGAAAATTTTTCTGACACACCGTGGCCTCGTTTGAGCGGCTCTTATCTTGGCTCCTTAAACAGCGGTGTAAAATTGGAATCCGTAAAAAATCTTTCCAAAAATTTTGGTGACGGCGCCCGTGAATTGGGGCTTGATGCTTTGATTGTTGTCGGCGGTGACGGCTCAATGAATATTGTCAGCAACTATTGCCACTTGGCCGGTATTAAGATGGTCGGCATTCCAAAAACCATTGATAACGATACTCCGATTACCGATTCTTCGGTTGGTTTTGATACCGCTTGCCAGGTCTGCACCGAGGCTCTCGACAGTTTGATTTTGACCGCTCGTTCGCACAACCGTGCCATCATCTTGGAGGTTATGGGGCGCGATGCCGGACACTTGGCGCTCCATTCAGCCATCGCCGGCATGGCAGATGTTTGCTTGGTTCCGGAAATTCCCTATAAAATCGATTCGATCATCAAAAAATTGAAAGAAGTCAAAAAAACCGGTCGCAACTATGCTTTGATTGTTGCCGCCGAAGGCATAAAACGTGAAGACGGTCGCCATGTATCATCGAGTCAAAACAAAATCGGCGAAAAAGTTTATGGCGGTGTCGGACAATATTTGAGTGACGAAATCAACCGCCGTTGTAAAGAGTTTCAAACTCGTGTTACCACACTCGGCCACACCCAAAGATCCGGCAACCCCACTTCTACCGACCGCGTTTTGGCCGCTCGATTCGGTGTTAGAGCCATTGAGTTGCTCGAGGCCGGACATACCAATCGTATGGTGGTTTTGAAAAGCAACACCATTAAAGATTATGATATTGATGAGGTTGTAAAAGTCGGCACCAAACGGCTGGATTTGAAGAGCGATTACATCACCGCCGCGCGCGCTACCGGAATGTATATCGGTGAAGAAATTCCAACAAAAAAAGCCTGAGTAACTCAGGCTTTTTTTCACTCTTTGAACCTCTGGGCCATTTCTATGACCGCAGAGCGGACCAAATCCTCTTCCGAGGGGCTCTCCACATTTACACCCCATGCGAGGTCATAAAGTAATGACTTCGCTAAAAAGAGGGTAACGTGGTCCTGCACTCCCCACACCTCCTCACGGAGATATCTATTTGAGTGGAGTTTTTCGAACTTTAGTTCGAACTTCACTCCCAACTCGTTGGGAATGAAGGATGATTCACTCACAGTGCAGCGGAGCATCCGCTCCACTGTCATGGGGTGAAAACCCCTGTCCAAAAGCCCTAGGACCTTTGGAAAAACCTGCAAGGCTTTTTGCATCCTCTCCCTGATGGGGGGAGTTGAAAAAATGGGATTTTGTTCTCCCATTTTTTCGACAATTGAAGGGAGTTCTCCCCTTTCAACCATCTCCGCCAATTTCTCGCGAACCACAACGGAGTTATCCGCATAGTCGCAAGAAATCAGATAATTAACCTTTCTTTCGATGGAGCCCTCGGCTCCAACTTCAAAATTCTTCATATTTCTTTTATTTTTTTTTTGTGAATAAATAATAATATATAAATCAACTTAAGCAATTAACTTATAGCACAAAATTAGACAAAAATCAACAACTTTTTAAAAAACTAATTTCAGACCCTTTTTAACGCATCCAAAAACCCTTGCAAAATATATGCGGCGGCACTTGCATCCAACAATTTTTTTCGTTTTTCGCGCGAAAAATCATATTCTTTTACCAAAAATTTTTCCATAACTGATGATGACAGTCTTTCATCCCAAAAAGCACAAGGCAAATTGGTCTCTTTGCAAACAAGCTCGGCAAATTTGCGCATTTCTGCGGCCGTCTCGCCCTCTTCTCCGTTCATCTGCAAAGGCAGCCCGAAAACAATTCCCCCAACCTCTTTTTCTTCAATAATCTTTTTAATTTTCTCAACATCGAGTTTTTTGTTCTTATGCTCAATAATCGTATAGGCATTTGCAATAGTCCGTGTCAAATCCGAAACCGCAATTCCGATTCGCTTAGAACCATAGTCAATCCCCATCAAAGCCGTTTTTTCTCTCAAACAATTTTTAAAACTCGCAATTTCCATCAAAAAAACTCCAGTCGCTAATTATTTTTTAACAATCTTACACTACATCTTAGCATAAGTAAATTCAAAATTTTGAAGGTAAGCAAATGAAGAAGATTCTTTTTATATTTTTTATGCTCACAATGTTTTCGTTTTCTGCCAAAGCAGAGCTCATGATAGACGTAAACGGTGCCATGCGTGATCCCATGCCGATTGCCATTGCCGACATGGTCAGCAACAGTTTCAATGCCGGCACTTATGGCGAAAAAATTCGTGATGTAGTTATTGCCGATTTGGAGCGCTCCGGTTTGTTCAGAGTAATTTCAAGCCAAAGTTACATCCAAAAATTTAAGTCCATTGATGAAATGCCCACTTTCAACGACTGGCAGGCCATCAATTCTCTCGCCTTGGTGCAAAGCGCCATCACCGAAACATCGGAACAGAGCTTAAAAATTGAGTTCAGACTATGGGACGTTTTTGCCGAAGAACAATTAAAAGGACAATCTTTCACCACCAGCAAAGACAACTGGCGCCGTGTCGCCCACGTTATTGCTGATGCCATATATGAACAGCTTACCGGCGAAAAAGGCTATTTTGATACCCGCATTGTTTATATTTCCGAGAGCGGACCGGCCACCAGACGTGTCAAACGCCTTGCCATCATGGATCAAGACGGCGAAAATCACAAATTCTTGACCAACGGTGCCTCCATGGCCCTAACTCCGCGTTTTTCGCCCAATTTGCAAAAGATAACCTATCTTTCATATGCCGGCAACACTCCTCGTGTTTATATGCTCGATATCGAAAGCGGCAATCAACGCCTTGTCGGCCAGTTCAAAGGCATGACCTTTGCTCCGGTTTTCTCGCCTGACAGCTCAAAACTTTTGCTCAGCCACGCCCAAAGCGGTGTAACCAACATTTATGAAATGGACCTAAAGAGCGGACGTAGCAAACAGCTGACATACGGCTCAGCCATTGACACCTCGCCGAGTTATTCGCCCGATGGCTCAAAGATTGTGTTCAACTCTGACCGCGGCGGCAACCAACAGCTATATATCATGAACAGCGACGGTAGCGACGTTCACCGCATCAGCTATGGCAAAGGCCGCTATGCAACTCCGGTTTGGTCTCCGCGCGGCGACTATATTGCCTTTACCAAAATGGCTGACGGACAATTCTATATCGGCGTAATGTATCCCGACGGCAGCGGCGAGCGTTTGATTACCAGCGGATATTTGGTAGAAGCTCCTGTTTGGGCCCCGAACGGTCGTGTTTTGATGTATTTCCGCCAAGACCGCGCCAACGGCAAAACTGTTGCGCCGGTGAAATTATACAGCATCGATTTGACCGGCTATAACGAGCGTATGATTGTTACCCCGTCCGATGCTTCGGATCCGGCATGGTCACCTCTTTTGCCATAACATCATCACTGTTTTTGCTTTCCGCAAAAAAATAGACATGATTTAAAAATTTGGTTGACAAATATAAGCTTTTATCATAAGTTGCAACAAAATATCGCAAAAAAGGAAATGTGTTATGAAATTGTTTAGTTCGTTAAAATCAAAGAAAAACCGCGACAAAGATTGCAAAATCGTTCGTCGCAAAGGTCGCGTTTTTGTCATCAATAAGAAAAACCCCAAGTTCAAAGCTTGCCAAGGATAAAAACGCCTGCAACAGCTCATTTGGAGCAAAGATTTCAAAAAGGGAAAAATTATGCTGATTTTTCCCTTTTTTGTTTCTGCTACTTTGTTTACTAATTTGTTGCAAAGTAAAATATTTTTCATATAATCGATAGCACAAGATAAAAACGAGGATTAGTCATGAACAAGTTTTTAATATTGATATTCAGCATTATCGCCTTTTCTGCCCATGCTGAAAACAGCATCACTCCTTCTTATATTGAAGAGATGAATGCTCTCGGCTATGTCTCGGGCACAGGTTTGGCATGTGGTGCCGCCCGATATTCCACTTTTGAAATGCTTGCTCGCGCCATTTTGATAACCAAAGCCGTCAGTGACCAAAACCAAGAAGAAGGAATGCGCGCATACAACTCTTCCAAAGCCGATGCTTTTTTAGCCAAGCAATCAGACGGCCTGTATAATTGCGACGAACTGAACGCTCGTTTTAATAACCAAAAAATTTTCAAAACCATTCTCTATGCCGACGGCACTCTCAAAATGTATGACGGCAAGGTATATCATCCGCGCCACCCTTATGATGCCACAGTGCTGAAAGATGACGAAAACCAAAACCGCAAACAAGCGCTAAAAATTTATAACAATGCCAAAACAAAAAGCAAAGGCAGGAAAAAATATGCCGTCACTCCGGACGGAAACCCCGTTTTGCCTGAAAACACTAACATTCTCAAACATCTGCGCAATCAATAGGAGCAAAAAATGGCCGCTTACCAATATGTCTATGTAATGCAAAATCTTTCAAAGTCTTTCCCCGGAGGTAAAGAACTTTTTAAAGGAATAACTCTGTCATTTCTACCCAATGCCAAAATCGGCGTTTTGGGTGTTAACGGCGCCGGAAAATCAACTTTGCTCAAAATTATGGCCGGTGTTGACAAAGATTTTAACGGCGAAGCATGGGCAGCCGAAGGAGTTAAGGTCGGATATTTGGAACAAGAGCCGCAACTTGATCCCAACAAAAATGTTATGGAAAATATTATGGACGGACTTGGTGAAACCCGCGATTTGCTCAAAAAGTTCGAAGAAGTTTCCGCCCGTTTTGCCGAGCCTATGAGCGACGACGAGATGAATGCTCTTATCGAAGAACAGGCCAATCTGCAAGAACAAATTGATGCCTGCAACGGTTGGGATATTGAGCGCAATATTCAAATTGCCATGGATGCTCTCCGTTGCCCGCCGGCTGACAGTGATGTAACCAAACTTTCCGGCGGTGAAAAGCGCCGCGTTGCCTTGTGTCGCCTCTTGTTGCAAAAACCTGATATGTTGCTCTTGGACGAACCGACCAACCACTTGGATGCTGAGTCGGTAGCATGGCTTGAAAAACACCTGCAAAACTACAACGGCACCGTGGTTATGGTTACCCACGACCGCTATTTCTTGGACAATGTAACCGGCTGGATTTTGGAACTTGACCGCGGACAGGGAATCCCCTATGAAGGCAACTATTCTTCTTGGCTGGAACAAAAGCAAAAACGTCTTGAACAAGAAGAAAATGAAGAATCAGCACGTCAACGCACTTTGGCCAACGAATTGGAATGGATTAGAAAAAATCCCAAAGCCAGACAGGCAAAATCAAAAGCCAGAATCAATGCTTATGACGAACTTTTGCAAGCCGCAACCAAAGACAAAATCACCACCGCCACCATCAATATTCCGATGACCGAGCGCTTGGGCGATTTGGTAATTGAGGCCGAACATATCTCCAAAGGCTATGGCGACAGAATGTTGATTGACGACTTGTCATTCAAAATCCCCAGAGGCGCAATTGTTGGTATTATCGGTCCTAACGGCGCCGGAAAAACCACTTTATTCAGAATGATTACCGGACAAGAAAAACCCGATTCCGGCACAATCCGCCTTGGCGACACCGTCGATTTGGGCTATGTTGACCAAGCCCGTGATGAGCTCAATCCCGACAAAACCGTTTGGCAAGAGATTTCCGACGGATTGGATATGATTACCTTGGGCAAAAAAGAAGTTCCTTCCCGCGCCTATGTCGGACAGTTCAACTTTAAGGGCACTGACCAGCAGAAAAAGGTCGGCCAGCTTTCCGGCGGCGAGCGCAACCGCGTTCACCTTGCAAAAATGTTGCGCAAGGGAGCCAATGTAATTCTGCTTGATGAGCCTACCAACGATTTGGATGTTGATACCTTACGCTCACTCGAAGAAGGCATTATGAATTATCCGGGCTGTGTTTTGGTAACCTCGCACGACCGCTGGTTTTTGGACCGCTTGGCAACCCATATTTTGGCCTATGAGGGCGACAGCAAGGTTGTTTGGTTTGAGGGCAATTTTGAGGAATATGAAAAAGACAAGCGCGCCCGCCTCGGTGACGATGCCTGCAATCCGCACGCCATCAGATATAAACCGCTGATTAGAAAATAAAAAAAAGCGCCATTCGGCGCCTTTTTTCTCAACTGCGTTCCCCTCTGCCCCAACTGGCATTTCTTATTATTGCCGTTCTAATCTCTTTTGGCAAACTATTCATAATTTTCTGCCCCATAGAGGCTATATATCTTCCGCCCTCATATCTTCCCCATTCGGAACGATTATAATAATTTCTGAGTTTCCCCTTCAAAAAATTATAAGTTTCCATCCTGGCACTCGGCTTCACATCAAACAACACATTGTAAGCCTTTTTATATATTGAGAGCTCTTTTTGATAATTAGTCTCTTTTTCTGCCTCTTTCATCACATCGGCAAAATATCGGCTCGCCATTTGATATTTTATTTTTGTAATCTCACCTTTTTCCGCAAAATCGGGAGCAGAATCTTTTTCGGCTTTATTAGCCATTCTGTATAACACTTCTGTTGGCAACTGGGCATTCCATCCCATTCTGAGCAAATTGAGCCTGTTTTTATCTTGACATTCGGGCGCCAATTTATCAACCCGACGAAAAGCCTGTTTTATTTTTTCGCCCCAATAAATTCTGTCGTCCGCTTCCATCGGAAGCTCGGCACGGCTCCAATATGCATAACAAATATGAAAATAATCGCGCAGTTCCGGATTTTTCGGAAAAGTCTCGCGCATCCCTTTTGATATTTCAACCAAATTAGCGCCGGGATTTTTATGTTCTCTAAAATCGTTAAACTGTTTTTTATAGTCTTCAAAAGTTTTGTCAGCCATTTGGTATACTCACAGCTAAATATTTTTTACCATCTTAACAAAAGTGATACCGCCTTCATCAAAAATATCTCCTTCGGGCTTAAAGCCAAGTTTTTCATAAAAACTGACAACCGAAAGCATTGCATGCATAACCAACTTTGAAAAACCTGCTGATTTAGCCTTTTTCACAGCATACTCAACCAACTGGTGCCCGACACCTTCTCTTTGATACTTTTCATCAACGGCAACCTGCATCATTCTGATTTCTTTGTCGTTCAACGGCACCATCATCAACCCGCCGACAATTTTTTCATCCAAACTATCCACGCAGGCAATATGCAAATATGTCATTTCATTATCACGAAAACTGTCCAAAAACTTCAAGCCAAGGGGCTCCAGCAAAACCTTATAACGCAGCTCTACCAACTCATCATATTTGGCTGAACCGAAATCTACATCAATAACTTTTCTCATAATTCCCTCCTCGGCATAAAACAGACTATATATAATTATATACCACATTATATAATTATAATCAATAATATATTATCTAAACCTATTGCCTAAAACAATTTTTTCCTTTATTTATAGATGAAAGTAAAATTTTTTTCGGATAAAAAATGTCTCAAGATTTAAGTTTAATACGCAATTTCGCCATTATTGCCCACATCGACCACGGCAAATCCACCATTGCCGACCGGCTCATTGAATATTGCGGAGGGCTGTCTTCTCGTGAAATGCAGGAGCAGGTTCTCGATTCTATGGACATTGAACGCGAGCGCGGCATAACCATAAAGGCGCAAACCGTTCGCCTTAACTATACCGCAAAAGACGGCAAAACCTATCAACT
This sequence comes from Alphaproteobacteria bacterium, assembly GCA_017961285.1. Classification (GTDB taxonomy): domain Bacteria; phylum Pseudomonadota; class Alphaproteobacteria; order RF32; family CAG-239; genus JAFUYI01. The sequence continues at coordinate 24,031 of JAGCXO010000036.1, read as the reverse complement.
AAACCTTATGGACACCCCCGGACACGTGGACTTTTCTTATGAAGTCAGCCGCTCTTTGGCCTCGTGTGAAGGCTCGGTTTTGGTTGTTGATGCCACACAGGGGGTTGAGGCCCAAACTTTGGCCAATGTTTATCTTGCCATCAATAATAATCACGAAATCGTGCCTGTATTAAACAAAGTAGATTTGCCGTCTGCCGAGCCGGAAAAAGTCAGACAACAAATAGAAGACGTTATCGGGCTTGATGCCTCCGAAGCGGTGGAAACCTCCGGCAAAACCGGTATCGGAATTCACGATTTGCTTGAAGCCATTGTCAACAAACTTCCTGCCCCGACCGGAAATGAACAAGCCCCGCTCAAAGCTTTGCTCATTGACAGTTGGTATGACAGCTACCTCGGGGTTATCATTTTGGTGCGCATACATGACGGTGTGCTCAAGAAAAAAATGCAAATAAGAATGATGTCAAATAATGCCACCTACCAAATTGACCGTGTCGGCGTTTTTACCCCGAAAATGCAGGATGTTGAGGCTTTATACCCCGGAGAAATCGGCTTTATTACCGCCAGCATAAAAAGTGTTAGCGATTGTCATATCGGCGATACCATCACCGATAACAAAACACCATGCGCCGAAGCTTTGCAAGGCTTCAAACCATCGGTTCCGGTAGTATTTTGTTCCATTTTTCCGGTTGACAGCAGCCAATACGAAAACTTAAAAGATGCTCTGGCCAAACTAAAACTCAATGACGCAAGCATAGATTACCAAAATGAAAATTCCGCCGCCTTGGGGCTCGGTTTTCGCTGCGGTTTTTTGGGCTTATTGCATATGGAAATTATCCAAGAGCGTTTGGGAAGAGAATTTGACCTCGACTTGATCACAACAGCACCATCTGTGGCCTATAAAATCAATCTTACTTCCGGAAAACAAATAACCTTGCATAATCCTGCTGATATGCCGGATTTGTCAACGGTCTCATCTATCGAAGAGCCGATGGTAAAAGCCACTATTTTAGTTCCGGATGAATATTTGGGCGCAGTTCTGAAACTTTGCAACGAGCGCCGTGGCGAACAAGAAGAATTGACCTATGTAGGCTCTCGTGCCATGGCGGTTTATCGCATTCCATTAAACGAAATAGTTTTTGATTTTTATGACCGCTTAAAATCAATTACCAGCGGCTATGCTAGTTTTGACTACGAAATTGTCGGTTATCAGGAATCCGATTTGGTAAAAGTGCAAATCTTAATCAACGAAGAACCGGTTGACGCCTTGGCCTTTTTGTGCCACCGTTTGGAAGCCGAATCTCGCGGACGTCAGATTTGCGAACGCCTAAAAGATTTGATTCCGCGGCATTTGTTCAAAATTCCGATTCAAGCGGCAATCGGCGGCAGAGTTATTGCCCGAGAAACCATTTCAGCTTTGCGTAAAGATGTTACTGCAAAATGTTACGGCGGCGACATTACACGTAAACGCAAACTTCTCGATAAGCAAAAGAAAGGCAAACAACGTATGCGCCAGTTTGGTAAGGTAGAAATTCCTCAATCAGCATTTATCGAGGCTTTACGTATCGGCGACGAATAATAATTTTGAAATTCTCAAATTATTTTTCCAATATCTTTTCAAAATTATATTGATGATACCATTCACCATCAATAAAAGCAACATCATGTAAAATTCCAACAACTTCATAACCTTGCTTTATCAAATTGCCGATAGAACGAATATTATTGTGAAAAGTTTCAGAGGTCAATTTATGAACATTATTTTCTCGAGCCCACTTTTCAATAATAACTTTGAACTTTGTCCCCAACCCGTTTGAGGTATATTTTTCCAATATAGTTGTCCCAGTTATAGCATTGCGACCTGAATAAGGATGATCAGGCATTATTTTACAAACCTGAGCACATCCAATAATTTTATCATCATCAAAAGCGGCAATACAAAGGTTATTTTTATTTCTCCATTTTTTAATAAAATGTTCTTTTGTTCCTATCGGTGCACCGGGATAATCAAATACCATTTTTGCACTCGGTCCTTTATCAAATTCTGTATAATATTTTTTCACCGCATCATAATCATCATCTTTAAGGCATCTAATAACAACTGTTCTTCCATTTTTTAATTTAAAATTTATAGCTCGCTTCATAATCCATACCCTCTTTTTGACATTTTTCTTAAAAAAAATCTCCCTCTATGACAAATCCGACAAAGAGGGAGATTAAGCTTTAATCAACAGCTATTTTCTGTTCTTAACCGGCATAGCCTCCGGAGCTTTTGCCTCCGGCTCATCAATAAACTCGGCCACCGGTTTACGCCATACTTTCTTTTCAGGCTCTGGTTTAGGAGCAACTTCCGGAAATTCTTTTCCGCAAATTTCAACACCCAAACTTCTCATCGCCGTTTCAAAAGGCAAGAACAAATCACCGCTTTGAGGTTGCTTACGATGAGCAAGTGCTACAACTTTGCCGTTTTCATCAACCAAAGTTGCACCGATTGTCGTTCCATAGTCAAAACTATCAACCACAATCTCTGCGGCACCATCTTCAGCATAACGATAACTGCTTATTCTTGATGTATTTTGCAAATATTTATCATTATTCTCAAAAACCAAATTTCCAACCGACAAAAACGAATCTCTGTCAACTGCCGGCAACTCCAAATTCAAAGCCAACGGAGTATATTCTGTTTGCTCATTAAGAACCAAGAGAGCCGTATTTCTTCTCGGATTAACTCTGAAAGCCTTTGCCCCCAAAGTTTTTCCGTCAGTTGTTTTCACCGTATATTGATTGTTGTCTCTAACAACCAAATCCGCCGAAGTCATAACAAACTGCTCAGAAATCAACAATCCCACGCCATTCTCACCATTTGCATTGGTAACAGATACAACAGACTTTTTAATCATCGGCAAATTATCAGGACCGATAGTTCCGTCATCTTCTCTTTCAACAATACAAATCTTATCTGCTTCAAAGATAGCGCTTGAAGTTACTGGCTTTTTCTCTGGTTCCGGAGTTTCAACCGCAACTTCTACCGCCGGTGTCTCAACCGGTTTTTCTTTCACTTCAACCCAGTTCTCAACAACACCGCAGCCCGAAGAAGCCAAGCCGCAATTCTCAATAACTAACGGCTCACAAATGCCGGTAATTTTTTGAACATCGAGCAAATATTGGCGTTGCTTTTTCATTCCTTCCGGAGTGAGTCTGAGCAACAATCTGTCTTCAAATCCCGGCAAATTACGCAACTTTTGAGTCGCATCTGCAAAAGCACGTTGAATCAAAAGCATCTCGTCATCTTCATCTCCGTCAACGAGTTCGCCGTGACCGACAGATTCACCTTTCCACAAAACATTTGTTTTGCTCAAATCCATCAAACGCCATACAACTTTCATCTCCGAAGATCCGCGAGGACCTTTGTTTGTTTTTCTCCACGCATTATCTTTGCACAAATTCATAAAATAATCGGTAATTTCTGCTGTCAAAACATATTCCGGCAAAACCGTATTTTCATCAATACATTGCTGAGACGGAACAACCTTATAGCAGTCAGAAACCATATCTGCAAAAATCTCATTAAAGTTCATATCTTTTTCCAAGATTCTGCCTTCGTTCAAAATTGCACTCTTATTAGAACTTCTGCAACCGAAAATCTTGAAGCGACGTTCTTCATCGCTCTTAGAATAACTCTTTGAACCAACTCCTCTTTGCAGTCTGAAATCAACCCATTCCATACTTATCGGCGCAAACATTGAACAATCGCGAACAGGTTTTACCGGTTGCGGACGAGGAGTAACACAAGGACAAGGCGCCGCTGCTGTCGGAACAAAATTCATCGGAACAGCACAAGGGCATACCGGTCTTGGCATTGGTTGCATACAACGAACAGAACCGACACAAGGCAATTTTGTATATGTAACAGTCGTTGCCAAATAATCCGGACAACTAACAACCGGAGCAGGAGCAGCTGCCGGTACAGGAGCCGGAAGCGCAACAGGAGCCGGCTTAGCACATGTTTTGCAAGGACCGGATGGCAAAATGGTGCTTCCTTTGCAAGACTTGCAAGGACCAGAAGCTAAAATTGTCTTGTTTGAGTGTCCGCATGAACCGCCACCGAAAATTCCACCGTTCTTATCAGATGGTTTGCACGGACCGCCGCCGAAAATACTGCCATCACGATAATGAGGTTCTGTAGCTCTTTGACGTTCCGTTCCGGAAGACATAACATATTTAGGTCCTTTATTTCTCGATTCGCTAACCATATATCCTGAAGGAGAACCCAATCTTTGCGCAACTTCCTTATCGCTTAACGGACGCAAAACTTTCTCGTTATTTCTTTCTACATATGGCAAAACCTGAACTTTCTGCGGCATATTTCTGACCATTGCCGGTTGCGGCATTGGTGCCGGAGCAACCATAGCATAATTCTGCTGTGGATTTGCACAATCAAAATTCTCCACCACCGGTCTGACAATCTCACGTTGAGAATATTGGCTTACCGGTGCAGCATACCTGATATTTGCATTCTTCGCGCAAGAAGGACAATCTTGTGCAAAAACACCGGTTGCTGATGTCAAAAATGGCAGCAAAGCCATAACAAACAAACTTTTTACCTTGATATTAAACATTATTCTAAAACTCCTAAAACTTATAGTCCGGCACTTTCCATCTCAAAGATAGTGCTTCAGCTATGTGTATCTTACGCAAAATATTTTCATTTTGCAAGTCCGCAATTGTCCTTGCTAACTTTAAAGTGCGATTATACCCTCTCGCCGAGAGTTTGGTTTTGTCAGCATAGCCTATTAGCAAGGCTTTCGCCTCCGAGTCCATAATCGCAACCTCCTCCAATAAATCTCCGTTTAAGCAAGAATTTGTGTATAACTCCGGATGACCGAGTTTACAATTCCTCTCATATTGAATTTTTCTCGCCGCCACAACCCTCTTTCTAATCTCTTCACTATGCTCGCCTTCGGGAGCCGCTGCCATATCCCATGGACTTACCGCCGGAACCTCAATCTGAATATCAATTCTGTCAAGCAAAGGACCGGAAATTTTTGATTGATATTCCTGCGCGCAACGCGGTGCTCTGGCGCACTCTCTCGCCGCATTTCCCAAATATCCGCAACGACAAGGATTCATTGCCGCTATCAGCTGTATCTTTGCCGGAAATTCAACATGTGAATTAACCCGTGAAATATTTATCTTTCTGGTTTCCAGAGGTTGACGCAAAGCCTCCAAAGTCGATCGCGAAAACTCGGGCAATTCATCCAAAAACAAAACTCCGTTATTGGCCAGCGAAATTTCTCCCGGCTTGGCCGGACGTCCGCCGCCTACCAATGCCGGTGTCGATGCGCTGTGATGCGGCGACCTGAAAGGTCTGTCAACAATCAAACTTTTGCCGTTAAGTTCTCCGGCAATCGAGGCTATCATTGTAGTTTCCAAAGCCTCTTCTCTGGTCATCGGCGGCAAAATTGAAGGCAACCTCGCAGCCAACATAGATTTTCCTGAACCGGGAGGCCCTACCATAATCAGATTATGTCCGCCTGCCGCCGCAATCTCCAAAGCTCTTTTTGCACTCTCCTGACCTTTTACTTCGCGCATATCAACAAGAGATTTTTCTATTTGCGAAATATCCGCACTCGGCTTTTCAATCTTTAATGCCCCATGAAAAAAGTTTATAAGCTCTTCCAAATTATTGGCCGGAACAACTTCATCTCCTTCTGCCCAAACCGCTTCTCTACCTTGTTCTGCGGGACAAATAAAACCTTTGCCGACATTTTTCGCCATAACTGCCGCCGGCAAAACTCCGTTTACGCTGACAATTTTTCCATCCAACCCCAGCTCACCGACAACAACATATCTTGCCAAAAGTTTTTGCTCGACAATCCCCATGCCGGCCAAAATCCCCAAGGCTAAAGGCAAGTCATAATGTGTTCCTTCCTTCAAAATATCTGCCGGCGACAAATTTACCGTAATTCTCTTCGGCGGCATCTTTATCCCCAAAGAAAACAAAGCAGCCCTAATTCTTTCTCTGCTTTCGGCAACCGCTTTATCCGGCAATCCCACTATGGTAAACGCGGGCATACCGGCCGAAATTTGCACCTGAACTTCGACCTCAATTGTCTGCAATCCATTAAAAGCAACAGTATACGTGCGTGAAAGCATTCTACCACCTTGGAGAAGTTTCACCCTCACGCCAACGACGTGTAGGATATGTTCCATTCTTCAAAAAATCTTTCTCGGCAATCCCGTATGGAATATCCTCTATTCTTCTAAAACAATCAGCCTCCAAAGCCTGAGCACATTGCTCAGCACTAACTTCCGGAGTGTCTTGGCAACAAGCAATATCACCTGTATGTTGGTTAACCAAAAAAATGACATGTTTAACATTTTGCGGTGTTGTTGCAATTACAATATCTTCCGCGCTTTCAACACAATCCCAATAATCTTTGCACGCCCTATCGCCCTGACAAGCCTGCAAGACCAGCGCCGCAAACACCAACAAAACAGCTTTCATGTATCGCATTTTTTATATCCTTAACATATTTTTTTCGAATAATACTTATTTTTATCGATTTTTGCAATAATAAATTAAGTTTTATCAAAAAAAAGCTTGCCAAAATAAAGTTTTAGGGTATATTAAGCGACGTCCCTTGCCGAGTTTATCTCGGCTATACATAGAGTTGCCCTTGTTTTACAAGGGTTTTGTTGAGAATCCATAAGGAGATTTATATATGCAAAAATATGAAAGCGTGCTGATTGCACGTCAGGATCTCGGCGCCTCTCAAGTAAACAGTATTGTATCTGATCTTTCAGACACAATCAAAAAAGAAGGCGGCGAAGTTGTAAGAGTTGATAACTGGGGTTTAAAAACTCTAGCTTATCGCATCAAAAAAAATCGTAAAGGTCATTATGTTCTTTTGAACATCGAGGCTCCGGCTTCTGCCATTGCGGAGTATGAACGCGTTATGCGCTTTAACGAAGACATCATCCGTTATATGACCTTGAAAGTTGATGAATTCTCTGAAGGAGTTTCATCTTCTGATGACAAAGAACCTTTAGAAGAAGCGGAGTAACAGACATGACCAATACTCAAAATTCAAAGAAAAAAGGCTGCCCTTTTTCCGGTGAAGATGCTTTGAAAATCGACTACAAAGACGTAAAGCTCTTGAGCCGTTACATCTCCGAAAAAGGCAAAATTATTCCCAGCCGCATCACTAACGTTTCAGCAAAGAAGCAAAGAGAATTGGCATTGGCTATCAAACGCGCTCGCTACATTGCTCTTCTTCCGTTTGTTGCAGATTAAGGAGAACGGAAATGGAAGTAATTCTTTTGGAACACGTTAATAAATTGGGTAAAATGGGCGACAAAGTTACCGTAAAAAACGGTTACGCTCGCAACTATCTTTTGCCTGCCAAAAAAGCTCTTCGTGCAACCGAAGCTAACTTGGCCGTTTATGAGCATCAAAAAGCCGAGCTCGAAGCTCACAACAAATCTTTGTTCGACAATGCTACCAAGCAGGCCGAAGATTTGCAAGGCTTTAAGATTGTTCTCATTCGTCAAGCCGCCGAAACCGGACAACTTTATGGTTCTGTCAGCATCAGAGACATTGCTGCTGCCATGAAAGAAGCCGGCAAAAACGTTGAGCGTCGTTTCATCTCTTTGGAACGTCCTATCAAAGATTTGGGAGTCTATAAGGTTAGCATCAATTTGCACCCTGAAGTTTCTCAAACCATTTTGGTCAACGTTGCCCGCACTGAAGATGAGGCAAAAAAGCAAGAAAACAACTATAATAAAGAATAAGTTGATTTCATCCATTAAAAAAAAGCTCTCGATTCGGGAGCTTTTTTTTTAATTAAAGAACAAAATTTTACAAACTATTTTATATGCACTGTATGCAAAATATTTGTTCTTCCCCTAACTCCCAGCGGAAAACCACCGGTAATAATAATATGATCGCCGGGCTTTGCCAAACCGTTTTCTTTTACCAACTTAACTGCATTTTCTTCAAACTTTGCAAAACTGGAAAAATATCTTTTTTTAACAAACGATTTTGCTCCCCAGACCAAAGCCATCTGCTGTGCAACTTTATCTTCTGCCGTCAGAGCGACAATTGGAATTTTTGTTCTTTCCCTTGCAATCAAAAACGTTGTTCTTCCCGAAGAAGTATAAGTAACTATCGCCGCAACTTTATCCAATACTTTAGCAATTTTACTTGCCGCATAAGCTATTGAATCTGCTTCATTCATATATTTATTTGCAATAAGTGCATCTTTTGCATTGCTCATAAACAAAGGATCTGCCTCAACTTGAGTGATGATTTTGCTCATCATTTTTACGGCCTGCACCGGATATTTTCCCGCTGCCGTTTCTGCCGAAAGCATCACCGCATCACATCCGTCATAAACCGCTGTTGCCACGTCTGATACTTCTGCTCTTGTCGGAGTTGGCTTTTGAATCATCGATTCGAGCATTTGTGTCGCCACAATCACCGGTCTGGCATGGCGGCGGCATGCATTAACAATTTTCTTCTGCAATACAGGCACTGTCTGCAACGGGCATTCAACTCCCAAATCTCCTCTTGCCACCATAATACCGTCTGACAATTTGATAATTTCTTCCAGCTCAGCAATCGCACTCGGTTTTTCCAACTTTGAAATTATCATCGCTTTATCACCGATAAGTTTTCTTGCCTCGCGCACATCGTCCGCCGACTGCACAAAAGACAAACAAACCCAATCAACACCCAGTTTCAAAGCAAATTTAAGATCTTCTCTGTCTTTTTCCGTAATCGCCGAAATCGGCAACTTAACATTTGGCAGATTAACCCCCTTATGACTTGACAATTCACCGCCGACTTTTACCAAAGTAAGCGCACTGTCAGAAGTTTTTTTCAAAATTTCCAAAACAATGTTGCCATCATTTAATAACAACTCATCACCAACCTTAATCGCCGCAAAAATTTCCTTATGCGGCAAACACACTCTGCTTTCATCACCGAGCTCTTTTTTCATATCCAAAACAAATTTTTGCCCCTCTTTCAGCAAAACTTTATCTTTCTTAAACTCGGCCACCCTAAGCTTTGGTCCTTGCAAATCAGCCACAATCGCCACATGCAATGATTTTTTATTTGCCAACTTGCGGACAATGGCAAACCTTTCTTTGTGTTCTTTATGAGTTCCATGACTGAAATTAAAACGAAAAGCATCTGCACCGGCATCAATTAACGCCGAAATTTTTTCCTCCGTTTCCGAAGAAGGGCCTAATGTTGCCAATATATGAGTATATGATTTTCTGGGCATATTTTTTTCCTCAAGATTTTTCCTTTATGCAGATTATCACAAGATTATTTTATTTTTGGTAAATATAATTTTTTCTTGTCAAGCCGATATGCTTTTGCTAATCTCCTCAGCAATAACTTTAATATTTTATGGAGAAAACAAATGACCGAAGTTGGTGGAATTGCCTCAGATCGCTTGCGCTCACTGATTGAACGTATTGAGCGTTTGGAAGAAGAAAAAAAAGCTCTCGGCAGCGATATTCGTGATGTTTATGCCGAAGCAAAATCAGCCGGATTCGATACCAAAATTATGCGCACCATCATCAAACTGCGCAAGATGAATGCCAGTGACCGCGAAGAACAGGAATATTTGCTCGACACCTACCGCAAAGCACTTGATTTATAATACCGATTTATAATAAAGCAAAAAATGGGAGATTTTCTCCCATTTTTTTGTGCCCCTCCTCGTTTCAAAAAATTTTTTCATAATTATATCAAAACAAAAACGAGGTAAAAATGATAATAGGTGTCATCAAAGAACAAACTGCAGGCGAAAATCGCGTTGCCATAACTCCACAGATTGCAGAACTATTAGTCAATCAGGGTTTTGAAATCATTATGGAGCAAAATGCCGGAAAAAATGCCGGCTTTGACGACGATTCTTATCTTAAAAAATCAGTAAAAATAAAATCGACGGCAAATGAAGTTTTATCAACCGGCAACATAATTCTCAAAATCTGGGCTCCAAGCAAAGATGAACAATTGCAATTAAAAAACAACCAGCTCATCATCGCAGATTTCAGCCGTTGCCCAAATTTAAACTTTCATTTTAATGTCATTGCACTGGAAAAAATACCTCGTCTATCTCGTGCCCAAGACATAGATATTCTTTCATCACAAGACAATCTTGCCGGCTACAAAGCTACTTTGCTTGCCTGTAATAAAACAAACCGCTGTGTTCCGATGATGATAACCGCCGCCGGCATAATTCCACCCTTAAAAGTCTTTGTATGGGGGTTGGGAGTTGCCGGCCTGCAAGCCGCCGCAACATTCAAACGCATGGGAGCAAAAGTTTTTGCCACAGATCTGCGAGAAGAAACTTCTCAACAAGCCCTGTCTGTCGGCGCAGAATTTATTTCTCCCGATACTGTTATAAACTTTCTGCCAAAGTTTGATATCATAATTTGTTCTGCCGGAAGATATCCTCACTCACCAACTCTCATTGATGAAAACATTTACAAAAAAATTCCTCCCTCAACAATTATAATCGACATTTCCGGCAATGTCTCACAAAAAATAGAAAGCAAAAATTTATCAAGAGAATATAATCTTGCTTCCCAAATTTCCAACTCTGCCAGCCGGCTATTTGCCCGCAATTTATACAATCTTATCCAACTTATTTATGACGCAAATTCTCAAAATTTATCCATCAATATGCAAGATAAAATCATAAAATCAATATATAAGGAGCACTCATAAAATGACGGACTTCGCAACACTTTTTACCATTTTTATATTGGCAATTTTTATCGGCTATTTCGTAATATTGAGTGTCACTCCGACTTTATATTCTCCCTTAATGAGCATCTCCAATGCTATATCCGGTATCATCATTCTCGGTGCCATAACCGAAGGCGGCGACAGTTGGTTGCGGTTGATTGCCGTATTTATGGCTTCAATCAACATTTTTGGCGGATTCGCTGTTTCTGCACGTATGTTAGCCATGTTCAACAAAAAGGACAAACGCAAATGACATTAACTTACATATATCTTCTTTGCATAAGCATTTTCATTTTATCGCTTCGCCTCATGTCATCACCCAAAACTGCCGTTCAAGGCGGAATATTAAGCATTTTAGGCATGTGCATCGCTATATTTTTTGACTTTTTCCCTTTGCCGCAAAACGCACTTTATATAATTATAACATTAACACTTGGAGGAATTGTCGGCATATTTTTCGGTTATACCGCCAAAATAACCAAACTACCGCAAATGATAGCCATGTTCAACGGGCTAGGCGGCTGCGCCGCTGTTTTCATTGCCTTTGGCGAGACAGATATTTTTCCGGAATGCTCAGCAGCAATTCCTCTTGGTTGCACCATCGGAAGCATAACTTTTTCCGGCTCGCTTATCGCTTTTCTAAAACTTCAGGAAAAAATAAAAATTCGCATACAAAAGTCAAATTCAATTGCCGCCACTAACTTTATCTTGTTTATCATAACATTATCATTAGGGATAAACTTTTGCCTCAATAATTCTTTTTATAACATCATCATTTTGGCACTGGTCGCTTTTGTTTTTGGTATCACAATTGTATTGCCGGTCGGCGGAGCAGATATGCCGATTGTCATCTCAATTCTAAACGCTTTTTCCGGATTTGCCTCTGCGGCCATTGGCTTCGCCCAAGAAAATATTTTAATGTTAGCCGTCGGCACCATTGTCGGCATCAGCGGCACGATTTTGGCATATATAATGACCAAGTCTATGAATACCTCCGTAAAAAATATATTTTTCCAATCCAAAAAACTTGCCGACACAACACTTGTCGGCGACAAAAATGCCATTGCCGGAAGTCCGCGAGATGCCGCTTTTATAATGCAAAATTCACAAAAAGTAATCATTGTTCCCGGATTCGGTATGGCCGCCGCCTCTGCACAACACGCACTAAAAACCATGAGCGACTTACTCCAAAACAAATTCGGTGTTGATGTAAAATACGCAATTCACCCTGTTGCGGGACGTATGCCCGGACATATGAACGTTTTGCTGGCCGAAGCCGATGTGGACTATAAAAATGTTTTTGCAATGGAAGACATAAATCGCGAATTTACCACAGCAGATGTTGCATATGTTATCGGTGCAAACGACATCACTAATCCCGAAGCCAAAAACAATCCATCATCACCTCTATATGGTATGCCTGTTTTAGATGTTGTTTCTGCCAAAACCATATTTTTTGTAAAACGCTCATTGGGCAAAGGGTATTCCGGAGCCGAAAACCCTCTCTTTTTTGCCCCCAACACCTATATGTTATATGGCGATGCCAAAAAAGTTACCGAAGAAATTGATAAATATCTAGAAGAAGAAAGCAAATAAAAAAACAAACAGGATCAAATATATAATAATGCCCAAAAAATATTTTCCTGCTACCCTAAAATCTGTCGAAGAAGGCATTGCATTTTCAATGATTATGGTCTGCAAAAAAACATAGCCGACATAATTTATGGCCGTCAAATTGATTCTCGGCAACCAATAGCGATTAAGATAAAAACCGACAAACAACAGCAACAGCGGAGCCAAAGCCGAAGGAATTGCATTATAAAAAGTAATATTCCTAAAACCGACACTCCCCATAACATAAGTGCCGTCAGCACCTTTTCTGGGGACAAGGCAAAAGTTTGAAGGTTGCGCATTCAAAACCAATCCGACAATAAAATGCATAAACTCATGCAACAGTGTTCCCGGAATATTCACCAACGCACTCGCCCACATACTGCTATAAGTTTTATATTTTAAATGCAACAAAACAATAACCAGCAAAATCATAATAAAACGGTTATTAACCAACGGCAGCAAAATATCCGGATCATTAATCATTTTATTAAAATCATACAAAATTTCACCAATAAAATTCATATCACTGCTCTTCCAAAACTTTTGTGCCTGCCAAAAAAACATTCAAGAAAATTTTTGCAATTTGCTGCGGAGAAATATTTTTACTTGCTGAAAGTACATCACTTGAAAGCACCGCGCTCAATCCTGCAAAAGAAAACAACAAAATATTCCGCATAGTCTTTGCTTTTTGTTTTTCCAAATTTGCAAACAGGTTATAAAAATCTCGATTCGCAAAATTGATTGCTTTTAACAAAATCCTTTTATACTTATACGAAAATTTATAGGCCGCATGTTGAAAATGAAAATTATAAAGCAAAAACCATAACTGCTTGTTGTCTAAAATAAATTTTGCAAACAAGTCTGCCATAACATTCAAATTCGCATAACTGTCTGTCGCATATTTTCCCTGTGCCAAAAGAACAAAAAGCTCATTTAGTGTCATTTCGTTTTGTTCGGCAATAAACTCATCCATATTGCTAAATTGGTTATAAATTGTGCCGATAGAACAGCCCGAAGCTTCCGAAAGTTTTCGCGCAGTTAAAAATTCGGTTCCTTTTTCACACACCAAACATCTGCCGGCTTTTAACAATTTTGCATGAATTTCATCTTTTATATTTTGCATTTTACCCATATTTTAACATTTTTTTTGCAATTTCCAAGCTAGTATAAAACAATTAAGAACAGTGTTCAATTTTTTTATATCAAAAGAGGATAATTTTATGTTGAAATTTTTTCTTACCATTGCCATAACCTGCATCATCAGCACTAAAAGCATTGCAAAAGACGATTCCGACTTTTATGAAGATATTCTGATTTCACAAGATACAAAACTTGAAGAAACTGCCGGACGCGCCAAAACAAAAGCCGGTAGTTTACTTGACCAGCAAGTCGAATATCTCCAACTTGATGATGCCGGAAATTTTACCAAACCGATAGGCCACATAAAAAGAAAAAATAACTACACAAGACCATCTATTCATGATTTCTCGGCAAAAGAAAATAAATACGGTGAAGGACCTTTCGGATTGCCGTGGGGCGCAACCTATGACCAAATAAAAGAGCTGGGAGTAGATTTAGTCAAAACCCCGATAAAAGATTATCCTAACAGTTTTATAGCAACAAACCTGCCCAAACACATTCCCGACATCGCCAAAGTATATATCACTCTGGGTGAAGACAATATTTTATGGCGCATTATCGGCTATGGCAATCCGGCACAAGACACTCCCGATGCTTCAAAAATTATGCAGCTATATCAACAATATCAAAAACTTCTAAACGAAAAATACGGCAATGAAAAACAATATTATACTCCGAAAATTTCTGAAATAGAAAAGAAAACCGTTGATGAAAAAGGTAAAGAGCAAATAGAAATCGAAAAATATGAAGAACCGATAGGCAACAAAAACTTTTTGGCCCAACTGCAAAGCGGCGAAGCAGTTCTATATTCTACATACGAGAACCAAAAGGTTGGAGTTGTGCTGAGCGTCAACGTTGACGGAGAAGGGAAAAGCTATCTCATCATTGACTACACTAACTTACAAATTCTAAAAGAACAGAACAAAAAAACCTTGAATGCGCTCTAGAAAACATCATTCACAAAAAACTGAAAAACGTTCCCCAGTTCGCTAAATTGCTGTGCCACAACAGCTTTTGATAAAGCACAAAACCATCCCAAGCCTTTGTGTTATAGGCCAGCAAATTGCCCATCATCCACAAATTTGCACTGGGTAGAAACATCAAACAAAATGCCGGACCAAGCTCTATGAGATCGGTCTGTTTTTCATGAATTTGCGAAAAAACGGCATCAATATAATACCCGACAAAATATCCCAAAAACAAATTATAAAAAATTCCCATCTCAAAAAAAATCAAAAATATAGAAGCAATTATAATATAGACCACACAAAAAAACGGAAAAAAATATGGCGCCGCAATTATCAGCCAATTCCCTTTTCCTTCAAACCCCGTAACCCCTCCGGTATCATCTTCTTTAATTTTCAGGCTTTTAACCTTATGAAAAGTCAAAAGAGCAAAAAAGGCATGCGTCAACTCATGCGCCAAAACCTGTTGTGTGGTTTTCAAACTTTTATCCATAACTCTTGTCGCCATAAAATAAAGTCCGACACCGCCCAACAACACAAAAAAACGCAGATTGGCAAAATTAAAATATTTCACCGACTGCAACAAACTCGGCAACGACACAAGCGCAAAAACCGCCGCCGGCCACTTAAAAAAATTTATTATTTTATCCAACAAATCTCTCATAAACACAAAATACACACTTTTTTACAAATTTTCATCAAAATTAAATCATCTGTTAATATTATTAAAGATATAATCAACTCACGAAACAATAACCAAATTTTATGTAAGGGTGGTATTTATGATTAACAACTTTGATTTTATTATCAACGACGAAGACGAAGTAATGCTTCTTTTATATGCAAGAGAAGGCAAACCGCAAGATGCTGTTATCGATATCAATGCTACTGATAAAACTGCCGTATTACATCGCAACAAAACCGATTCGATAACCTTGCAGGATATTCCGGCAGATGTCATCGACAGCCTGCAGGATGCCGACACACTTCTTGTTTGTGAATTGAGCGTTGAAGAAAAAGAAGAAGATACCAAAATCATCAATGCCTATGAGGCCGACATCAACCTCTAAGTCTTTTTAGAAAGCCTATTATCAAGCCTATCCTCACTCAAACCGTATGGATCTTGGTGTATCATCACTTGCGCCTCAGGAAACTTTTCTTTTATTTTTTTCTCAACATCTTCTGTAATATCATGCGCCGCATACAAAGACAAATTTCCATCCAACTCAAGATGAAACTCAAACATATATGTTCCGCCCAGATTATGAGTCCGCAAATCATGAATTCCATGGCATCCTTCACAATTTTTTACTATTTTACAAACTTCATCTCTGATTTCTGCTGAAAGTTCCTTATCCATCAGCATTTCGATTGCCTGTTTGGCAATTTCATAAGCATTATACAACAAATATCCTGCCACAAAAAGAGCAGCAATCGTATCAAACCAATAGAAATCAAAAAACTTCACCAAAATCAAACTGACAATAATCACCGAGTTGGTAGTCAAATCTATCAGATAATGCAATCTGTCCGCACTAACCGCCAAAGATTCCGTTTTTTTGATTACGTATTGCTGAAAAACAACCAATGCAAAAGTCACAATTATACTAATACATATAACCACCAAACCCCAACCTATATCCGTAATCGGATATGGGTTAATCATACGATTGATACCCTCATAAACCACAAAAAGAGCCGAACCTGCCACAAAAGCCGACTGCAACAAAGAGCTGATTGCTTCGGCCTTGCCATAACCATATCTGTGCTGCAAACTCGCCGGTCGCACCGAAAAGTGAATTGCCACAAAAGTTATCATCGAGGCAAAAATATCCGAAACACTGTCAACCAGCGAAGATAAAATCGCCAAAGAACCTGTATAAATAGAAACCACCAGTTTTATCAAAGCCAAAAAAACTGCCGCACTGATACTGGCATATGTCGCCAGTCTTTTCAGCCTGTCTCTTTGTCTGCTATCTGTTTGCGATGAGGACATTTAATATCTTTTCCCACTGTTCATTCTCAATCATAAAATAACACTTGCCTGCCGTTTTTGCAAATAATTCTAAATATTTATCATAAAATTTCGGCATAAAACTATAATAAGCAAAAACACCATCTCCGGCTTTTTCAAACGTAATTCGAACATTATCGCCATACTCACCGTATAAGGATAAATTAGTCAAAAACTTGCCCTCAGGCTTTTCGGTCGTCTGCTCGATAAATTTAGTATTTATCAATTCTTTAACCAAAAACATGATTCTGTTTACATTATCCGCGTTATTAAATCCTTTCAGTCTGCCAAAGCGCAAATTCCACAAACTTGAATATGTCCAATCCTCCGGCGCTAAAGAAACATCGATAAAGTCAGCTCTCACCATCCAAACCTGAAATTCATTACCAAAGCGCACATAAGCAGCTCTTGCCCCGCGCCCGATATCAATATCATATTTTCCCAGATAAAACTCTGCCAATGATTTATCTTTTGACACAATTTTTACGGCAATACCTTCGTTTGTATCTTTATCCAAAGGCTTCAAACCGAATGCAGCCAGGTTCTCCAATCGATTCGATTTTTTCTCATAATAAGTCATGTCGGCAACCACGGATAAAAACCTCTGCAACCTCTCCTGATAAACAGCCAAACACGGATAACCTTCCAATCTCCACTCACCGTCCGCAAAAACAAACTTCAAATTCTGCCCGCCTGAAGATAAAACAACCTCATCTGCTTCTGACAATTGATCTAACAAATCGGCAAAAACTTTCTTGTTTTCAAACTCGGACATATCCGCTTTTTTCGTCAGATAGACCGCAACCGAGCCGGCAACAACAAAAAATAATGCCACTACAGAAATAATCCCAAACTCTCTGTTTATTACAAAACTGAAATTATCTTTTTTCCTAATTCTGAAAAGACTTCTCAACATAAGAACAATCAATATCAACAGCGGAACGGCAACAATATTTATAACCTTAATTTTTAAGATTATCTTTTGCAAACTGCTATGCATATTGCTTCTGATATCTCTCAAGTCCGCCATCAAATTCTGCAGATTTTGTCGTGTCTTTGCAATTACTGCCAACTCATCAGAAGTAAACTTGGTTCTCTCCTCAAAATTACGCTTTGCCGTAATTTCTTCCAAAGCTTTTTTGGTTTGAGCAATTTGCGCAAATAGCTCATGTTCTTTCTTTTGAAAATCGAGCATATTTTGTTTGCGCAATTTTTCCATATCAGCAAAAATCCTGTTTTTCTGCCTTTTTCCGCGCAGAGGCACAAGGTCATTATTTCCGCTCAAATAATCCAAAGAATTAAGCACAAAATTTGCGCTGTCATACATCGGCAAAACATAAATATTATCCAAAACCGTATAACTTTGGCTCCAGAACGTATCATAAATAAAATCGGTATCGGCAACAACAATCACTTCAAAAGGATTCTCTTGATTTGTCGGTCTGAGCAATGCCGCCAAAACTTTTGTTGCACTAACCGATTTATAATCATTCAACAACAACTCTGGGCTGACATTATCATAAACAACGCTTGACGGCATCAATCCTGAATTATCTGCCCCCACCAGCAACGGCAAAAATTCTCTGTTATCCCCGTCTTCAACCAAAACCGAAACCGATGCAAACAATATTGATTGCAGATTTTTTGTAATATCAACATGGGGATTAAAACTGCTGTGCGGCAAAACAAACTGCACCACATCTTGCGTAAAAATCGGATTGACCGCATAATTTTTTGTGGCATCAACCGTTATCGAATTTTCCAAATCGACGGTTATAATATCATCCAACATCTTAAAGCCCCAAAACTTATCCAAGCCCTTAAGATCAGAGGGATAAAACTCCATATTCTTTGATGCAAAAATTCTCTGTGCCTCAGCCGCAGTATCCAAAAGCACAAAAGTCTTTCCTCCTTTTTCGGAATAATCTTTTATTGCCGCAACAATCTCATCGGATAAATTGCGCGGATGAACCATCATCAAAACATCAATTTTTGCTAAATCATCCGGATTCATTATCGGCAAAATATCATAAAACTTTTCAATCTCACCGATAATATTCCACTCTTGCGACACATAAGCATAATCTTGATTGGTCTCAAAAATCGGCAAACTTGTAATCATCCCCACAAGTTTTTTCTTATTCAAAAGGCGATAAACATTTTCTATCAAATCATATTCGATAAAAGACAGTCTCTCCAATGCCAATACCGGCATAATCTGCTTATTATCCGCCGCATCAACAAACACCATACCGAAAAAGCCGTTTTGATTTATATCCGGCAAAGGAATTGGCTGTAGACCGAAAGCAATAGCCGCATCTTCTTCTTCGCTCAAATGTTCGGGATTATATATCTTATAACTAAACTTGTCCGGTGCCACATTATGAAAACGCTGTAACATCAACATAACTCTGTCCGCCATAAATCTCAAAGACGGATCCCTTTGCCCCAAAATCGGCGAATAATAAAATTTTACCGTTACATTTTCGGGAATATCTCGCAAAATTTTTCTGCTTGAATCCGAAATCGTATAAATTTTTTCCTCGGTCAAATCATATTGCCACAAACGCAAAAAATGATTTGAAAGCAAATTTATTCCGCAAAAAACCAAGCCGAACATAAAACAAACCGCAACATAATAAAAACTTTGCGTCGATTTTAACAATTTCGAAGTTCCGGAAGTCTTAAAGCTGACAATAATAACCGTAATCAGATTAAACAGAACAATCAGAGAAACAATAAAAATAATTGATTTTATTTCGAGCAAACCGCTGACAATCTGACCGTAATGTGTGAGAAAACTGAAAGAAGCAATCATCTCAACAATGCTTATCGGCGCCACCATCCGCAAAAATCCGAGCACATACTCAACACCGCTCAAGAAAAAGATAAAATTAGCCACCACCGACAAAACCAACGCCACCACCTGATTTTTTGTCAGCGCCGACATTGTCTGTGAAATTGCAAGCATACAACCGGCCAACAACCAAGCGCCTGCGTAACTGAAAGCAATTACCTGATTGTCCGGCTCACCCAAACAATTTATTGTCACCCAAAACGGGCATGTCAAAAGCAGTGCAATTGCCACAAACAACCACGAGGCCAAAAATTTTCCCCATACCAAAACATTGATACTCACCGGCATGGTAACAATCTGCACCACCGTTTTATTTTTGAATTCCTCCGCCCACAAACGCATGGCAATTCCGGGAATAAAAAGCAAAAACAACCAGGGCAAATAAACAAACATCGGCGACAAATCGGCGATACTTCTCTCAATCAAGTGCCCGAAATATGTCGCAAAAGAAGCATTCAAAACCAAAAATGCAATCAAATAAACATAAGCCAACGGCGAAACAAAATATCTCAAAAGTTCATTTTTAACAACCGAATAAAGTTTTCTCATTTTTCATCCCCTTTATTTGCCGTCAATTTATAAAATACTTCTTCCAAAGAAGCGGCCTTATATTTTTGTAATATTTTTTCAAGTGTTCCGTCTACCGCAACTTTTCCCTTGTTCAACAAAATAATTCTGTTACAAAGATGTTCTGCTTCTTCAAGCAAATGCGTGGAAATAACAATACACTTTTCTTCGCTCATTGTTTTTATCAAATCTCTGATATGCTTTTTCTGATTCGGGTCCAATCCGTCGGTCGGTTCATCCAAAAGCAAAACATCCGTATCGCCCAAAATACTCTGCGCAAAACCAACGCGGCGCTGATATCCTTTTGACAAAGTTTCAACTTTTTGACTGGCAACGTTTTCTATCTTAGCAATTTTCATCACCTCATCAACACGTCCTTTTGCACACCCTCTCAACTCTGACATATAACGCAAAAAAGCGCGCACACTCAAATCGGCATAAAGAGGAGAACCTTCCGATAAAAAACCGATATTTTCTTTTCCCCAAAGCGGAAATTTTTTAATATCTTTACCGCAAACCTCAATATCTCCGGAGGTCGGCGACAAATAACCGGCAATCATATTCATCAAAGTTGATTTTCCGGCACCGTTCGGCCCCAAAAGAGCAATTATTTCGCCTTTTTTTGCCGTAAAACTAACCTCTTTTACCGCCTCAATTTCGCCATAATTTTTGCACAATTTTTTAATTTTGATAAACTCTTTTGGCATATTGCCTCCGCTCATTTTTTGCTCAATTCATACAAAACAATCGCCGCCGCAGTAGAAACATTAAGGCTCTCCACTTGCGGAGATATCGGCAATCTCAATAATATATCGCACGATTCTTCGACCAATCTGCGCATACCTTTTCCTTCGCTCCCCATAATAACCGCAATCTTTCCGCTTTTATCAAGGCTCGCGATTTCATCTTTTGCATAACCGTCCATTCCCACAATCCAAAATCCGACATCTTTCAATTTTTCAATGGCACGTGAAATATTAGTAACTCTGCAAACCGGCATATTTTCAAAAGTTCCCGCCGCCGCTTTCAGCATAGCTCCGCTTTCTTGCGGCGAATTTTTATCTTGCACCACCACCGCTTCGGCACCAAAAGCCGCACAAGAACGAATGATAGCCCCGATATTTTGCGGGTCTGTAACCTGATCCAAAATCAGCAACCGACAACTATCTTTGTCCGCTGTATTTGAACAAATTTCTTCAATATCTGTGTTTTTCAAAGGCTCTGCCCAAACTGCCACCCCTTGCGCAACCGCATCTTGCGGCAACAATTTTTCAAACTCTCTGCGCTCGACAACCACCAACTTTCGATTCCCCATCAAAGGTTTAATTGCATCAATATTTTCTTTTGTGCAAACAGCTTTTGAGATTTTTCTTTTGGGATTTTCCAGCGCCGCCATAACGGCATGTTTACCGTAAATTATAACTTCTGCCATATCACTCTTCCAAAATTTTTTCTGCCTGATTAAGAAAATCGATTTTATATGTCGGGGAAACACCTTTATATTTGTGCAAAGGATCAAAAATAATACAATCTGCTCCGTTCAATGCCTGCGCGGTTTTAACATCTGCCTCACCATCGCCGATTACGACAATTTCTTTTGCTTTTGGCAATTTATAATCAAACAAAGCCTGACAAGCCAAAGGATGTGGCTTATCTTCATCATATTCTCCGGCCGCCACAACTTTTTTGAAATATTTATCAAAACCGAGTAAAGACAATTCCTGATTGATAAATTTTGTTTTTTTGTTGGTTATCAAATAGCTTTCCACGCCTGCTTTTTGGCAAAATTCAAGCAACTCCTTTGCTCCCGGCAAAGGTTTCAAATTTTTATCATGGTTCTCGTTTATATACTCATAAAAATATTCTGCGGCTTTACTTTTATCTTTTCCGAAAACATATTCCAAAACATCTTTGTTTTGAAGTGTCCCCAGGATTCTTTTCAACTCATCGTCAGCAACTTTTTTCAGCTTCAACTTTTCAAAAGCATAATCATACGCCGCCAAAATAATCGGAAAAGTATCCGCCAAAGTTCCATCCCAATCAAAAACCGCATATTTATATCGCACCGATAGCTCCTGTTTAATTATATTTTAAGCCTTAAAATTTAATACTATGACATAATAACATTTTAGGAGCGTTGGTCAATGGAAAATCTCAACCGTATCTCACAACTGAAAAATTTTGCCGCTCAACACATTGGAAACAACCGTTTTGATCTTGTCGCCATCAACACCGATGCTTCAACGCGCAAATATTATCGCCTGACTTTAGATGATGGCAAAACAATGATTGTTTTAGATGATGAAAAATGTTGTTGCAAAACTCCGGAATTTGTTGAGTTGTCAATTTTCCTAAACTCCAACGGTGTTTATGTTCCTAAAGTTTTAGCTCAAGATATAGAAAACGGAATGCTCTTGCTCGAAGACCTCGGCACCAAAAGTATGCGTGATATGCTTTCGCTCTTTCCCTCGCAAGAAAAAGAACTATATGCTTCCGCCGCTGATGCCGTTGCTAAAATTGCCAATATAGAAAAAAGACCTTCCTGCGTAAAAGATTTTTCCCTAACAACAATTATGAACGATATTCAGCTTTTTACCGATTGGTATTTTCCGATGACTGCCGGTTATCCGTTATCACCGTTGGCAAAATCCGAATTTATGAATATATTTGAAGCCCTTGCCCCCTTGGCATTCAAAGTTCCCAGTCGCTTGGTTTTATGGGATTATCACATTGACAATATTATGTTTCCGCCCCAAAGCCAAGATTGTGCAATCATAGATTTTCAAGATGCCATGTGGGGACCTCTGACTTATGACATAATGAGCCTGCTTGCCGCTGACCGCAGACTTGTTACCCCACAAATTATTGCCGCAACAAAAGATATATTTTTCAATCAATTACAAAACATAAATCGTGAAGATTTTGAAGATTCTTTTGCTTTTCTATCGCTGTTCAGACATTTGCGCGTTTTGGGACGATTCACCACTTTGAGTATGGTCAACAAAAAGGAAAAATACCTGCAATATGTTCCACAATTGTGGCAAATGCTTGAGCAGGTTTTGCTCTATCCAAAATTGCTGCCCGTAAAACAATGGCTCGAAAAATATATGCCGAACAATTTGCGAGGTCTTCCCAAACGCAAGCCGATTAACAGCGCGATTCTACTGGCCGCCGGTCGTGGTGTTCGCATGCAAAGCATAACCGATACTTTGCCCAAACCTCTTGTTAAAGTCGGCGACAAATGCCTGATAGACTACAATTTTGAGCGATTGCAAAAAGCCAATATTGATAACATTGTCATCAATCTTTGTTACAAAGGCGACATGATAAAAAATCATATCGAGCAAAAATATCCCTCAGCCCCTGTAACATTTTCTGTTGAAGAGGAGGCCCTGGAAACCGGCGGCGGCATCAAAAAAGCTTTACCTCTGTTAAAAAGCTCCGCATTTTTTGCCTGCAACAGCGACATATTTTTTATTGACCATGCCTATAAGCCCGTGCTCTGGAAAATGATGGACGAGTGGGATGAAAAAAAATATGACATCCTTTTGCTTTTGCAAGATATCAACCATATTTGCGGAGATAAAAGCGGCAATTATCTAATAAATAAGCAAAATCATTTGGAACGAAATGTGCAAAATAAAGAAAGCGGTTTTCCTTATATGTTCGCAGGAATTTCTATTGTCAGCAGAAAAATTTTTGATTGTATAACCCAAGAAAAATTTTCTCTGCGCGACCTGTTTGACAAGGCACAACTTGAGAACAGACTTGGCTTTGTTATCAATGATGCTGACTTTTTTCATATAGGCACACCTGAGGCACTGGCCACAGCACAAGCAAAAATTAACGGGTATAATTAAAAAATATGTTGACATATTGAGTAAAATGCTATTATTTCAATTAGTGAATTTGCAAAAGGGCACCATTCTTTTGCACCTTGCCTGAAATAATAATGGAGGGGTGGCAGAGCGGTCAAATGCAACGGACTGTAAATCCGTCGACTTACGTCTACGAAAGTTCGAATCTTTCCCCCTCCACCATTTAAGTCAAGGTAAATGCTTGAAAATAAGATTGGGTTTTGCGGGTGTAGCTCAATGGTAGAGCAG
>JAGCXO010000035.1 GCA_017961285.1 Alphaproteobacteria bacterium | reverse complement strand
TTTGTTATAAGTTTCCTCATCAACAACTTCATCTGTTACTTCAGGCATATATTTTTTTACCCAAGCTTTTTCTGGATTTGTTAGAAAATGATATTGTGCCATTGTTCCTCTCCTAAATGTCATTTTTTATTTATTGTAGCATAACTTTATCGTTTTGTCAAAAATTATTGACAAAAACCGCTATGTTAATATTTTAGGCTGAAAATGGTTAATTATTTGCGAATATCAAATACTTTGAATTTTGACTGCAAATATTGCAATAACTCTTTGTTTATGAAGAATTTTTCGCAGTCGGAGTCGCTGGTTGAACTATCTTCGGGAATCGGCCGATATTTTTGCAGGAAATATTTCTGAACACCATGCGAGGATAGCTCATCAGCGATGCTTTTTATATCTTCAATACTCAAAAGACGTGGATCGCAAGTAGTGCGACATTCAAAATCAACCTCGCTTTTAACTAAAATATCTAATGATTGATTGATTTTTTCTATTTGAGAAGCCGTTTTTACCCCTGTGGCTTTACTGTAGTGTTCAGCATTAAGCGGAGCTTTGATATCAAGCCCGACCCAATCTATGAGTGGTAAAACTTTGCTCAAATGCTCAGGGCGATAGCCTCCGGTGTGCAGGCCTATTAAATAACCAATTGATTTTACTTGTTTTATTGCTTGTTCTAAGTTGTCTTGCATCAGAGGTTCTCCTCCGCTGAAAACGACTCCATCAAGAACTTTGCGACGGCTTTCTAAAAATGTGATAAATTTTTCCCAAATAAAGCTGCTGTCATAATTTGCGTCTTGCAAAAATGCATTATGACAAAAAGGACACCGCCAAGGGCATCCTTGCATGAAAATAACTGCGCTTATTTTATCGGGAAAATCGACGGTGCTAAAGGTTTCAACACCGCCGATTCTTATAATGCTATCCTGCATGAATTATTCTGCAGCAACGCCCATATGATCGCAGCAACAGCCTAATACAGCCTTCTTCTCCGTAAAATATTGGCGAGAATAAAACTCTGACTTTTTACCCTTGTTAAATTCGGATACAGGGCGAAGATAGCCCATTACGCGTGTCCATATCTCGCAAGGCTGTCTTTCAGAGTCTGCCAATTTTATGTCTTCAATGTTTACTACGTTCATATTTTTTCTCCCTAGTTAAAGTGTATCAAATTTTGGTTAATTATGCAACTTCTTCAGAAGTGGCGTGTTTTATTTTTTGTGCCCTTAGCTCTTCATCGCAAATCGGGCAGTATTCGTGTTCTCCTGAGATGTAGCCATGTTTAGGACATACGGAGAAGGTTGGAGTTATGGTAATGTATGGCAAGCGATAGTTGGTGAGAACGCGTCTTACAATATCGCGGCATACTTTTGGCGAGGATATGCGTTGTCCCATATAAAGGTGCAACACTGTTCCACCGGTATATTTTGATTGTAAATTTGCTTGTAATTCTAATGCTTCAAACGGATCATCGGTATAGTTAACCGGCAATTGAGAAGAATTGGTATAATACGGATTCTCTGTTGTTCCTGCTTGGATAATGCCGGGGAAACGTTTTTTGTCTTCACGGGCAAAACGATAGGTGGCGCTCTCTGCAGGAGTGGCTTCTAGGTTATACATATGGCCTGTTTCTTCTTGTATTTTGACCATTTGGGCACGAATATAATCAAGGAATTTTTCAGCAAAAGCCCTGCCCCAATCATCGGCAATATTGTGTTCACCGTTGGTGTAGTTCAAAATCATTTCGTTGATGCCGTTGACACCAATGGTAGAAAAGTGGTTGCGCAATGTGCCGAGATAGCGTTTTGTGAATGGGAACAAGCCATTGTCAATGAGGCGTTGAATAAGTTTGCGCTTAATTTCAAGAGAAGTGCGAGCAATATTCATCAACTCATCAACACGGGCAAAAAGACCTGCTTCGTTGTTTTTATAAACATAGCCCAGACGAGCGCAGTTGAAGGTTACAACACCAATGGAACCGGTTTGCTCGGCCGAACCAAACAAGCCGTTGCCTTTTGCCAAAAGTTCACGCAAATCAAGCTGTAAACGACAGCACATTGAACGAATTTGCCCCGGTTTTAAGACTGAATTTATAAAGTTTTGGAAATAAGGCAAACCATATTTTGCTGTCATTTCGAACAAAAGTTCGGTGTTTTCATCTTCCCATGGAAAATCTGGTGTTATGTTGTATGTTGGAATTGGAAATGTAAACGGACGACCTTTGATATCACCTTTCATCATGATGGAGATATATGCTTTGTTTATCATATCCATCTCGGGTTTGAGGTCGCCATAGGTAAACGGCTGCTCAACACCGGCAATTATGGGGTGTTTGTCGCGCAAGTCATCAGGGCAAACCCAGTCAAAAGTAAAGTTTGTGAATGGAGTTTGTGAGCCCCAACGAGACGGAACATTTAAGTTATAGATGAGCTCTTGGAAGCATTGCTCTACACTATCATATGACATATTATCGGCACGAATATATGGTGCTAAATATGTATCTACTGAAGAAAATGCTTGTGCTCCTGCCCATTCATTTTGGAGGGTCCCCATAAAGTTTACCATTTGTCCAATGGCAGCAGACAAGTGCTTTGCCGGGCCTGCCTCGGCTTTGCCGGGAACCCCGTTAAAACCTTCATGAAGCAAGTTTTTAAGTGACCAACCGGCACAATATGCCGCCAACATATCAAGATCGTGAATATGGATATCACCGTTGCGATGAGCTTCACCGACATTGGCAGGATATACGTGGCTGAGCCAATAGTTGGCCGTAACTTTGCCGGAAACATTAAGAATAAGACCGCCGTTTGAATATCCTTGGTTGGCATTGGCATTTACACGCCAGTCCGACCTTTCGAGATATTCATTGATAGAACTTTCAACATCAACAACCACTTTTTGGTCGCCTCTGTTACGACTGCGCTGATCACGATATAAGATATAGGCCTTGGCTGTAGCAAAATAGTTGGCAGAGATGAGGACTTGCTCAACAACATCCTGTATGTTCTCAATTGAAGGGGCTTCATCGGAAAATTTGTGTTCCAATACTTTCAAAACCTGGCCGGTAAGCAAGTAACTTTCTTGCTCTCCGAACTCTTTTGTGCTCTCTCCGGCTTTGAAAATAGCGTTATAAATCTTGTCGCTGTCAAATGGAGCTAAAGTACCGTCTCTTTTGATTACATTTTTAATTTTTGCGATGTTTTTAATTTTGGAGGCATTGTATTCGTGGTCAGACATTTTAAGTTTTTTTCCTTCTAGTTAAGTGGTTGCTAAATTATTTTCCGATATACTACATATAGTGTTAAAAAAAAGTAAATAGACTATATATTGTATGCACAGATTTTTTTTGCGTTCATAATTTTTGAAAATTTCTACCGAGATTGTGCGGTAAAAAATCTTTTTTTTCCAACAAACAAAAAAAGTTTTTTTTAAATTTTTGCCTTGACATAGAGCCCATATAACTAAAACTCTTTTTTTTTAAGTTTTTGCTGGTGGATAAATCTGCATATAAAATAAATATTGAGAAAAAACAGATAATTGACTTTTTGTGCCTTGTGCAAAAAGACGAATCGCCTTGTTTATGCAATGAAAAAAACAATGATTTGCATTTTGAATTATTTGTCATTATATTTTAGTTATCTTTAACGAGGAACAGAAAAATGAAAAATATATTTATCTCTGCTTTGTTTTGCTCTTTATTATTTGCTTTTGGGGCAAAAGCTCAAACAAAAAGTGATATTGAAAAAATTGAGAATTATCTCAATTCGGTCAAAACGTTGCAAGCCAGGTTTGTGCAAAATGCCAGCAACGGCAGTGTCAGCGAGGGAAAAATATATATTGAAAAACCCAATAAAATCAGGATGGAATATTATGAGCCAACCAATATATTGATTGTCGGAAATGGCGATTATATCGTTTATAACGATAAAGATTTGGATCAAGTCAGCAATATTGATTATGATGATATTCCGGCCTCGGTTATTTTGGGAAATGATGTAAAAATTGACGGCAAAAATATTAAGGTTGCTTCATTTTATAAAGATGCAGGAACTACCGTAATCGGCTTGGATTATAAAGGGAGGGGAGATATCGGAGTGATTACCCTTACTTTTAATAACTCGCCTTTTGAACTGAAGCAATGGACCGTTATTGATCCGCAAAGTGTTGAAATTACGCTGTCATTATATGGTGCACAGATTGATAAACCAATAGACGCGTCATTATTTAAATTTAAGAAAGACTCCGGTAAATTTAAGCTTAAAAAAGGTCGCTAATGCTTAAACTGGCGACTTGGAACGTAAATTCCATAAGGATCCGCTTGGGATTGTTGGAAAGACTCGAAAAAGAAGAAGCTCTTGATGTGCTTTGTTTGCAGGAAGTGAAAGCTAAAGAAGAGGATTTTCCTTTTGATGAAATAAAACGACTCGGATTTGATAATATTGCGTTGTATGGTATGGCCGGCTATAACGGAGTTGCCATACTTTCGAAACTGCCTTTGGAAAATGCGCAAAGACATGACCATGTCGGAAAGAGTGATGCACGACATATTTCTGCTTGTATAAATGATGTGGAAATTCACAATATATATATTCCGGCCGGAGGGGATGTGCCGGATATAAACGAGAATCCATCTTTTTTGCATAAACTGAATTTTGTTGATGAGATGGCAGATTTTTTTGCTGACGAATCGAATAGAAAAATTCTAATTTGCGGTGATTTTAATATTGCTCCTTCCAAAAATGATGTTTGGAGCCATAAAGCACTGTTGCAGACCGTTTCTCATACGCCGATAGAAGTTGAAAAATTGCAGAATTTCTTTGCAAAAGGAAAGTTTGTTGATGCTGTCAGACATATATATAATGAACCGCAAAAAATTTATTCGTGGTGGAGTTATCGCAACCCAAATTGGCAGACAAATGATAAAGGGCGAAGATTGGACCATATTTGGGTTTCTAAAAATATGACGGATGCCGTTGATGATATAAAAATCAGGAAGGATTTTCGCGCAATGGAAAGACCTTCGGATCATGCGCCAGTCATAATAACACTAAAATTGTAAGCTATAGCCGTTTTCTTCAGTTATAATCGGGTTTTTGCCGTGATTTTCGGCATCGATTTTTTGGCGCAGGCGGTAGATGTGTGTTTCAACGGTGTGGGTTGTTGCTTCGGGATTATATTCCCATACTTCGGATAACAATTCGCCTTTACTGACGGTTTTTCCTTTGCTCTTATACAAATAATTTATTATGGCGATTTCTCTTTCGGTGAGTTTGGTCGCTGAACCGGTTTTATTGTTAACCAATTGTTTGTGAAAGGAATCGAGAGTATATTTGCCAAAACTTATTTGGGCATTGGAGCCGCGATTTGAAAAATTGATGCAGGATAAGAGCGAATCCAATAAATTTTCCAGTTTATACGGTTTATTGATGATGACAGCAGAATCGGTGATATTTTCACTGTCATTACCAAGATAAATCAGAGGAATGCCGACGATAGAAGACGGAATATCCTGCGGTTGATCTATAATAACGGCATCAAAAACTATATCATCTTGATATTGGCTATAAAAATTAAAATCGGGAGCAACCAATTCCAATTGTTCCTTAAAATCTTCGGTTAATAAAGTTGATGAAGATAAAAACAGCAGATTAGGCATATATCTCTCCTAAAACTTGATTTCTGCTCCTATAATATAGGCATAGCCGGCATTGTCAATGTTGCTTTTGAAACTGCCTTTGGCAACAGCGGCGTTGAATACAAGATATTTGTTATATTGATAGGAGTTTTCCCATTGATAAATTTCGCTTGAATAATCTTTGCCGTCAGCTTTGGAATAAAAATAGGTAAGTGAAGTCTTAAACGGGCCGAACTCGTAGCTGAGGCCTGCATTGGCTGCCCAAGAATCGCGATAAGCATCATAATCGGCAATAGCTTTACGAATCGGACGATTGATTTTTCCGTCTACCCAAGTGCGGCGCAAACTTCCACCTAAAGTCCAACCTTTGCGATAAATGCTCAAGCCAAGAGAGGTTTCGGTATCATTATCATCAAAATAGGCTAATCCCAGAGAACTGGAAATTGCGAATCCGTAAATATCTGCAGAATGTGCAATGGAGGCAACATAACCGGATTTGTTTTTGTATGAAGCACGGGAATTAATCAGGCCATCGCGGCTGTAACTGCGCGGAATATAAGACAAACCTATCATTGTGCTTTCAAACACTTCCGGAGAAATGTAGGTTATTTTGGGAGCAGTTCCATCGGTATTAATATCCGTGGAATTGAGTGTGCGATAACCGGTGGCTCTGTGATTGCGTTGCCAGTTCGGGTTGGAGATAAAATTGACTATGTCGCTTTGGTTTATACCCAAAACTCCGATTGACGGTGCGCCTACACTTAACTGATAGGCGGCATTATAACTTTGTCCGAATATAAATTTGCCGTGAGGAGAATCGAAAATTCCATAAACCTGTTCACCCCATGAGCCTTGATTATAATCTTTAAGTTGTTGGTCAATTCCGTAGGCTAAATCGAGGTATAAACCAAGCTGATAATCGTCATTGAAGCTATATTGAGCCATTGCTTCCGCGCTGAGACGTGCAGGAAAATTGTGTTGTGGCTCGCCTTTGATGTGGTCCGAGTCGTAATCAGTATAACCATAAAGAAAGCGGCTCTTGCCAAAAAAATCATAACTCCACTCACCGGCGTTGGAAACGGCGGTGGATAAGGTATATATGGTAATTGTAATCAATATTTTTTTGAGCATTTTTATTACCTTTGCAACTTTTTTCTAGACAAAATATATTAAATGGTATAAGTTTCTTGTGTTATTTTATATTATGGCAATTATTAAAAAAAAAATAAATCATTAACTAAAATTAAAAAAAATGGAAAAAATTATTTTCGTTGAGGAAGAAGTCCTCTACCAAGAGTATTATGAGAAATACCAGGGATTGTCGCTCGTTGCCCTCGTGGATCGCAAAAGAGAACTACAGAGCGTAGTGGGAAGCGATCCAGTGGAGATAAGAGCGCTCAACGATTTGATTAATGAGACGCAATGTGATATGGACCCCTACGAAGATTACAAGTAATCTAACGTCCG
Source organism: Alphaproteobacteria bacterium (assembly GCA_017961285.1). Taxonomy (GTDB): domain Bacteria; phylum Pseudomonadota; class Alphaproteobacteria; order RF32; family CAG-239; genus JAFUYI01. The sequence continues at coordinate 11,949 of JAGCXO010000035.1, read as the reverse complement.
GAAGGGAAAAAATCCCTCCGGACGTTTTTTTTATGGAAAAATTTAGAATTAGGTTATAAGTTGTTTTTATCTATTATTTTTGCGGAGAATTTTGATGATTGCCAAACAACAAATTGATGCTTTGTATAATAAAGTTTTGAAGCTAAGCTATAAAAACACCAGCGCAATTTTGCAAACTGTCGGAGAAGTTGAGAGACTTTCATCGCAAAACCGCGATAATACAGAATTGCTCATTTTGCTCACGCATTTACAGATTATGAATTCTCAAGAGCAGCGCGCGAGAGCTTTGGCAAACAGAGTTTGGGAGCTGGGCGGAAATATTAATCTGTTGTTCGAAAAAATGTATTTAAGAGATTTGCTTAATCTCGGAATGATTGATATGGCGGGCATTCTTTTGCGCCCAAGATTGGAAAATTTGAGCGATAATATCGCTATTTTCCCTCTCGAGATGATTGTTTTTGCGCTGATGATAGGCAACGCGCAACTGTTGAAAAATGTGGTCAGCGAGAATCGAACAAATCCTTTATGCAAAGCTTTGTTGCATTTTGCCGATACATATATTCGTGTGGGGTATGAATATCATTTTGCAAATGTTCAAAAAATTGTTCTCAATAATGTTTCGGATATGATTTGTGGTTATGACTTTGATTATTATACAGACAGAGGGTTTACTGATGTGGAGATAAAGCTTTATTTCAGCAATTATGATATGAATGTTAAAAAATATCAAATGCTGATTGAGAGCAAAATTCAAAGTTATTTTTCAGCTTGTGCAGGCAAACGTATATTTAATCTGAGTTTTGTTTGTCTTAATATCAAAGATCATCCGTAGATTTTGGGCGCAGAAATGAACCGCGATAAATTTTGTTTTCGTGCTGTTCTATGCGTTGGGCCAGTTTTTTCCCCGATTTTTGCAAAAGTTTTTTGAGCAGATTCATAGCAACTTCTTGTTCGTCTTGGTCTTTTGTAAACAGGACAAAATGATTTTGATGGTCACTGATTGAACCATCGGTATTGTTGATTTTCAGCTCAGTGGAAACAACCATTTGCAACCGGCTGTTTTGTTGATCTATCGGGTCTATTTTGGCTTTTAAGACCTTGGGAGTGATTATATAATCTGCCCCATCAGGAGAATCGAGTATTGTATAAACATCTTCGTTTTTGAAAAAACTTTTTAATACAGAAATTGGTTTATATGAATGTGTATTGTTTGAAAACTCTACCGGGCCTATATATACAAGAGCCTTAAGCGTTGCAGTGTCTGCTTCTTGGTCAATTTTGATTGTGGGTGAAATGTCATTTTCGATAAGGTTGGGGGCTGCAGATGTATCTTGATAAGCAATAGGCGCTGTGGTCGGTTCTTCTATTTTATCAAAATCTTTTTCTCCGTCATACATTATCTCGGCTTTTGAAGGAACGGGTTCTTCATATGGAGTATTTTCTTCCTGCGTTATGCCGTTTTCTTTACTGAAATTATATTCTTTGGCGGCCTGAGAAGGTGAATTGTTGGCAATTATGGTTACAATATCTTGAGATGGGACTTCTCCTGCTACCGCAACGCAAATTTCGTTGGAATCCTGACTGGTGGTTTTGACCTCCATATTTTGCACGCGATTGTCTACAATATCATAAACAAGAACATTAAAGTCGTGTTCCAACATATTGGGACGAAGCTCAATTAGGGATGGAATTTGGCTGACGGCATTATAACTGGCTTTGTCTGTTACTCTAACACGAACGCTTGATATTTTCTGCCCGCTATCAAATATCTCGCAGGCAGTTCCGGATATTTTTATCATATCCTCACTCGCGTGTGCGGAAAAACTGGCAAAAGCAATGAAAAAAAGAAGATGCTTCTTATAAAACATTACCACCAACTCTTGTCGTCATTGGTAATTTGGCTTAAACTCTCTGCCCATGTGCCGATTTGTTTGTTTTGTTGATCCATGAGAACATTTCTATATACAACTATCGGTTTGCTGCGGTCAGAGACATTGGCATCGCTGATATATGTATATAAAATGTAGTCTGCTTGGTCAATAGAGTGCACAACATTATAGGTGTTTGAGCCAACGATTATGTCTTCGGCGACAACTTCGGCATATTCGGGAGAAGATAAAATCATGCTTTGTGTATCTATAACAGGAAGTGATATAAATAAATTTGGCGCACCGTTTTTATAGATATCAGAAGTATCTTTGAGCATTTTGTTAATGGTGCGAGAACCTAAAACAGTATATAATTGGCGAGATACTTCGGTAGGGATTTCAGTGCCAGCTGTTGTTTTATATTGGTATTGATATTGTGGTTGAGCCACATTTTGCTCGTTTGTTTGCACTACAACATTTTGGTTCGGCTCTATTTGGATGTTTGGTGCCGGGGCTGCAGTTTGCGAACTTGCGGTTGCACTGGCATTTGTGGATTTGTAGTCAGAATCTGCCCAATATATTTGTTTGTCAGACTTGGTATAGTTTGGTTTGTCACCTTCTAAAATCGCTCCGGAACGGCAAGAAGGTAATAATAAAGCAATAGCTAATAGGCAAAAATATCTCATCTTTTTCTCCAATGTTATGTTATTTGTTTTATCATAGTTTTGTTTTGTCTTTTTCTCATCTATTTTTTGCCAGTTATCAAACATATTTTTACATTCTTGCAAAAAATATTTTTATATTATATAGTTTTGGTAATTTTTATCGGGAAGTTTTGATATGCTTGTTATGGCTATTTGTATTTTTTTGGGGATGATGTTCCTTTTTCAACCACTGCGAAAAAACAATTTTTATTCTGTGCATTTGATTTTCGTTATGGCTTTGGTATGGTTTGTTGAAAAAAAATATTTTCCGGGCGCATCTGCTGCTTTTTGGGTTGCAAAATGGCAAATGGCTGCAATGTATGTGTTAATTTTGCATTTGATTTCCATAAATGTTGTTACTTTTGTTGCTTATGGTGCTGATAAAAAAGCAGCAATAAGAAAAGGCCGCAGAGTTCCGGAATACCAATTGCATGCGCTGGAGTTTTTGGGAGGTTGGATCGGGGCACTTTTGGGGCAAAAATTTTTTAAGCACAAAACTAAAAAGGCTAGTTATCAATCTTTCTTTTGGGCTATGCTTATTATGGAAGTTTTGGTTATTTATATCGTTTTGAAACATTTGCATATTATGTAGGATATATTTATGAAAACAGACGAACTTTGTGAAGATAAATGGAAATTCAGCCAACATTATAAAGAAATGTGGCCTTTTGTGAAACCATATTGGTTTAGAGCTTTGCTTGCCATATTGATTTGTATTCCGGTTGGAGCTTTAGATTCGGTTATTGCTTTGGCCCTAAAGCCTTATATGGACAATGTTTTGGTGGATAAGACATCTTCATCACCATTATATATTCCGCTTTTGATTGTGGCTTTTACGACAGTGCAAGGCTTTTTGAACTATGCGGCAACTTATTTGAATACCTGGGTCGGGACAAAAATTAATCACGATTTGAAAAGAGCTCTGTTTAGGAAACTTTTAACCTTTGAATCGGCTTTTTATGATCAAAATGCTTCAGGATATGTTATTCAACGCTTTACCAACGATGCGGATACTGCCTGCACAGGACTTTTGGATAATCTGAAGCTGTTTGTTTCTAGGTTTTTCTCCTCCGTTTCTCTTATTGCTGTGCTTATATATAACTCATGGCAGTTGGCTATTATTGCTGTTATTGTGCTTTTGTGCGCATTGCTTCCTTTGTCGCAAGTGAGAAGAAGAATTAAGGGTATCATTAAGAAAACTATTGATGAGGCTTCTACGGTTGTTACTCATTATAATGAGACTTATGCAGGTAATAAAACTATTGCCTCTTATAACTTGCAAGATAAAATGTATAATCGCTTTAATGATATTTTGCGCGCATTATTTAAGCTGACTATTAAAATGGTGCAGAGAACCGGATGGATGACGCCGTTGATGCATGTCGTAGTTTCTATTGGTGTCGGTGCTGTTATCGGCTATGGAAGTTATTTGATTGTGCAAGGTGATATTACTTCAGGGAATTTTGTATCTTTTATAACAGCACTTATTTTGCTTTATACTCCAATTAAAGGGATTGGCAAAAACTTTAACAATGTTCAAGTATCTTTTTTGGCTATAGAAAGAATTATAGAAATTCTTAGGACTGAACCAAAAATTTTGGATAAACCTGATGCAAAAACCTTGATTGATGTGAAAGAAAATATTGTTTTCAAGAATGTTGATTTTGGTTATCTGCCGGAGATTAGGGTATTAAGAAATATAAATTTAGCTGTAAATGCCGGTCAGACTATTGCTTTGGTCGGAAATTCGGGCGGCGGAAAAACAACTATTGTTAATTTGCTCCCCAGATTTTATGATGTTTGTAGCGGTGCCATCCTTATTGATGGGGTTGATATCAGGGATTATACGCTGAAATCTTTGCGCGATAACATTGCTATAGTCTTCCAGGATAATTTTTTGTTCTCGGGCACTATTAGGGATAATATTTTGCTCGGCAATCCACATGCCTCTGAAGATGAAATTAATGCCGCTTTGAAAATGGCTTATTTGGATGATTTTGTTAAGGAGCAGGAAAAGGGCTTGGATACTTATATAGGAGAAAGAGGATCTTCTTTATCCGGCGGTCAGCGGCAGCGACTGGCTATTGCTCGTGCTATATTAAAAAATGCTCCAATCGTGATTTTGGATGAGGCAACTTCTGCTCTTGATAACAAATCTGAGGCTGTTGTGCAAAAGGCTATTGAAAACCTGATGAAAAACAGGACTGTATTTATAATTGCACACAGATTATCAACGATTATGAATGCTGATACAATTATTGTATTAAACAACGGAGAAATTGTCGAATGCGGTCAGCATGAAGCGTTGCTGGCAAAAGAAGACGGTGCTTATAAAGCTTTGTATAATGCGCAATTTAAAAAATAGCTTATTTATACAGATTCGGAAGTATTTGCTGATCTTTTCTTGATAATTTGTTCTTTTTGGCAGAATGTGCGCGCATCAATTTTTCTAGTTCTTGCGAGTTAAAGCCTTGTCTTTTTCCGGAATATAGATCCTTTTTCAGTTGATGCAAAATTTCGGTAAATTTGTCATCGGCGACCAAATTCTCTACATCATCAAGATTTAGGATATTGGCTTCGGGATAGTTAGTTCTTGCCCAATTTATGACAATATCTCGGACTTCTTTGGCATTTTTGCCGCTTGTTGAAGGTATATTTTTGGGTAAAACCGGTTCTGTTTTGGCTTTGCGAGATGTTTTGTCTTGTTTACTCCTTAAAAATATCCAGCTGAAGAAGAGCCCAAAAGCAAAAGAAAGAGCCAAGAGAGCGTAGATTTTGCTGTTGGAAATATTTTGCTGTTCCACCGAAGTTTGAGCTACTTCTGATAATGAATTATTTGTCTTAGGGGTGATGTTATTGCTGGCAATATTGAGCAACGGATTATTTTCAACGCTTATTTGCAGCGAAGGAAGGCCTGCTCGATCCATTTGCCCGGTATTTATGTTATACCATGGGACATTTATTTCAGGAATATCTAAAATTCCATCTTTTTCGGGAATATAAACAACATTTATTGTCATTTGAGAAACTATGCCGTTTGCTGTCACATAACTGCTGATTTCGGGTTTTTCGGGATATTGTTTGAGGCCTGCAACTTCCTTAAAGGATAGTTTTGGTAATTGGGTATCTATAATGCCTGCCGCAGTCAAGGTTATACGTCTGTTTGTCGGTTCACCTTCTTTGAATGTCGGCAGAGTTTTTTCCCAATCAGAAGTTAAAAGCACTTGCTGTGACGGCAACCACCAATAACCGTTGTTTTCTTCGGGAATCGGCCGGATTTCAACGGTTTGCGAACGAGTTGTTAAATCAACTTTGTTCATATTGTTATTGAAACCAAAACTATTCAGAAGTTCTTCATTAAAAAATGCGCCGAACAGGCTGCTTACAGGGCGACTTTTGTTTTTGTCAGGATAGTAGGCATGCAGGCGCATTTGTGGAATGGATAAAACCCCGCTTTTTTGAGGAAAAAGAGCATATTGAATTGTTATAATTTTGCTTTCTATTCCATTATCCAGTTCCGTATTAACAATGGGTTCAGATATTTGTTTGATTATCCAACTTTGACTGCCGTCATCAATAAATTGGGGCAAAGAGCCCTGTAAATTTTCGCTTGTTTTGATTGTCAGAGTATAAATTATTTGCTCTTGAAGATATGGCGAAGAATTACTTATTTCAAAGGACATGGATATGTTTTGTTTTTGCTCCGGAGCCTCAGCTACAGTAATTTGGATCGGTGAAGATGAAAAATTTTTGAAGCTGATAGCAGGTATGGTGGCAACATTTTCAACTTTTGGAGATAATACAACATTCCATTGATATGTTTGACTGGCTTGTCCGTTGATGATGGTGCTTTGATAGTCTCTGCCGACCGAATAAATGTTAAAATCTTTTTGCAATGGGGTAAGATCAGGCTCTGAAGTGCCAGGGGCATCATCATATTGGAGAGTTAAAACAAATGTTTCTCCAAATGGAACATGATTACGGTTCACTTTGGCAGTAAAATTACCTGCTTGTGCGGAAAAAGTTACCATAAAAGCTAAGATAAATGCTTTAAAAAATTTTTTCATAATCAGTTATCTCCATACCTGTTTTTGTTGTGTTCTTTCATTATGAAGGCGCGCAATAGTCCACCGGCATCTTCGGGAATGTTGCGATAGGTCATTTCGCGGGCTTGAGTTTGTTCATCAAATTCGCCTTGTTTGTCATCATTCTTGGTGGCTTGAGCTTCTGCCTCTTTATCACTTTTTTCTTGAGATTCACTGTCTGCTGGTGTTGATTGAGCGTTAAATTCTTCGGTATTTTGTTGGTCTGTTCCCGAAGATTGTTGAAGATTTTGATTTTCATCAGAGTTTTTTTGTTGTTTGTCAGAATTTTGGGCCGAAGCATTTTGATTATTTTGAGAATTGCTGTCTTGATTGTTATTTTCCTGCTCTTCATTATTTTCTTGTTGTTGTTCGGAGTTGTTGCCTTGGCTATTCTCATTTTTCTGATCCTCTTGTTCGCCGGATTGCTGCCCGTCGTTATCATTTTCATCGTTTTCATCGCCTTGGCTCTGCTGTTGTTGCTGCTGTTCCTGCTGCTTTTTTAAATATTCAAGATTAAATTTAGCATCTTCGTGTTGAGGGTTGACTTGCAGGACTTCTTCATATTTCTTTATTGCCTCTTCAATTTTGCCTGATTTAGCCAGGGCATTGCCTTGATTATATAAACTTTCAGTATCATCAGCTTGTGAAAAATATTTGAAAGCTTCTTCGTATTCTCCTTGTTTATAAAGGGATGAGGCTTTCCATTGCGGATGCTCAAAATGCTTTGCGGCCGCCTCATAATCTCCTTTAGCAAAGGCTTTTGCTCCATCTTGATTGGCATTGGTAAAAAAGCCGGCCTGTGCAGAAAAACTATATAGTAAAAACAAAACTACCAGCGCTCCGCGCCTGAAAAAGCTTAAAACACATATAAGCGGGATAAATACAAACCAATAGCCATAATCTTCCCATGTTTCTTGGAGATTTTTGCTTTGTTTTAAGTCGCTGGATATTTGACTGTTTATTTTGCCGGCAAGTGCAGATATTTCATTAATTGTGACATATTTACCTTTTCCTTTATCTGCCAACATTGAGAGTTTTTCATTTTTATCGGCACGGACCGCAACAACATTTATGCTATAACCTTTAGAAGATGCATTTGCCGCGGAGGTAAGAGCTTTGTTAAAGTCTTGCCCGATATCCGGAGCAAAAACAACTATATTGCCAAAAGCAAAACCTTCTTCTTCCATACGTGATACGGCTAAATCTATTGCACGATAGAGTTTATCGCCATTTTCCGGCATAATATCCTGGTCAATAGAGGGCAATAAATTGCTGATAATTTTTTTATCTTCGGTTGAAGGGCTTATGATATAAGGCTCATTTGTATAGACCATCAGGGCAACTTGTGCCTGTATTTCTTTTAGCAAGTCATCAATGGCAAACTTTGCTCTGGCCAAGCGGTTGGGGCGCAAATCGTTATTGTCCATATCGGAGGACAAGTTTAGTAAAATCATTACCGGGTTGACCGGAGAAAAAGCCGGAACTTCTTTTTTTTGCCAACTTGGGCCGGATAAAGCTATTATGGAGCCTATAATACCCATCAGAGCACAATAACCAAGTAAGCTCCTTTGTTTAGAGTTGCCCTTTACCAGCAAAAATTTGAGCAATCTCTTATCGCAAACGTTTTCCCATGCAGAAACATTACGATTGCCGGAAAAAAAGAAATAGTATCCCAAAAGAGGAATAATTAGCAGTAACAGCCATAAAGGACGTATAAAATGGAAATCTGCCAACATCAGATTTTTCTCCTTTTTATGAGCAATAAGAGCAAGACTATCGCAACAGAAATTGCGAGCGGATAATAGAACAGATCTTTGCGCTCCTGAATATATTGGTCTTCATCAAGACTGGGCTCTAGACGGTCAATTTCTTTATATATTTGCTGCAAAGAGTTTGTGTCTGATGCTCGATAGTAATTACCTTTGGTTTCTGCGGCCAAAAGCTTTAAGGTTTCTTCGTCTAACCCTTTGATTTGTGGTAATTTAATACCAAAAAACGAATTAAGAATTTGGTTTTCGCCACTGACTCCTATGGTATAAATTTTGATATTTTCGTCTTTGGCCAGTTTTAGAACCTCCGGCATACTCAAGCTGCCGTCATTATTTTCACCATCGGTTAGAAGAATTATTGTTTTATCTTTATTGGCGGTCGGGCTTGATGAAAGAGTTTTGAGAGCAAGGCCTACGGCATCACCTATTGCGGTGGAGTTGCCGGCCATTCCGGCATCGGTTGCCCACAAAATATCTAAGACAGATTGCTTGTCAAAAGTTATCGGAGATTGCAGATAAGACCTTGTGCCGAACAATATCAAGCCTATGCGGTCAGATGTTCTTTGTTTGATGAAAGAATCGGCAGCCAATTTTACGGCTGTCAATCTATCTATTCTGCGGTTATTATATGTAAAATCCGGCTCTAACATGGAGGTAGAAATATCTGTTACAAGCAAAATATCTCGTCCATAATTATTTGTTTTGATGGGTTCACCGACCCATTGCGGTCGGGCTACTGCCAAAACTAAGAAAATCCAGCCTATATATAGAATTATGTATAATAATTTGCTTGATTTTCCTTGATTTTTTTGTCCCCATAGGCTGCCGGAAAGCAGATTTATTTGGGCAATATCATTCAAAAACGGAACACGCAAGGCATATCCGTGCAGTCCTTTTAGCGGAGGCAATAGATGATATATCAAAAAAGGAACCAGAAGTAGCGCAAAAGCCAGAGGATAGGCAAAAATTATCATAAATTTTCTCCTATCCATTTGAGGCAAAAATCTTGTAATTTTCTTAAATTGGCACTTTTTTCAAGAAGTTTTTGCGGTTTCATATATGGGGCATTAAGCAATAAGAGAGAGCTTTCATTATCCAATTTTTGGTGGCAATGCGCGTTTAGAAATTGTATCCATTCATCATTGAACAAAACAGAGGCTTGTGGGTATTTATAGACGCAAATTCGGCGCAAAATTTCCGACATTTTTGCGGCAGATTGTGAGGTGTTGGTATCCAGTTTTGATAGCAATTTGAGAGCATATATTTTTTTGCTTTTGCGTCTTAGGAAAATGATGAGATATACAACGAGAATTGTGCACAAAACAACGGCGGCAAGCAACCACCAACCATAGGTTATCGGCCATAAAAAAAGGCTTTCTTCAGGCAAATGTATATCCTTAAGTTCCGGTAAATTGTCGTTCATAATTTTTCCTCTTGTCCTAAATTTAGGAGGTAATTATGAAAATATCAAGAGATTAAATTACAAGATTTGAAAACTAACACCGTCATAAAGAAGTCAGCTTTTATTTACTTATTTTGTATGTTTACCAAGAATAGTTGAGGCCGGCGCCTAAAGACAGAGAGTCATAGTAGTTGCTATAAGTATAATTTACCCAAGCATAGCCGTAGAAGTCGTCGTTGAAGTTGTAGCGTCCGCCAATCTCAAGTCTAACCATCGTATCATCATTGTATGTATTAACTTTGTTCATGCCGCTTATTTTAACAACATCGCTATGTGTCATCGTGCGGATGATGCTCGGTTTTACATAAACTTTTGACTCTGCCCACTGTTTTTCGAGTTTGGCACCTAATTCAATCTCAACTTGGCTGACATCGCCCCATGCATAGTGTTTGCCGACATTGTCATTGGTATCATCAAAGTCAATGTTGGTATAAGAGATGCCGAGGCTTGGATCTAAGGTTAAGTCTTTATCAAGAGCAATCGTATGTCCTACTTCTATGCTTGCTCCATATTCTTTGGCATCGGTATTAAAGTTTGCAACTCCGTCTTTGGTCTTTGCTTCGGCTTTTTGGATGCCGCCGTAGAGGGTTGCGAATAACCAGTTCATATCTTTATCATAGCGGTAGTATACGCCAAGCAAATAACTATCTATATCTATGTTAGACCCAATTGTTGAGTGATATGCTTTGCCTTCGCCATTGGACTTATAATCACCGTTGCGATATGATCCAAATACTCCTAATGTGTTGTGTGCATCTTTTTGGATGTCAAATCCGCCTTCTACGCCCCAAATCTTGCCCTCAATATCAACTGGTTTCTCAATATTTGAATTCTCGTTCTGAGCTATTACCCATACATTGTGTAATACAGCGCCATCCCATGCTTTGCTTACATTACCGCAGCTCGGGCAATATGAGTTGCCGGCAGCGACCTTATCAGCTACATTTCTGGTAACACTTCTGGTCTGTTCAATTGCGGCTTCGTGCAAAGCTATTGCGGCCATTACTTCAGGTGTTATGGTTTTATCTGTATCATATAATGCTAAATACCATGTAGAACCTTGTGTATCGGTCTTCTTGAGATTGGAGACAGCTTTCCACATATGCGGGCTGCCGTAGACACGACTTACTTCAATGTTTGTACTTGTATTCGGGTTATCGTTCAAGGCATATAAGAAGGCTACGGCATTATCCTCAAGCTTGTCAAGTTTGTCGCCATTCAAGGCATTGACAATCAGGCTATAGTCGCCGGATATATCGTTTGCAATATGTATCTTGCCGGTGTTTATGGTATTGTGTTCACGATCTACTTCCATATCAAGCTGCAATCTTGCCGGGGTGTCCATATCGTTGCTCAAATTGTTGGCATATACTATAGAATCCAATCCGAGGTGGAGTTCTGTATCGCCGACAAATCTGATGTTTTCAGCGCCACTGATTATATCCTTGATATCTAGGCTTCCGGTGCCGTCGCCACCGATATTCAAATCATAATTCTCACCTATTATATTGCCATCAATTGATATGCTACCTTCGTTCTGAGTTGTCAAATTCAACTCAGCATCTGTAATATAAATCGTTGCAATCGCGTTGTTATCAGCAATTGTTGTTGTTGCATTATCGGCAATAATGTTGACATCACCGGCACTACTGATTATTGCTCCGTTTGCATTATTATCAGTTATTTCAACATTGGTCAATGTTACTGTAGAACTTGGATTTCTGTTGTTAATTAATGTATCACTGGCATTTATTACTTTAATATCACTCATTGATAAGTTGGTATTATCATTATCCAGTACAAAGCCACTGTGGCCGTTTAAGTCTAAGGTTGAACGATCATCGCCGCTGATGACACCATCTACCGTCAACGTGCCGCTTGCCATCTGACCTAAGTTGACACTTAAGGTGTAGCTGTCTGTTGCACTGCCGGCTACAAACTCTCTGTCACCAATATTGGCTTGAACTACCAAGTCTAATGTGTCGCCGTTGGTCTCGGTCGTTACTTCTGAGGTGATCGTTGTTACATAGTTCAATGTCGTGTTGTCAGCTACGCTTAATT
>JAGCXO010000034.1 GCA_017961285.1 Alphaproteobacteria bacterium | reverse complement strand
TGATAAAATTAAATCAGGAGAAATTAAACATCTACCTGTTGTTATCAAAGCCGACGTTCAAGGTTCTATTGAGGCAATTGAGGGAACCTTAAACAAACTTTCTACCAACGAAGTCAGTGTTCAAATTTTGCACTCCGCCGTTGGCCCGATATCAGAGTCAGATGTAACTTTGGCAAAAGCCTCTCATGCTTTTATTATCGGCTTTAATGTTCGCGCCATTCCCCAAGCTCGTGATATGGCACGCCGAGATGGCATTGATATCAGGTACTACTCAATAATTTATGACGTAGCCGATGACGTCAAAAAAGGCTTAGAGGGTATGCTTTCACCTGAATTGAAAGAAAAAATTATCGGTTATGCTGAAATTCGTAATGTATTTAACATTACCGGTGTCGGCAAAGTTGCCGGTTGTATGGTAACTGAGGGCATGGTTAAACGTGGAGCCAAAGTTCGCCTGCTTCGCGACAACGTTGTTATTCACGATGGCAATTTAGGACAACTGAAACGCTTCAAAGATGATGTCAAAGAGGTTAAAGACGGATACGAATGTGGTATGAGCTTTGAAAACTACAACGACATCCAAGTCGGTGACTTTATCGAATGCTACGAAATAGAAACCATCGCAGCTAAATTATAAAAAAGGAAACACTAATGGCAAAAGAAATATCTCAAAGACAACTCCGTGTCGGAGAAGAAGTAAAAAGAATTATTGCCGAAGAAATAAACTTCAATCGAGTCCGCAACCTTGAAGGAGTTGACACTCTTGTAACCATAATAGACTGCTCCGTATCTCCCGACTTGAAATATGCCGATATTTTCTTTGTAACTTCAAACGATTCACTCAATCAGGTCGTGCAAGAAGCCTTACAGCTTGCCGCTAATCACTTTCGTAAAGTTGTCGCTAGAAAAACTGCTCTACGCTATGTCCCTGAGATTCGTTTTTCTGCCGATCCTTCCATGAGTGAAGCCGACAAAATTGAGCGTCTCTTAAACGACCCTAAAGTAAAAAAAGACTTAGTTTCAAAAAATGAAGCATAAAAAAGGCAATAACGTTAATGGTTGGTTGATTATCGACAAACCCGAAGGTATGGGATCAACACAAGTTGTAAGCATAACCAAACGCCTTTTTAATGCCAAAAAAAACGGACATGCCGGAACCTTAGATCCCTTTGCTACCGGAGTTTTACCAATTGCTTTTGGTGAAGCCACCAAACTAATTGATTTCGTAATGGATGGCAGTAAAGAATATGAATTTACGATTCGTTTTGGCTATGAAACCGACACGGGAGATTGCACCGGCACAAAAACCATATCTTCTGAAAACATACCTACAAAAGAACAAATTTTAAGCATCCTTCCCTCCTTTATCGGCAAAATAAAACAAACTCCGCCGGCATATTCTGCCATAAAAATAAACGGCGAAAGAGCATATAATCTTGCCAGAAAAGGAGAAAATGTAGAAATCAAAGAGCGAGAAATAGAAATTTTTTCTTTACAACTAATCACTTATGAAAAAGATATCGCTACCCTTAAAACCGTTTGCTCTAAAGGAACATACATAAGAAGCTTGGGACAAGATATTGCTCGCGCAATCGACTGTTGCGGTCATCTGACTTCTCTTCGCAGAACAAAATGCGGCATTTTTAGCATAGGAGATACGATTTTACTGGATAATTTAAAAAATATGGTATATATTGCGCAAACATTACTTCCGTTAGAAACCTCTCTGCGCGACATCGCGGTCATGGCTGTTTCGGAAGATGAGGCCTCGAAACTCAAGCAAGGACAGGCTCTATCGCCTAAAGGAAGAAAGGATCTACCGAACAATTCTTCCCGCGCGGTAGCCGTTTGCAACCAAGTTTTGATCGCCATAGTTCGAATTGAAGAAACTAAAATTTCTCCGATTCGAGTTTTCAACTTAACCTAAAATGAAAAGGAAAAACTGATGTCGATTACAAAAGAAGCTACAAGCAAAATCGTAAAAACATACGGATTAAAAGAAGGAGACACTGGTTCTCCGGAAGTTCAAATTGCTATTTGGACAACCCGTATTAACAATTTAATCAATCACTTCAACACCCATCGCAAAGATTTACATTCTCGCTTGGGTTTGATGAAAATGGTATCAAAACGCCGCCACCTTTTGGATTATCTCAAATCAAAAGATGATAGCAGATATCAAGAAATAATTAAAAAACTAAATATTCGTAGATAGTTTTTTATACATTGCGGGACAAATTGTCCCGCAGTGTTTTTAAATCCTTCTTCAAAAAAAGAAGGTGCTGTTTATAAAGATGGAAAAAGAGAAAGGTAAAATAATATGAATAACTTAAAAGTATCCACCCGCGAAATAGAATGGGGCGGACGTAAACTAAAATTGGAAACCGGCAAAGTTGCCAAACAAGCAACCGGTGCCGTCGTCGCAACTTATGGAGAAACACAAATTTTGGCCACCGTTTGTGCCGCCAAAGAAATTAAAGCAGATCAAGATTTCTTTCCTTTAACTGTAAATTATCAAGAAAAATACTATGCAACCGGCAAAATTCCCGGCGGCTTTATGAAAAGAGAAGGCAAACCTTCAGAACACGAAGTTTTGGTTTCACGTTTGATTGATAGACCGATTCGTCCTTTGTTTCCCGATACTTTTAAGAATGAAGTACAAATCATTTGCACCGTTTTATCTCACGACCAAAAGAACAATTCTGATATAGTTTCAATGATTGCCGCTTCTGCTGCTCTTGCCGTTTCCGGCATTCCTTTTATGGGACCGATCGGCGCTGCCAAAGTCGGCTATAAAAACGGACAGTTTATCTTGAATCCGACTATTGAAGAACAAAAAGATTCTGAATTAGAGTTAACTGTTGCCGGCACCAAAGAAGGTGTTTTAATGGTTGAATCAGAAGCCAATGAGTTACCTGAAGAAACAATGTTAAACGCTGTTATGTTTGGTTTTGACAGTTTTCAATCAATTATTGACCTCATTGCAGATTTGGCTGCCGAAGCCGGAAAACCGGCATGGGAAATTCCCGCATATCCGGTCGAGTTTGACAACCTTTACAATCGCGTGGTCAAAGATTTTCGCGCAAAATATGAGCAAGCATTTTCTGAAACCGACAAACTTACCAGAGGCACTTTGGTAGGCCAAATTGATGAAGAAGTGAAATCCACTATTGATCCTGAAAATGAGCTTGAAAACAAATATTTGCTTGATGTCTTGGAAAAGATAAAACATTTGGTTGTTCGTGAAAAAGTACTGAATACCGGACATCGTATTGACGGAAGAGATACCAAAACCGTTCGTCCAATTTGGTGCGAAGTAGATGTATTGCCGACAGCTCACGGTTCAGCAATTTTCACTCGCGGCGAAACACAAGCTCTTGTTGTTACAACACTCGGCACCGATGATGATGCCCAAGTTGTTGACGGCTTAATGCGTGAATATAAACAAGATTATATGTTGAACTACAACTTTCCTCCGTTCTCCGTTGGTGAATGCGGTCGTTTAGGTTCACCAGGACGTCGTGAAATCGGTCACGGAAAGCTTGCTTGGCGTGCAACTCACCCTATGATGCCAAAAGATAAAGAAGCATTCCCCTATACTGTTCGCGTTGTTTCTGATATTTTGGAATCAAACGGTTCATCTTCCATGGCAACCGTATGCGGCACAACCTTGTCATTAATGGCCGCCGGCGTTCCCATGATTAAGCCTGTTGCAGGTATTGCAATGGGGCTCATCAAAGAAGACGATGGACGAGTTGCCATTTTGACAGATATCTTGGGTGATGAAGACCACCTCGGAGATATGGACTTTAAGGTCGCCGGCACCAAAGACGGCGTAACCGCTTTACAAATGGATATTAAAATCACATCCATAACCAAAGAAATTATGCAAAATGCCTTGGCGCAAGCTCACGAAGGACGTATCCACATTCTCGGAGAAATGGCAAAAACCATCGCCGAACCCAGAAAAGAAATTTCTCCTCTGGCTCCAAGAATTATTGCTCTGAAAATACCGGTAGATAAAATCCGTGAAGTTATCGGCACCGGCGGCAAAGTAATTCGTGAAATAACCGAAAAAACCAACTCCAAGATAGATATAAGCGAAGACGGTGTCGTTCATATAGCTTCCGTCAACGGAGATGACGGCAAAGCCGCTTATGATTGGATTGTAAGCATTGTTGCCGAGCCTGAAGTAGGCAAAATTTATCACGGAACCATAACTAAAATTATGGAATTTGGCGCGTTTGTCCGCTTCTTGGGAACAACCGAAGGTTTAGTTCACATTTCCGAAGTCAAAAACGAAAGAATTGCTTCCGTTTCCGACTTCTATAAAGAAGGCGACCAAATTTGGGTTAAATGCCTCGGCACTGACAACCGCGGCAAAATAAAGTTGTCCGCCAAACGTGTCAACCAAGAAAACGGCGAAGATTTAGAACAATAATCTTCTTTCAATCTTCAAAAAAAGCGCCGAACAAAAATCGGCGCTTTTTTCTTTTATTATAACCAACCTCACCCGTTTTGACTTTGCATTGCTTTCCACCTCATAACATAAGCATTATTGTCAGCTTTCTCTTGAGACTTTGCCTCGGCATAATTATCAATCGGAGTTTGACTGCCCCCATCTCTTTCTGCTTTGTTCTGACGTAATTTTTCAATTCTTGCCAAATTACGTTCACGCAATTCAGCACGCCCTTCTGCTTGATTTGCCTCGCCCGAATATCCCAAGGAGCTGCTCTTTGATTTAGAAGCATCAATCTCCGGAAGCCTGCTCCGTGTCGGCTTCGTCTCACCAACCCTTGGAAGCTTGCTTTCTTTTGAAGAATCATTACTTTTCTCCGTCGAACCAACTTTCTTTTTTAAAGATTGTTCTGTCGAGTTTTGTTTAACAGCGTCTTTTTCAAAACGTTCTTCACTTATCAAATTACCGTCGCGGTCAAACTCCTGACGTTTAATTTTTGTATAGTCATACTGCTCATCTGTTTCCCACGTCTCATCAGTGTTCTTATTATAAATTGATGCACTACTATATTTACCGTCTGAATTAATTTCTTTGACTTGTCCGTTATCATAAAATTCAATATTCCAGTCTTTACTTTCGAAACTTTTGTTGTTACCGTTTTCATAATGTTTTATTTTATAAGAATTTTCCGCCGGATAATATCTTTCCTGTTCTTTATAACTTCCATTAGGATAATAAGTTGTTCTCAACATAACTTCACCTTTCTCATTACGGCGGACAGCTTCCAACTTTCTTCCACTGTCATCATAATAAATATCCCGCCAAACATCATCTTTCTGATGATCATACTCCTTTTCTTCCTCTCTTATTGGCCCCCTATAATGAGTGCAAATTCCTTTTCCGTTATATTCCCAGCTTTCCCCTTCATCATTAACTTTAGTTTGTATTCTACCATCTTCGCGATAAATTTCTTGAACATGACTTCCGTTTTCGTCTTTATAATCCACCGTTTTCGGATATCCGTTATCATGATACTTTACGCTTCTGTCCGGATCTTTTTCTTCTTTCAGAATATATTTTCCATTTTCTTGTTTTTTATAAACTTCCTCACTGTCTCCGCAATGTATAGTCACATCCCCCGTAGAAAGATCCTCATAACCATACGTGCCGTCTTCATAGACCATTTTATTTCTTCTCGGTATATTTCCTTCTACCTCAACAGAAACACTCACAGGTTCCGGCAACTCTACTTCACGTCTTACCGTTTGTGTTTCATCTGTCAAATTTCCGTCGCTGTCATAATGAAAATCATTCCCCAAAGAATCTTTTACTCTTGTTCTTTCCCCATTTTCCACTTCTTCAACAGCACCACCTTCTTCTCTGATAAAACCATTTTCCGTATAACGATATCTAGCACCACCAGCAAGCTCGCTCTCTGTCATATTGCCTTCTTCATCAAAATAGGAAATACTTGTTCCAATATCAGAACTAACCAACCTATAATCGCTATCGGCAATTTTTTCATATGTATTTACCTGTCCATCAGCATAAATAGTCAAAGTCCCTGTTCTGGAATCCTCGATTCCATATGATCCGTCTGCATAATCATAACGAATTGTTCCGTCTTCCAACTCTGTAGTTTTTACGGCTTTTGGCGGTCTAACTTCACTCATTGCATTTCTCCCTAAATTACACACTAAATCTATTATACAACATTTTTAGGGCATATTTTATTACAATTTTATTAAATTAAAACATTGCATTTATTAAATTTAGCTCTTGCAATAATAATTCTAAAGTAGTAGCCTTTAGCCATTCATCGTTCAACTTAATTTTTAAGGAAAAAATCATGAAATTATTGAAAAAAACCGGCTCAGCAATTGCAATGATTGCGTTGTTTTTGTGCGCTTTTGCATCTGCTGCCGCCGCATCAGAAATTGATTTAAAAATTCCCAGTTTAGATGTTGCCTACAATCTGTTTGGCTTCACCGTAACCGGTTCGCAAATTTTGCTGTATGGCTTGACCATTTGCGGATTGGGCGCAATTTTTGGTTTGTTCGAATTTTTCAAAATCAAAAAGATGCCCGTCCACAAATCTATGGCTGATATGGCTAATTTAATTTATGAAACCTGCAAAACCTATATGAAACAACAAGCTCTATTACTCGTTGTTTTAGAAGCATTTATTGCAGTTTGCATTTTCTATTATTTCTTTGGCTTAAACGGCACACCGTTGCCCATGGTATTAAACATTTTACTATGGTCAATCTTGGGCATTTTAGGTTCGTTTACCGTTGCTTGGTTCGGTATGCGCATCAACACCTATGCCAACGCCAGAACAGCTTTTGCTTCTCTTAAAGGCAAAGCTTATCCTGTTATGGCTTTGCCGTTACAATCAGGTATGTCAATCGGTGTATTACTCATCTGCGTCGAACTGTTTATGATGATAATGATTTTGCTTTTCATCCCCAGAGAAAATGCCGGCGCCTGCTTTGTTGGATTCGCAATTGGTGAATCTTTAGGTGCTTCTGCTTTGCGTATTTGTGGCGGTATTTTTACAAAAATTGCCGACATTGGCGCAGACCTAATGAAAATCATTTTCAAAATCGATGAAGACGATGCTCGTAACCCTGGTGTTATTGCTGACTGCACCGGCGACAATGCCGGCGATTCCGTCGGACCGACTGCCGATGGATTCGAAACTTACGGTGTTACCGGTGTTGCCTTAATCAGCTTCATTGTTTTGGCCGCCGGAATGGCTTATAATCCAAACGGCGATTTAGCACTTACGGCTAATGGTATTGATATTCAAGCCCGCTTGATAGTTTGGATTTTCTCAATGCGTTTGATGATGGTTTTAACATCAATCATTTCATACCTTGTAAACGGCAGGGTTTCCAAAATTTTATTTGGCGACAAACAAGATTTTGACTTTGAAACACCTTTAACAAGTTTAGTTTGGATAACTTCAATTTTATCCATTGCAGTTACCTTCGCTGTTTCTTATGTTATGATTGGTGATATGGGAACAGACTTGTGGTGGAAACTTTCCGTAATCATCAGTTGCGGCACATTCGCTTCTGCTATCATTCCGGAATTTACAAAGATATTTACATCTTCAAAATCTATTCACGTTCAAGAAATTGTAAACGCAAGCCGTCAGGCTGGTGCATCTTTGAACATTATCTCCGGTATGGTTGCCGGCAACTTCTCCGCATTTTGGAAAGGTTTGGTAATCGTTGGATTGATGGCTGTAGCCTACTTTACATCCGTAAGCGGCTTAGACGATTATATGGTATACCCGAACGTATTTGCTTTTGGTTTGGTCGCTTTCGGAATGCTCGGAATGGGACCTGTTACCATCGCTGTTGACAGTTATGGTCCGGTTACCGATAACGCACAATCTGTTTTTGAACTCTCACAAATTGAGCAAATCAAAAACATCGATTCCGAAATCAAAAAAGATTACGACTTCAAACCAAACTTCAAAGTTGGTAAAGAGTTGCTTGAGCGTAACGATTCTGCAGGAAACACCTTCAAGGCTACAGCAAAACCTGTTTTGATCGGAACAGCCGTAATTGGTGCAACAACCATGATTTTCTCAATCATTTTGCTCCTCAATCTTGAGCTCAATTTGATGAACCCGATGGTATTGTTCGGACTGTTGCTCGGCGGTGCGGTCATTTACTGGTTCTCCGGAGCTTCAATGCAGGCAGTTTCTACCGGTGCTTACAGAGCTGTTGATTATATCAAAAAGCACATCAAATTAGACACCCAAAAAGCTGCTTCAATAGAAGATTCTAAATCAGTGGTCAGAATTTGCACAATCTATGCACAAAAAGGTATGTTTAATATCTTTATGGTTATCTTCTGCTTAACCATTGCCTTTGCTTGCTTCAATCCAAACTTGTTTGCAAGCTACTTAATTTCTATTGCAGTCTTCGGATTGTTCCAAGCTCTATATATGGCCAATGCCGGCGGCGCATGGGACAACGCCAAAAAAGTTGTAGAAGTTGACTTAAAAGAAAAAGGTTCTGCTTTGCACGATGCAGCAGTTGTTGGTGATACAGTGGGAGATCCTTATAAAGACACTTCTTCTGTTGCCTTAAACCCAATCATCAAATTTACAACTTTGTTTGGTTTGTTGGCAGTAGAAATGGCTGTATCAGCACCTCGCTGCATAGCACTGGGTGCGGGTGTTGCAATGTTTTTAATTGCTCTTGTTTTCGTATGGCGTTCATTCTACAAAATGAGAATCAATAGCTAAAAATATTGCTGCTTATCTAAATGCGAAAATCCTCGAAATTGATAACAATTTTGAGGATTTTCTTGCATTATAAAAAATTAATTCTATACTTATTTTCTGATGAAAAAATTAAATATATATATAGCCGGCCAAATAATTATAGGCTTTTTATTAGTGGCAATATCTCTTGTCTCTATCCTTTGGCTTACCCAGTCGCTCCGTTTTTTGGAAATGATAACCAACAAGGGTTTGCCGATAAGTATCTTCATCAAGATGACTTCTTGCCTAATGCCTCGTCTTTTTGCCATATTATCACCGATATCTTTATTTGTGGCCGTAATTTTTGTATATAATCGTATGCTTGCTGATCGCGAACTGGTCGTAATAAAAGCAGCAGGCATAACCCCTTGGCAATGCGCAAAACCCGCAATATTTGTTGGCATTATGGCCTCAATACTTGCTGTATATATCAACAACTTTGCCGCCCCAAAAGTTGAAAAAAAATTTCATGAACTCGAATGGCAAGTAAAAAACGATGTTTCACACCTAATGTTCCGCGAAGGAGAATTTACTACCATAGATGATAATTTAACTCTCTTCATAACCGCTCATGGCAAAGATAATTCGGTTGAAGGAGTTATGATAAACGACGAACGCAATCCCAAAGAAAAAAACACCATCTCTGCAGAAAAAGGAATAATTGTTTACACAGACAAAGGCCCCCGAATTATTCTGATAAACGGAATACGTCAAGAGATAAACAACAAAACTTTGCAGTTTTCTACCATTTCCTTTGATCGTTATTCGGTCGATTTCAGCCTCACACAAAACAAAAAAAAGCGTTCCAACTCATATCGCTCACAAACTTTGTCTGATCTCTTAGGCGCCCAAAACAACCCTGGTTTATCTCCGGCAGAAGCCAGACGCTATATTGTAGAGGGCAACAGAAGGCTTCTCAACCCTCTATATAATTTTATTTTTTCACTCATTGCTTGTGTCGGACTTTTAGTTGGCAAATTTAACCGCAGAGGACAAGGAAAAATTATCCTCATCTCCATATTATCTATGGTTTTGGTAGAAATAGACGATCTCATTTTCGGCAATTTAGCAACCAAGAATTTATACTTTCTATTCCTCTATTACGCTAATTACATAATACCGATAATTATCTGTTTTTATATACTGTTCTTTTATAATTCTGCCAAAAAAAGACGCTTAAACCAAAAGGAGCTGGCTGCCTATGCTTAAAAAAATAAACCTGCTTTCAACAGTGCTGCTTTGCTTTTCGCTCTCAACATCTTTTTCTTTCTCGAAAGAAAAAGCTGTTCCTATATATTTTAGCGCAGACGAAATTATAGAAGATTCAAACACCAAAATAATAACTGCACAAGGAGATGTTGTAATCACTCGTGAAAAAACAACCTTAAAAGCAGATGTCTTAACTTTTGATCGAGAAAAAGATATATTAACCGCAAAAGGAAATGTTAGCATTAGCCAAGACGACGGTTCCGTAATTTATGCCAACCAAGCCACTCTCTCCGACAAAATGTCAAAAGGAACCATAAATGAAGTCAAAGCAATTCTCGCTGATGAAAGTAGAATGTCTGCAAAACGCATAAAACAAACAGCTAAAAAAGATAAACACTTTTTCCGTGCTACATATTCCCCTTGTGATGTTTGCGGCGAAAACGCAAAACCTCTTTGGTCAATCAAAGCCAGAAAAGTCACACACGACAATACCAATCATGACGTTTATTACCGCAGCGCATATCTCACCATCAAGGATGTGCCTGTGTTGTATTCTCCCTTTTTATCACACCCTGACCCCACCGTAAAAAGACGCAGTGGCTTTATGATGCCTTCCGTAATCAGCAACAAATACTTGCGAGCTGCCGTCGGTATCAACTATTTCATTAACCTCAATGAGCATGAAGACATCCTCTTATCTCCCATATTCAGCGATAAACAAGATGTTGTTTTTGGCGGGAGATATCGCAAAATGCTCTATAATGGTGAATTAAGCACCACCGGAACGATTATGAAAGATAAAGACACCAACAAAACACGAGGCAACATAACAGCAATCGGCAGATATGAGATAAACGATTTATGGCTAGCCAAAATGGATATAAACTACGCATCTGACGGCGCGTATCTAAAAGATTTATCCCTCCCCGGAAAAACCGACACTTGGCTCACATCAACCGTTTCTTTTGAGCGTTTCAAAAATAGAGATTATGCATCCATTGAAGGATATTCGTATAAACTGGTAAGTTATTCTTTAAGAAAAGCAAATATCAGAGAATTCAAAAATCGAGAATATAGCAAACCATATATACTTCCGCTGGCAACCTACGAAAAAATATCCGAAACAAACTCTATCGGAGCCTATTTCAAAAATACATTCAACGTTTCTTCCGTATATCGTGAACACGACGAAACACAAACTCAGCGCGCAACTATGATAAATTCTTGGAACTTACCTTACACAAGTCCTTTTGGTGAAAAATATCGCTTTATGGCTTCGGTCAAATCTGACTTGTATTATATAGACGACTATTACAATAATAACCAAAATTATACCGGAGCAGTCGGACGCATTTTCCCGCAAGCAGCTGTTGAATGGCGCTTACCTTTTGTAAAAGCAACAGATTCGTCACGACAAATTATAGAGCCGATCGTTGTTGCGGTTGCCGCACCTAACGGCGGAAACAAAATAAGCAAAATTCCTAACGAAGACAGTCTGAATGCTCAACTTGACGATACCAATATTTTAGATATTGATCGTTATGCCGGATACGACAGAAACGATACCGGCAGTCGTGTATCTTATGGATTAAATTGGAGCTCTTATGGAAATATTTTAGGTAGAACATCTTCTTTCTTTGGACAAAGCTACTACATAAACAAAAAAGAAAGTTTCGCTCAATCCTTAGGTGACGATTCTAAATTGAGCGATTATGTCGGCAGACTTTACGCCGCACCACATTCTTATCTGGATGTAAATTACCGCTTCAGACTTGATAAAGACAATTATAACGTCAAATATAGTGAATTAAATTCTCGTATCGGAAGCTCAATACTGTCAGCCAATATATCTTTTATCTCAATAAAAGGGCGCGACAAAAAAGGCGGAGATACCAATCTCTATTTCTTTGACGATTATAAACAACGAAAAGAACTTTTCACATCTCTTAACGCAAAACTTTCAAAAAACTGGGGTCTTCAAATCTATAACCGCCAAAATTTAGCAAAACAAGATAAACGCTCTCTGGAACACGGTGGCAAGCTCATTTATGAAGATGAGTGCTTCAAACTTATAACCAATGTCCACAAATACGATTCTACCGATCCTGACTACGACGACGGTTATGAATTTTCAATTACATTCCTACTAAAAACTTTAGGTAGCATAGGTTCAAAATAAAGGAGAAAATAATATGATAAAAATATTTTTCATAATTTTAAGCTTAGCTTTTTCTTCATCCGCTTTTGCGCAATTTACCGCAGAATATGATCCGGATAATGTACCGAGTGCCGACGAATATGACGGCAGTGATTATCTGTCATATGAGGAAGAAACACCCTCAATTTTCAAAACTCCTGCGGCAGTAGAAGTAGCTCAGCCTCCTGCTCCGAAAAACATCAAAAAACCAACTCCCTACACAGGAAACATCCGCATTTTAGCTTCCGTCAACGGAGAAATTATTACAACAGAAGATATCAACAACCGCGTTCGCGCCTTTTGCTTAACCACAGGCATTCCGTATAACAGCGAAACAAAACTTCTTATTATCAATAAGGTTATGCAAAACACCATTGATGAAAAAATAAAGATGCAGGATGCTAAAAATAACAATATAAAAATAACCGATGCCGATATTGACACTGCAATAAAAACATATACCCAAAACAACAAGTCAACTCCTGAAAAACTAAAAAGAGAGCTGAAAGAATTCGGAGTAAGCGAAGCCGTATTCAGAGAGCAAATGAAAAGCGATATTGCTTGGGTCCGCCTGATTAGAAATAAAACAGCCAACCAAACAGTTACCGAACCCGAAGTTCAAGAAGCCCTAAAAATAACCAAAGAAGATATGAACAAAATAAAATATATGGTATCCGAGATTGTAATACCCAGAAAAGAGGCTAAAAACATTTATGATCTTTCGCGCACTTTGCGCCAAGACCCGCGTTTTGAGATGTATGCAGCCCAATTTTCGCAAAGCCCCAGTTCGTCAAGTGGTGGCCGACTTGGTTGGATAAACGCAGGGCAATTGCCTGATGCGCTGGATAAAGTATTGCAAAAAATGTCCGTAAATTCTGTTTCAGACCCGATTATTCACAATGATTCATATTATATCTTAAAATTGGAAAAGAAATTTGATCCTGCCAAAGACAAAATGCCTGAACCAAACGCAGAAGAAATCACCAATATGTTGCAAAACCAAAAAACAGAACGTTTTGCCTCAAGATATTTACAAACCCTGAGACAGCGCGCCTCAATAAAACTCAAGGAATAGCTATGCTCCCTTCTCTGCGTGAAGTTATTGACTTTTATGGTTTGACCGCCAATAAATCACTGGGACAAAACTTCCTGCTTGATAGCAATATAACCGACAAAATAATTCGGTTAAGTTTAGCTCACCAAAAAATCCCCGATTTCAGCTCCCAAAACATTATCGAAATCGGCCCCGGCCCCGGAGGACTAACTCGTTCAATCCTAAAAGCAAATCCGCACTCACTAAGTGTTGTTGAAATGGATTCGCGTTGTATTCAAATTATGCAAGACCTCAAAAACGAATGTGATTGCCCCCTAAATATTATAAACACAGATGCTCTAACTCATGACACATCTACTCTTTGCCGCTCTCCACGACAAATAATAAGCAATCTTCCTTATAACATATCTGTTCCTCTGTTGATTAAATGGCTCCTGCAAATAAAAGAATATTCTGCCTTAACCCTGATGTTCCAAAAAGAAGTAGCTGAACGCATAACCGCACCAACCTGTTGCAAGGACTATGGAAGAGTGTCTGTTATTGCGCAACTGACTTGCAATATTCAAAAACTGATGGATTTAAATCCGGAATGTTTCACTCCTGCACCAAAAATATGGTCAACAGTCTTGCTTTTCACTCCTTTAGAACAAGCTATATCAGCACAAGAAATAGGCAAGATAGAAAAAATAACTTCTTTAGCTTTCGGGCAGCGCCGCAAAATGTTACGCCAAAGCCTAAAATCGCTCAGCAACATTTCGCCAAAGCTCGAACAAGCCGGCATAGAAGAAACCATGCGCGCAGAAGAAGTTACACCTCTTCAATTTCTTGCTCTTTCAAAACTAATTTGAAAAACTTTTCAATATATAATCACTAATGGTTGCCGAATAAAAAGACGGATCCTTAATTGGCTCACCTTCAGCAATTTTCGCCTGATCAAGCAAAATTTTAGCCACTTTCTCAACTTCACTCTTTTTACTTTTATTATCAAGCGCCTCCGCCATTTTAATAATCAACGGATGATAAGGATTAATCTCTAAAATTCTTGAAGAAGTAAAAGCAGTCTGCTGCTGATGATTACGCATCAAGCGTTCCAAATGAATATTCATCTGTCCCTTTTCCGTTGTCAAACTGACCGGACTTGATGTCAACTTTTCTGTTCCTTCTACTTTTGCCACATCATCCTTAAACCAAGCAGACATCTCGCTTATCAACTTGTCAAACTGCTTTTGGTCCGCCTTTTGCTCCTTTCTATCAAAATTGAGTTCTGCACTGGCCTGTGCAATATGTTTTATCGTTTTTCCCTTATAATTAAGCAACATTTGAGTCCAAAATTCATCTATCGGATCAACAAGAAGCAAAACCTCGATTCCTTTTTGCTTAAACACCTCTAATTGCGGATTATTTGCCAATATATTAACATCATCACCGGTAATATAATAAATTTCCTGTTGTTCTTTCGGCATACGCTCAATATAAGCATCAAGCGTTGTCAGCTTATCTTTTGTCTTTGTAGAAGCAAATAAAGACAATGCCGCAATCTCTTCTCTGTTGGCAAAATCCTCATAGATGCCCTCTTTCAAAACAATTCCGAAATTGTTCCAAAACTTAATATAATCATCATATTTTTCAGCACGCTTTTTCAAATCTTTCAACAATCTGGAAACAATTCCGTGCTTAATTTTTTCTATCAAAATATTTTGTTGCAACATCTCACGAGAAATATTCAGCGGCAAATCTGAGGAATCAACCACACCTTTTACAAAGCGCAAATAATTCGGCATCAATTCTTCTACCTTATCCGAAACAAAAACCTTATTTACATATAATTTTAAGCCTTGCTTCTTATCAGGTTGAAAAAGATCATACGGCTGTTGTGATGGAATATATAACAATGCAGAATATTCAATATTTCCCTCGGCCTTAAAATGCATTGTCAGCCACGGTTCATCAAAATTATGAGAAATATGTTGATAAAAGTCTTTATACTGCTCCTTTGTAATCTCGCTCTTATTGCGTGCCCATAAAGCCAATCCCTGATTTATCTTTTCTTCACCATCTTTTCCCAAATTCAAATATATAGGATAACTGATATGGTCAGAATATGTCGTTATCAAGTGGCGTAAATAAATTGTATCGGTAAAATCCTTATCCTCTTTTTTCAAAAAGAGCTTTATCTCCGTCCCGATTTCATCTTTTTGCGTCTCCTCAATTTCAAAACCGTCGATGCCGTCAGAAACCCATTTATAAGCCTTTTCTTCTCCGGCTTTCTTGGTCACAATTTCAACTTTATCCGCAACCATAAAAGCTGAATAAAAACCAACACCAAATTGCCCGATTAAATCAACTGCCGAACCGTTTTCTTTCATATCAGCCACAAAGTCCGATGTTCCAGATTTTGCAATTGTTCCCAAATGATTTATCAAATCATCTTTGTTCATACCGATTCCGTTATCGGCAATTTTTAACGTATTTTCTTCTGCATTAGGAGTAATCACAATTTTTAACTCGCCATTATTTTTAGCTGCTTTCGGATTCGTCAGCATCAAATATTTCAGTTTATCGCAAGCATCAGACGCATTAGATATAAGTTCGCGTAAAAATATATACTTTTCTGAATAAAGCGAATTAACCACAATATTCAGCATTTTATTAACTTCGGCCTTAAAATTCATTTTTTCACTCATGGCAATCTCCTTTGTTTTTTCATTACCTATTATATGGGGATAAAAAAACGCCATCGCAAGTGCAACGCACAAAAAAAGGGCCGAGTTTTCACTCAAGCCCTCAAAATTCTACCGTTCTTCCAACATTTTCTCAATTGTCTGGCGAAATTTGTTATCTGTCTTTAGGTCCAGTCCGACACATTTGTCTATCAACAAAGGAAAATAATCCCCTCCGCTGACAACGGCATCAAAATACAAATTCCTGTATCTTGATTTTCCTTGAGGGGAGCTTTCCAAGCGTTTATAGCCTTCAAGCGCCCGATCAAAGGTTTCTTTGGAAATTTCGGCTAACGAGCGCCAAGTTATTCCCCGAAACCGGAGCTCCTTCCAAATATACAAAACGTGATCCGCCTCAAAGAGGGCAACCTCATTGTATATACTGGTTTTTTCAATTCCGGCAATATACGTAAGCGGAAATTTCCCTTGCAACCCTAAAATGCTGCATGTAAGCTTTTCATAAGTAATCATAATAATTTAATTTATGGAATCTAGCATTTGTTTAAAAGAATTTTCCGTAAAAACAGATACATCATTTTTCCTGAGGCAGAGTTGCTTTTTACATCCATGATAAAACTCCACCACCTGGTCACAATAATCATCACGACAAATCTTCTGGTTCTTCTTGCTTCGCCAGTGCTTAGTCATTTGGCAAAAGCGAGCCATCATAGCTTCAAAATCTTCTTTTGAAACCTCCCAGAGCTTATTTGTTGTTTTAGATTCTTCATCTTGTTTTTCTTCCAGCTTATAATATGAGCCGTCAACAGAAAAACCGAAAAATCTCTGATACCCGTAAAGGTATGTCACAGAATGATAAACCTCTGCCGATCCTTTGATATAAAGACCGCTTTTTTCTTGTTCTACTTTCATAACTATATAATTTAAAATCAATAATTTACAATTTACTATTGCTACATAAAACTTTTTTGTCCAAAATGCAACAGTTTTCTAACTCTTTTTATTTTTTACTTGATTTTATTGCAAATCTGTATAGATTTAGCACTGAATAAACAACCTTTAAGGAGATAAATAATGGTTTCTGTTGTTAATGACAATTGCATCAAATGTAAATCTTGCGCAGACGTTTGCCCTGTAGACGCTTTTCACGAGGGAGATACCCAGCTCGTAGTAGATCCTGACACTTGCATCAGCTGCGGCGTTTGCATTTCTGAATGCCCGCAAGAAGCTATCAGCACCGAAGAAGATGCCGATCCGAAATGGGTTGCCTTCAATGCTGAAAATGCAAAAAAATGGCCAAATGCTAATGAATAATTTCTATTCTAAATAAACCCTATAAAAAATCAGCCTTTTAGGGCTGATTTTTTTCTTGCAAACAACAGTTCTTGTGCTATTGTGCGCCTAAAATAACAACAATTTATACAACGAAAGAAAAAAGATGGAGCTTAGAAATATTGCGATTATTGCCCACGTCGACCACGGCAAGACAACTCTCGTCGATGGCTTGCTCAAACAAAGCGGCACCTTTCGCGACAATCAAAAAGTAGAAACTTGCGCCATGGACTCAAACGAGCTTGAACGTGAACGCGGTATTACAATCCTCTCAAAATGCACCTCCGTGGAATGGAAAGGTGTTAGAATAAACATTGTTGACACCCCGGGACACGCCGATTTTGGCGGCGAAGTTGAGCGCATTTTATCGATGGTTGACGGTGTTATCCTGCTTGTTGACAGCTCCGAAGGCCCAATGCCCCAAACCAAATTTGTGCTTGGCAAAGCCTTAAAAGTTGGCTTAAAACCTATTGTTGTCATCAATAAAGCCGACAAACCCGATGCCCGCGTAGATGAAGTGTTAAACGAAGTTTTTGACCTTTTTGTAAGTCTAAACGCCACTGATGAACAGCTTGATTTTCCGATTCTCTATGCTTCCGGCCGCAATGGCTGGGCCGTAAAAGACCTTTCCGAAGAAAAGAAAGATCTAAGCGTTCTATTCGACTTAATTCTCTCCAAAGTTTCCGCTCCGATATGCTATCCGGACAAACCATTTTCAATGCTTGCAACAACCTTAGAGGCAGACAAATTTATTGGTCGCATGCTCACAGGAAAAATCCACTCCGGCAGCATAAAAGCCGGCGATACGGTTAAAGTTCTATCACAAGACAACAAAGAAATTGAACGTTTTCGCATCACCAAAATTATGGCTTTTCGCGGCTTAACCCGCCAAAGCTTAGAAGAAGCTCATGCTGGTGATATCGTAGCTATTGCCGGTGTTGCCAAAGGCACTGTTGCTGATACAATTTGCGACTTTTCAGTCACCGAAGCCATAAAAGCGCAACCTATTGACCCTCCGACTTTAATAATGACTTTTGCTGTCAACGATTCCCCTCTTGCAGGAAGAGAAGGAGAAAAAGTTACCTCTCGCGTAATTGCCGAACGCCTGCAAAAAGAAGCCGAAGGCAATATTGCATTAAAAATAAGCCCGACCAAAAGCTCTGATGCTTTTGAAGTTGCCGGTCGCGGAGAATTGCAATTAGGTGTTCTAATCGAAACAATGCGCCGCGAAGGCTTTGAGCTTTCAATCTCTCGTCCTCGT
Source organism: Alphaproteobacteria bacterium (assembly GCA_017961285.1). Taxonomy (GTDB): domain Bacteria; phylum Pseudomonadota; class Alphaproteobacteria; order RF32; family CAG-239; genus JAFUYI01. The sequence continues at coordinate 17,805 of JAGCXO010000034.1, read as the reverse complement.
GTTGTCTTCAAAAAAGATGAAAATGGACAATTATTAGAGCCGATTGATGAAGTTGTTGTTGATGTCGATGATGAATTTTCCGGCACTGTCGTCGAAAAAATGGGTACTCGCCGTGCCGAACTTATCGAGATGATTCCTGCACAAGCAGGCAATAAAGTTCGCCTGATTTTTCATGCCCCAACCAGAGGCCTCATCGGCTACCACTCCGAATTTTTGACCGATACCCACGGTACCGGTATTATGAACCGCAGTTTTTATGACTATGAACCTTATAAAGGAGAAATTGCCGGTCGTAGAAATGGGGTTATAATTTCCAGCGAAGATGGCACCGCTATTGCTTATTCTCTCTGGAAACTTGAAGACAGGGGTCCAATGTTTATTGATCCGAATGTTCCTGTTTATGTCGGTATGATAATCGGCGAACATACAAAACCCAACGACATAGAAGTTAACCCTTGTCGCTCAAAGCAACTAACAAATATTCGAGCTGCCGGCAAAGATGAAGCCATCAGTCTGACACCGCCACGTCGCATGTCATTAGAAGAAGGGCTTTCTTATATTCAAGATGACGAGCTTTTGGAAGTAACTCCAAAAACAATTCGTTTACGTAAAAGAATCTTGGACCCCATACAACGCAAACGCGCTGGAATAAAAACAGAGTAAATAATAAAAACCGGAATAAAATTCCGGTTTTTTATTGCTTAGCCTGATAAACTATTCTAAAATATCGGCAATAACAATTTTCAAAGGCAACAAAATATGCGTAATAACAAAAGAGAAAATAATCAATTACGAAACATTGAAATCATCCCTAACTGCAACCCCTACGCCGAAGGCTCCTGTTTGGTAAAATTCGGCAACACCCAGGTTATTTGCACGGCAAGCATCGAAGAAAAAGTCCCGGCATGGCTGAAAGGACAAAATCGTGGCTGGATAACTGCAGAATATAGCATGTTGCCACGTTCCAATCGCCAACGCACCCCCAGAGAAAACAAGCAACCATCCGGCAGAACCCAAGAAATTCAACGCTTGATAGGTCGTTCTTTACGTGCTGTTGTTGATTTAACCAAAATAAAAGATATATCAATCTGCATTGATTGTGACGTAATTATTGCCGACGGAGGCACCAGAACCGCTTCAATAACTGGCGGATTCGTAGCATTATATCAAGCCATGCAATGGTTAATAGCCAACAAAAAAATTAAAAACAATCCTATCTCCGAATTTGTTGCTGCCGTTTCTTGCGATATAAATTCCGGCAATAAAATAATTGATGTCGATTATGACGAAGATTCAAATGCGCAAGTTGATATGAATTTTGTTATTACCGAAAGCGGAAAAATCGTAGAAATTCAAGGAACCGCCGAAGAAAACCCTTTTGAAGAAGCCGACTTTTATGATTTGCTAAAGCTCGCCAAAGATGGAATAGCTCAACTCATTACAAAACAAAAAGAAGCTCTTGGAGTAAAATAAATGAAAATAACAAAAATTATTGTCGCCAGTCATAATCAGGGCAAAATAAATGAAATAAAATCTCTGTTAAAACCATTCAATATTGAAGTTATTTCATCTGCAGACCTTAACATAGGGGACATTGAAGAAACAGGAACAACTTTTTCTGAAAATGCCAAAATCAAAGCCGAAACAACCAGCCTTATGTGCGGACTTCCTTGTTTAGCCGACGATTCCGGATTATGTGTAGATGCCCTGAAAGGCCGCCCCGGAATATATTCTGCACGTTATGCTCCAAACCGCGACTTTAAGCTAGGTATGCAAAAACTTTTAGAAGAAATAGAGCAATCAAAATCAAAAAGTCGTAAGGCCCATTTTTCATGTTGTATTGCTTTTGCTGTTCCCAACAAAAAAACATCAATCTTTGAAGGTCGCGTGGATGGAAAAATTGCATTTGAACCCCAGGGAAATAGTGGTTTTGGTTATGATCCGATTTTCATCCCCGAAGGATACGAAAAAACTTTTGCCGAACTCGGTGATGATATAAAAAACACCCTGTCCCACCGCCATAGAGCATTAGAAAAATTTATTCAAACAATAAAATAGGAAAAACAAGTGGCAAACATATATAACATTCCGGCAAGTTGTTCTCTGATAGATGTTTTGGCTCAAAAACTATTAAATGATTGCAAAGATAATTTTCTAAACCTGACCAAAATAAAAATATTTCTTCCTAATCAACGTGCAGTGAGAGAACTTAAAAATGCTTTTGTAAAACTTCACGGCATGGATGCCACACTGTTACCGCAAATTACCTCCTTAAGTAACTTTGATGAAAGCATTTATTTCACTTCTGACAACTACCTCAACATACCAAAACCTATCAGCCCTCAAGAAAGATTATTGCTTTTTATCAGGCTGATAACCGCACGTCCGGATAACTTCAAAATAGAAAGTCTAACCTATGCTCAAGCCTGCTACCTTGCCAAAGAACTTGCCGCACTGGTCGATATAACAAACAACGAGAACTTAAGCTTTTCCGAGCTTGAAAACCTTGTTCCCGAGGAATATGCCTCTCACTGGCAAAACACATTGCAATTTCTAAAAATTATCACCGAGTTTTATCCTCAAATTCTCGCTGAAAAAAATTTAATCGATTCGTCTCAATATACTCGCCTCCTAATCCAAGAACAAATTACCTGTTGGAAAGAAAATCCCCCCCAAAATCAAATAATTATTGCCGGCACCACTGCAACTTTTCCAGCCATCAAAGAACTGGTAAAAACTGTCCTGTCTCTACCCAACGGCTCTGTTTTGCTCTCCGGAATAGATAAATTTCTTGATGAAGAGTCATGGCAAAAAATAGATGAACAACACCCGCAATACGAGCTCAAAGAGCTTCTTGATTTTCTGAATATTTCTCGTTTTGATGTTAAAGATATTGTAGAAGCCGAGGACATTGACAGAGAAAAATTTCTTTCCGAAGTTATGCGTCCGGCAACATCAACCGATAAATGGCAAAATCTTTCCTCACAAAAAATATCTCCAAATTCCGTTAACAATTTTAACATAATAAATTGTCACGATTCTAAAGATGAAGCATTAACCATTGCCTCTATAATGCGACACAATCTCGAAACTCCCGAAAAAACCACAGCGCTCATCACTACCGACCGCAATCTAGCCCGTCGCGTTTCCAACGAACTTCTTCGCTGGAATATAAAAGCTGACGATTCTGCCGGAATTCCGGCTCTGCAAACACCGCAAGGCATTTTTCTGCGTTTAATCGCCGCTTTGTGCCAAAATGACTTTTCTCCTTTTTATCTATTAAGTTTATACAAACATCCTCTTTGTTGTGCCGGCAAAAGTCGTGGTAACATTCTCAAGCAGATACGCGAATATGAAAAACATTTTCTTCGCAAGCGTGAGGCACAAAAAAACAATTCCTTTATCGAAGAACAAAAACAAATTTTTAATCACTTTATTCAACTTCTTTCTCAAGAAAAAGCTAATTTCAAACAATTACTGATAAAACATCTTGAAATTGCCGAATTCTTAGCCTCAAAAGAAAATATCTCCGGCGCAGAAACTCTTTGGAATGGCAACAACGGAGAAACTTTATCAAAGTTCTTCTCAGAACTTTTAGAATTTTCCGACATTGTTGGTGAAATTCCGCAAGGACAATACCTCGACTTTTTCGAAGCCTTGCTTTCCGGTATTATGATACGTGAAAAATATGGAGCTCACCCCAGATTACGCATTCTGGGTGCTATTGAAGCCAGACTGTGCTCTTTTGATTGCATCATTATCAGCGGACTAAACGAAGGCACAATGCCTGAAACAAGTTCTTCCAATGCATGGTTATCACGGCCAATGCAAAAAGATTTCGGACTTCCTTTACCGGAAAAGTCCATAGGTGTTCTGGCACATGATTTTTATGAAATGGCTTGCGGAAAAGAAATATTCTTAACTCGTGCCGAAAAAGTTCAAGGCACCCCAACTGTAAAATCACGATGGTGGTTAAGAATAGAAACCGTAGCCTCTGCGCTCGGATTCGACATAACAAAAATCACTTCTTCACCCTATCTGAAATGGGCTCAAACTATTGACAAATCAAAAAACGTTTCACCGATATTACCTCCTGCACCTCAACCGCCGATTGAGGCAAGACCACGAGAACTATGGGCCAGCGATATAGAAAAATTACTTTATGACCCATACAATATTTTTGCTTCAAAAATACTGAAATTACGCAAACTAAATGACATAAATCTGTCACCTGATGCAATCGATTTGGGTATTATTGTTCACTCCCTGCTGGAAAAATTTTATACCGTATATCCTAAAAAATTTCCTGACAATGCCTTTGATATCCTGCAAAAAATGGCTCAAAATGCTTTTGAAGAAAACAATATTCCCCCTGAAACAGTCGCTTTTTGGCACCCAAAACTTATCAAAATTATCAACTGGATAATTTCAACTGAACAAGAGTACCATTCAAACATTGCAGAAACATTTTGTGAAAAATCAGGCACTGTAAGTTTTTATTCTAAAGGCGGAACATTCACAATTGGAGCCAAAGCTGACCGCATAGATATCTGCAATGACGGAAATATCAATATTATTGATTATAAAACCGGCAGACACCACAAAGCCAAAGACATCAAAAACGGCTACGCACCACAATTACCCATAGAAGGCATTATAGCAGAACAAGGCGGCTTCAAAGATATTCCCGCTAAACCGGTTCAAAATCTCAGCTATTGGCATTTGGGAGAAGATATTGTTGCAATAAAAAAAGATGTAGAAAATATTTTAGCCGATAATTTTGAAAAAATAAAAAAACTTATCAACTATTTCGACAACCAAGAAAGTGCTTATGTCACCAAGCCCAACCCAAAATATTCTCTATCATACTCCGATTATATACATTTATCGAGAATAAACGAGTGGGAGGTAAATTCCGATGACGAATAATAACGACATCCTTCTTCAACGCAAAAATCTGGCACAAAGAGCAACAACGCAACAACGTACGGCAGCGGACCCTAAAAAATCCGTTTGGGTTGGAGCCTCTGCAGGCACTGGAAAAACCAAGGTTCTATCAGATCGCGTTCTTCGCATTTTACTCAACGGCACAAGCCCCAACAAAATTTTATGCCTTACCTACACAAAAGCCGCAGCGGTAGAAATGAGCTCTCGTGTCGCAAAAAAACTCTCCGAATGGGCAATAACAAGCGATGACAAACTTGAAAAAGATCTTCTATCTTTATACGGACAGCTCCCAAACGACAATAAATCATTATCTCACCTAAAAGCAAAAGCCAGACAACTCTTTGCTGTTTTACTGGACACTCCCGGTGGTATCAAAATTCAAACCATTCATAGTTTTTGCCAAGATATCCTGAAAAGGTTTCCTTTTGAAGCCAATGTCTCACCATATTTTGAAATCTTGGACGACCGCAGTTCACTTGAAGCTATTACAGAAATAAAAAACAAAATCCTTCTAACCGCACAAAATTTTCCCGAAAGCGACATCAGCAAAGCCATAAGCTATATAACATCTATTATAAGTGAATATTCTTTTCCAAAAATTATCAACGACATAATAAAAAACCGCAGCAAAATAGAAAAATCCATCACCGCCTACAAAAGCAAAGAAAACCTGCTTAATGCCATATCTGAAAAGCTTAACATCTCTGATGATTTGACTATTGAAGAAATCATGAGTAAATTTTTTAATCTCATGCCCAAAGAAGACCTTTATAAACTTGCCGAAGTCGGATATACAGATTTAATTTCCTGGCTTGAACCATCTCGAGATATTTCAAAATATGAACAATATTTCAGTATTTTCCTAACTAAACAAAACGAAATCAAGAGCGTATCAAAAGATAAAGCCCTCAAACAAAATGACCAATTGACCCAAATCTTCAACAACGAAGGAGCTCGTTGTCTTGATATCAAACAAAAGCTAAAATCTTACAATGTTTACCAATCCACCAAAGCTGTCATTCTTTTGGCATCAGAACTTATTGATAACTATAAAAAATTCAAACAGATACACGCAAAATTAGATTATAATGACATGATTTTAATAACCAGAAATCTGTTAGAAAAAAAAGATGCCGCAAAATGGGTATTATACAAGCTTGACGGCGGTATTGACAATATTCTGATCGACGAGGCTCAAGACACTTCCCCTGATCAATGGGCAATTATACGTTCTATAAGTGACGAATTCTTTTCCGGACTTGGGGCTTCTGAAAAAAACAGAACCATTTTTGCCGTTGGTGATCGCAAACAATCTATATATAGCTTCCAAGGTGCCGATCCGGACAAATTTGATGAAATGTGCGAGCATTTTGCCAAACTTTCACCTGATTTTACCAAAATAAATCTTGATGTATCTTTCCGATCAACTGATGCTGTTTTAGACACCGTAAACCAAATTTTTGCTGATGAAAAAGTTAAAAAAGGCGTGGCCTCAATCCGTGAAGATATAAAACACATAGCCTTTCGCAAAGGCGAGGCAGGCCGAGTAGAGTTTTGGGAATGTATAGAACCCGAAGACACAAAAATTGATGACTCTTGGCGACTTCCGATAAAACATCAACAAGAGATTTCAACATCCTCTCAAATGGCACAAATGATTGCTCACAAAATAAAAGAACTTGTGTCGTCAAAACAACCTCTTATCTCCAAAAATCGTCCTTTACAATATGGTGATTTCCTTGTTCTCGTCCGTAGCCGCGATGCTTTTTGTGAAGAGTTTATCCGCGAATGTAAAAGCCTAAATATAAACGTTTCCGGCATTGACAGAATAAAACTTATGGAACAAATTGCTGTTCAAGATTTGGTAAGCCTGGGCAAATTTTTACTACTGCCGGAAGACGATTTAAGTCTAGCCGAAATATTAAAATCACCTTTGTTCGGACTTGATGATAATGACCTTTTTGAACTTTGCTATCAAAGAAGCGGAACGCTATGGAGCTCCCTCATAAAAAATGAAAAATATACCTCTACCGCTACAATATTAAAAGATTTATTAAACCTTGCAGACTATATGCGCCCGTTTGAACTTTATAATTACATTTTAGGCAAAAACGGTGGCCGCAAAAAATATTATGAACGCATGGGACACGAAGCAGAAGATGGCATTGATGAATTCTTAAATTTATGCCTTGTTTTTGAGCAAGAACATATTGCTTCCCTACAAAACTTCATTGATTGGGTTTACAAAGATGATGTAGAAATAAAAAGAGAAATGGAACAATCCAAAAACGATATGGTTCGCATGATGACCGTTCACGGCTCAAAAGGACTACAAGCTCCAATTGTCATCTTACCCGACACCACAAGAGTTCCAAGTGGAGACCGTGGCTCTGAATTTTTATGGGATGGTGATTTATTTCTTCACCCTGCTTGCGCCGCCGATTTTGACGATGTCTGCAACAACTTAAAAGATAAACAAAACAACAAAATGATGGAAGAATATCGCCGCCTGCTTTATGTTGCTACAACTCGTGCTGAAGATATAATGATTTTTTGCGGTTTCCGCAAAAAAAACAAAATACCGGAAAATTCTTGGTATAATATTTTCAGAAACATTTTTACTAAGTTTGCCGACAACAATGAAAATATTTGGACCTATAAAAACGATCAGCAGCTTGAAATTGAAAAAGAAAAAAACCTCTCATCTTTTGATGACGACAATCAGATTCCCGATTTTATGTTTGTTCCGGCAGAAAAAGAAAAACCTCTTTCTAAACCTCTAACCCCTTCAAAACCCGAAGAAGAGCCGGCTTCTATGTCTCCTCTACATATTGTTGATAATACAATTTTTTACAAAAGAGGCACCATTATTCACAAACTTTTACAGTTTATTCCTGACATTGAAAAGGAAAAACAAACCTCATCAATAATGAAATATATCAACAATATCACTCCTGATTTTTCAGAAAAAGAAAGCCTTAAAATTTGTAACGAAGTAATGTCCCTCATAAACAATCCGGAATTTGGCATGGTTTTTGCTGAAAATTCTCAAGCAGAAGTCCCTATAATGGGTGAGATAAACGGAAAAATTATATCAGGACAAATAGACCGCTTAATTATAACCGATAAAAAAGTTATTATCGTCGATTACAAAACCAACCGTAACACCCCGAAAACCATCGATGAGGTTCCACAAGTATATATTTCACAACTTGCCGCTTATAAATCCCTTTTACAAAAAATTTATCCGCAAAAAGAAATTGAAACCTACATTTTGTGGACCAATAATGCCTTTATGATGAAAATTTGATAAATAATCGTTGTTTTTATCAATTTATCCTTTAATATCTACGTCATAATATTATATAAATATCTGACACATACCGTTTTGAAAGGAAAAGAAATGTTATCAATAAACGATTCACAATTTGAAAATGAAGTATTAAAAAGCAAAGGCTTAGTTTTGGTTGATTTTTGGGCAGAATGGTGCGGCCCCTGCCGTCAACTCGGACCTGTTCTTGAAGAAGTAAACAAAACCATGGGCGATAAAGTAAAAATTTGCAAAATGAATGTTGACGATTCGCCAAACACTGCCGCCAGTTTCGGCATTAGAAGCATCCCTACAATGTTTTTATTCAAAGACGGAAAACAAGTAGATACCAAAGTAGGCTTCAATCCACAATCAACTATTGTTTCTTGGTTGGAATCTTATAAATAAAAAATTTTAACACCTTTTAATTTAAAAATCCGGAGCATATTTTCTTATAGAAAGGAATTTTTATGCTCTGGATTTTTTATAGTCTTATTTATGCGTTTTTTACTGCCATTTATACAATTTTCAATCAGCATTATAAGATAAACGCTTATTTGTTGGGAATTTGGCGTGGCTGGGGGATTGCCGCAATCTTTTTTTCTTTCTGCTTCCTGTTTCCTTTTCCTAAATCAGGTTTCTATTGGTTTCTATTGATAGCACAAGGAATAATGATCGCTATCTATGATTCGCATTTATTTTTTGCTTCTGCTCACTATGGTGCTGGTCCAACTTCTCGAATAATGGCTCTAACCGCAGTAGTTACAACCGTTTTTTGGTGGATACTGACACCCGCCGCTTTTCAAACAATGGTTCAAAACAGTACGGCTATAATGATTATCATTTTTTTGTTAATCGGTTTCACTATAAGTTACTGGCAAATGATAAAAACGCCAATTTCCCGCAAACTGGCAAATTATATGCTTCCTGCAATTCTATCTTTGTCCGGCATGAGTATTGCCACCAAACAAATTGCTCTTATGGGGTCTTCTGTTTATGCTTCCCTCTCCTATTATCTGACGGTTTCGACTTTCATCAGCGGCACATTGAACGCCTATTGGTATATAAAAAGCGAAAAACCGACTTTTCAATATTTCTGGCAACAAATATTATCTTCACACAAGCGTCATGCCGCATTTTATGTCATTGCCTTCAGCAGCATCTTAATAATTGCCAAAACACTTGCTTTGCGCATAGCCACAAACCCCGGCTATGTAACCGCAATCCTGCTGACAGCACCTCTTTTTGTTTTTGCCCTAAACAAATACAACAAAATACCGGACAATATATCTGTAAAAGCCGGTTTTAGTATGATCGCTTTTCTGACAATTTTAATGATATTGGTAAATGTTAATTCAAACATAATTGATTAGTTTGGCAATTTCTGCTCTCACTTCATCAATACCCTGTTTTTTTTCTGAACTTGTAACCAACAAATCAATATGAGCAGCCGGATGCTCTTTAATATGTTTACTTATTTCTGACACAACTTTTTCCAGTTCTTTTGCTGAAATTTTATCTGATTTGGTTAAAACAATCTGATAATTTACGGCCGCCTTATCCAGCATCTCCATAATTTCGGCATCTACTTTTTTGATTCCGTGTCTGGAATCTATAAGCAAAAAAACTCTTTTTAAATTAGCCCTACCCTGTAAGTAAGAAAACAACATTTTTTGCCATTTTTTAACCAAAGCCTCCGGAGCCTGAGCAAAACCATACCCCGGCATATCAACAAGATACAAGCCATCTGTTAGCATAAAATAATTCAATTGTTGCGTTCTTCCCGGAGTATTTGAAGTTTTTGCCAAAGTTCTTCTACCGGTTAATGCATTTATCAAACTTGATTTTCCAACATTTGACCTGCCGGCAAAAGCAATTTCTTCCCTGTCATCAACCGGTAACTGGGACAAATTTGCAACTCCCAAAACAAACGAACATTCATTGGAAAAAAGTTTTTTCCCGCTTGCAAACTCTTCTTCGGTAAAGCGCTTTGCCATAATTACCCCTTATTTTTTAAGATAATAGCCCTTTGCTGAACGATTGACAGCAGATTGCTGAACGACCAATATATAACCAAACCGGAAGCAAAATGCCCCATCATAAACATAAAAATCAAAGGCATCAAAGCAAACATTCTCGCTTGATCTTTATTTGCAGGAGCCGGATTCATTTTTTGCTGGATATACATTGTAAGCCCCATCACAATCGGCCATACACCTATATCAAAAAACGACGGTATCGGCAAATGCGACCACTGAGAAATAAGCAACGGATCCGGCGCCGACAAATCCTTAATCCACCCGACAAAAGGAGCCTGCCTTATTTCTATGGCAATATTCAAAACCTTATACAAAGAGAAGAAAACCGGTATTTGAATAAACATTGGTAAACAGCCCGAAGCCGGATTTACTTTCTCTTTCTGATAAAGCAACATTGTTTCTTGCTGCATTTTCAATTTGTCGCCGGCATATTTTTCCTGCAACTCTTTCATTTTAGGCTGCAATTTTTTCATTTTCGCCATATTTTCAAACGATTTATTAGCAATAGGAAACATCAAAAGCCTCAATAGTGCGGCAAAAAGCAATATTGCCCACCCCATATTACCGATAAATTTATACAGATAATCCAAAATATAGAAAAACGGTTTGGTTAAAAAATAATACCAACCAAAATCAACAGCCAAATCAAACTTTTTTATATTCAAATCTTTTGTATATTTATCTAAAAGCCTAATTTCCTTAGCTCCAGCATATAACATATTTTGAACAACAGCAACCGAGCCCGAAACAACTTCTACCGGTTTTCCTACAAAATCTGTTTGATACAAATTTCCGTTTTTAGAAAATTTAACCTTTGCCGGATGTTTTAAAACAATGGAAGAAAACCAATATCTGTCCGAAAAACCAAACCAACCCCTTTCTGCATCATATTCTTTGCTTTTATCCTTGTCTTTCAAATCAGAATAATCAACTTCCTCAAGTTTATCATTGAACACGCCAATCAGCCCTTCGTGCACAATACTTCTTACCACTTCTCCCGGCGAACGAGCAATCATGCCATAAGGAAAAAGCGTAACATTTGCTTTAGTATTGTTTTCTACCGATTGCTCAACAGAAAACATATAATTATCATCTACGCTAACCTTTGTTATAAAACGCAATCCTTCACCATTATCCCATTCCAAAACTAAAGGTGTCTTAGGAGTTAACCTTTCTCCCTTGACCGACCACACTGTCTCTGAGTTTGGCAACTTAATGTTTTTGTCTGCCGACAACCATCCAAACTCCGCATAATAAGGATTTTTTGTTTTTGCCGGATATAACAACCCGACATCCGGACTGTCTTTATCTAAAGTCTGTTTATATTTTTTAAGTGTTAAATTATCAAGTCTCATCCCTTTAAGACGAATACTGCCATTGACAGCACTATTATCAATCTCTACTCTCGGTGCCTCTGTTAACACTTCTTCAAGTGGAACAAAATCTGCCTCTTCAACATTTTCTTCTGTCTTGGCCTCAACCACCGTTATTTCTTCTTTTGGTTGCTCGGAAACCGGAACTTCTTTTTTAAAAAACAACTGGTTACTGATAAAAATAATAACCAAAGACAAAACCACTGCCAAATAAAAGCTTTTCAAATCTTCTTTCATAAAAATATTCCCGTTCCTCTGTTACTTTTTATAAAAATATAACAATATTTATAACTATTGCAAGTTTTTATCCGTTTTATCGTCAGTTTTGGAAACAACAGGATCATAGCCGCTACCACCCCAGGGATGACAACGCAAAATCCTTTTAATTCCCAAAAACACACCTTTCCAAACTCCATAAATTTGTATGGCCTCAATCATATATTGTGAACAAGATGGTTGATAACGGCAAACATTCGGCAAAAGAGGGGATATAAATTTTTGATACCCTTTAACTAGCCATATCATCACTTTTGCCAACATAATTATTTGCCTCTTTCTTCATCATTTACAAAATTTGCCTTTGCTTTTTTCAAAGCATAAACCAAATCTTCACATATAGTAGCAAAATCGGCCATTTCTGTGGTATAACGCGCAACCAAAACATAATCAAAATTAGCCATAGCATATTCAGCAAAAAGTAATGCCGCCGCAGCTCTGAGCCTACGACGACATCTGTTTCTTGTATGAGCTTTACCGATTTTTTTAGTTGTTGTATATCCAATTCTCGGCTTGCCTGAAACATTTTCCGCTTCGCTTTCCATTGCCTGCAAAACCAAAGTTCTTGTAGCAACACAAAAAGCACCTTTTGTAAGCCTTACAAAACTGCGTCTTTTCTTTAATACGGAAAACTCAGGCATTTTACGCCCTATTAAGCAGAAAGTTTTGCGCGCCCTCTAGCTCTGCGAGCAGCCAAAACTTTGCGTCCGCCTTGCGTTGCCATACGAGCACGAAAACCATGGCGGCGTGATCTTACCAATTTAGAAGGTTGATATGTTCTTTTCATTTTTAATCTCCGGTTTATTATAGTTATTTAAAACTTTGATTTTTCAAAGTTCTCGGTTTCAAGCAGACTTATATTGTCAAAATTGCATATTGTCAACAATAAAAAAACATAATATCATTACCAAAAACATTTTTAAGAGGTAAAATGAGCAACCAAAACCTATATGCCGGCATTATGACCGGAAACTCTCTCGATGCAGTAGATATTGTTTTAACAAGCTTTGCTGGCGATTCCATCAAAGATATCTGCAGTCACAGTTCGCCGATTCCCTTGGATATTGCTGAAGATTTTCGCAGCTTAAAACAAACACTGGCCAACAATAGCGGTGATATAAATTCTGTTTATCAAAAACAACCTGATTTTTTTAATAATCTGCACAATCGTTATATTCATCTTGTTGCTCAAACATATAACGAAATGCTAAAACAAAATCATATAGATTCGCATACAGTTACAGCTATCGGCTTTCATGGTCAGACATGCTTTCACCTTCCACCTTCCATCGCCGGAAAAAAATGCGAAGCGAACACTCTGCAAATTGGTAACGGACAGATGCTCAGTAATTTAACTAACACACCTGTTGTTTTTGATTTTCGCTCTGATGACATCATAAACGGTGGCGAAGGAGCTCCTTTTGCCCCCATACACAATCAACACCTTGCACAAGCACTAAAAATAAAATCCGCCATATTTTGCAATGGCGGCAACACCGGAAATATAGCTTCCGTTCACAACAATCAAGTTATCGGTTGGGACTGCGGTCCATTCAATCATTTTGTTGATATGCTAATACGCACAGAAAAAAACGAAGCATATGATTTCAACGGACAATATGGCAAAAAAGGAAAAATAAACCCAACTTTATTAAACAACTTGTTTAATAACAGTGTTTTAAATGCTAAAAAACAAAATTTTCTCCTGCAAACACCACCAAAATCTGCCGATCCTGCTTGGTATAATTTTGCCCCCCTCAAAGACGATTCCATATCTTTCAACGACAAAGTGAGAACGGCAGAATTTTTCAGCGCCTATATTATGGCTTTCAGCTTAAAATACTTACCACACAAAGTTCCCGAAAACTTTATTGTTTTTGGCGGCGGCTGGAACAACCCGATTATTTTTGACGATTTCAAAAATATTCTTCATCAAAAGTCTTTTGTTTTGCCCCAACATCAAGAAATATTCTCAAAAATAGCAAACCTAAAAGCAAAAATTTTATGGGCTGATGACTACGGTTTTAGCGCCCAATATATGGAAGCAAGAGTTTTTGCAGATATGGCTCGATGCAAACTCAATAACCTTCCCTACTCCACTCCGCAAACAACCGGCTGCAAAACACCGACAATTTGCGGCATTATTGCCTATCCGAACCAAAACAACAATATTCTATGGTCACGTGCTGCTAAAGGCTGGTGCAAAATCTAGATTCTTTTATCTTGACAATAACAATATTTTGAAATTGGACAATTTTCACAATCAGGTTTTTGTGCCTTACATATATATCTGCCAAACAAAACCAACCAGTGATTGGCATACATTAGATATTCTTCCGGCAAAACTTTCAGCAAATCTTTTTCAACTTCCTCAACATTTTTTCCTTGGCTAAAATCTAATCTGTGCGCAACTCTAAAAACATGTGTATCTACTGCCATTGTCGGCTGATTATACCAAACATTTCGCAAAACATTAGCTGTCTTATGCCCAACTCCGGCCAAACTTTCCAACTCCGCCTGCCCGCTTGGTACAACACCGCCAAATTTTTCAACCAAGCTTTGACTCATACTTATAATACTTTTTGCCTTATTATTAAAGAGCCCGATGGTTTTTATATAACTCTTCAAACCGTCCAAACCCAAAGCCAACATTTTTTGCGGTGTATCAGCAACCTTAAAAAGCTCTTTTGTTGCCTTATTAACTCCCTTATCGGTACTCTGTGCCGACAGAATAATTGCTACCAAAAGTGTATATGCATTTACATATTCCAACTCGCTTTTCGGCTCTGGATTCGCATCTGCAAAAATCTGCATAATTTCTAAAATTTCTTCTTTTTTTCTCATGCTTTTACTCCTCCTGCTCCGGCAGCTTTTGGCGCTTCAGAATCTAAAGGCCACCTTGGTCTTGGCTTAAAATCCAAATCATCAATATACCCTTTTTGAAATCTTTCCAAACCAGCCCACGCAATCATAACTCCATTATCTGTGCAAAACCTTAATGGCGGAGCCGCAAACAACAATCCGTTTTTGGTTGCCAACTTTTCCATTTTTTCACGCAAATACATATTTGCTGCTACACCTCCGGCAACAACAACATCCCTTCCTTCAGGATAATTTTTCTTAAAATAATTCATTGCCATTTCAAGCTTGTCTAACAAACACTCACAAGCTGTTTTTTGAAAACAGGCACAAATATCTGCTACATCTTTTCTCGGTAACACAATTTCTTCAATATCAACATTTCCATACGATTCGATAATTTTTCTGACAGCTGTTTTCAAGCCCGAAAATGACAAATTACAATCAGAAGAACCCTTCAAAGGATGAGGCAAAGAAAATCTGTTTTCATCACCTATCGCTGCCATTTTTTCCACCATTGGTCCACCCGGATAACCAAGTTTCAGCATTTTTGCAACCTTGTCAAAAGCCTCACCTGCAGCATCGTCAATAGTCGTCCCCAAACGTTGATAATCTCCGGGGGCCTTAACCACCAAAATCTGACAATGACCACCGGAAACCAACAACAATAAATAAGGATATTTAATATCATTTGTAAGCCTTGAAACCAAAGCGTGACCTTCCAAATGATTTACCGCAATAAAAGGCTTATTCAAAGCCAAAGCCAACGCTTTTGCCGCCATAACTCCGACAACAACACCGCCAATCAATCCCGGTCCCGATGCAGCAGCAACTGCATCAATATCACTCATCTTAATCTTTGCTCTTTCAAAAGCCTGCGCAACAATATCATCAATATGATCCAAATGTGACCTGGCGGCAATCTCCGGCACAACACCACCAAAAACTTTATGTTCCTCTTGTGATAAAACAACATCGGATAAAATTTCTCTTTTATCGTTGATTATTGCTGCAGCCGTTTCATCACAACTACTTTCAATTCCTAAAACTATCATATCTTTTTCTTTTGATAAAATTTTAACCATTACCCATCATAATAAAACAATAAAAGTTTTTTACAAAGGAAAATGAACATGGTTAAAAATAAATCATCAATAGCCTCCAAATCAAGCAAAATCTTGATATATTTATTCAAAACTTTTGAATTTATAATTTTTGCCACTGTAATTGCTACATTGTTTTTCTTTTGATATAAACCGGAAATTATAACCCAACACATCAATATACCAACCCCAACAAGCACAAATCAAGATGATTTTAAGATCCAAATAGCAAACTTGAGCCGCAGCATTGATGAAATAACAAACACCATTCTTAATGAACAAGAAAAGTTTAAATTATTACAAAAAAATATTGATAATTTTAACTCATCAAAAGTGGATACAAACGAAATTTTTGAACTGAATAAACAACTGCAAAACTTGGAAAAACAAACACAAAAACTTGCAAAAGCATCAAACAGCGGAGCTCTGCTTCTGACCTCTGCAATGTTAATAAAAGACACGGTTTCACATGGGCAAACATGCAAAATAGAAGCAGAAGCACTCAAACTTTTAGCAGAAAATCTCAACTCAATAAGTGAAGATGTCAACTTTATATATTCTCACTGCTCAATGAGTTTTATTTCAGATAAAACCATAATAGATAATTTCAACAAAATTTATGCTGAAGCAAATCAGCCCATAATAGAAAAAGATTGGAAAAAACGCATCACCTCTAAAGTTAATGAATATGTAAAAATCTCAACCATAAAAGATAAAAACAGTGCTCAATTATCTGATAAAACTAAATTTTTAGAAAAGATTAAGTCTTTTGTTGATAATAATGACTTCAATTCAGCAATAAAAGAGATTGAAAAACAAAAAGAAATTCTTGAAAATAACGATATAAAATTGTGGTATCAAACAACCAAAAATCAACTTACTTTTTACAAATCACTATCTAACATCATAGCTAACGCCTTACAAATAATGAAGGTTGAAAATGTCAGAAACGAATATGAACAAAATCAAACAGAACTGGAATAAACTTTATCAAGCGGCTCCTGAAACTCTTAATAGAATGGCAAAAATAAAAAGTGTTGCCTGCGCTTTTAATACATGTATAGATTCCATAATAAAAATTTCCGGAGACGATATTTTAAACCTCATAAAAAAAGAAAAATTATCACTTTCAAAACTTCAAAAAATTGAAAACAAATCCATAAATTCAGTAAGCGACTTTCTTAAAGGTGTTTTTCTTTGTTTTTCAAAAGGCATAGCCGAAGAATGGACATCAGATAAAATAGAAGTATTTAATTGGTTAAAAACAAACCTTGGAACAAAAAAAATTCAAATGGGAGGTCAAGCCGGTATTGTTGCCAACACACTTTCCTTAACTGATATAACAAAAATTGTTGCCCACAGCAACGCCCTAACCAAAGATCAAGCCAAGCAATTTTTTCCAAACAAAAATTTATTATCATTTGATAAAGAAGAAAAACTACAACAAGCATCATCAATAAACAGAGATAAAATATCATCAATTCACTGGATAATAGAATTTAATAAAAATGATAAAATATCTATTGAAAGAAAAATTTTTATTTGCCCAAAATCCAATCGTTTTATAGTTACATATGATCCACCTCTGTTTAATTTCAAACTTGATAAATCTTTCATAAATTATACTCGTAAAAATCATATAGACTACTATTTTCTATCCGGATACCAAGCCTTGAGTTACCAAAATCACGGCCTCAAACACATCAAAAAATCAGAAAAAATTATATCATCTTGGAAAGAAAAAAATCCTCATTCCATAATTCATTTAGAAATAGCTTCAACACAAGATAAAATTATAAGAAAAGCCATTATAACACACCTCGCAAACAAAGTTGATTCTATAGGCGTAAACGATAGAGAAAAATTAGATATTTTAGAAGTTATAAACAACCGAAAAC
>JAGCXO010000033.1 GCA_017961285.1 Alphaproteobacteria bacterium | reverse complement strand
TACCCGAATTTGGCCTTGACCGCTGCCGCATCTTTAACATCGACTTCTTCATAAACATATTTCCCGTGGTTATGCAGAAACGTCAACTTTTCGCGTACTTTATCGCACAATTTCCGAAGTTTGGCGCTTCTTGCTTCACGTTTTTGCAATTTAAGCTGATTTTTCAGATCTTTGTCATCTTGCCGGCGGGCGAATTTTTCAGATTTTCCGAGGAATTTTTCCAACTTTTGCCTCAATTGCGGATTATCATAAGCCGGCAAATCGGCCAAATTGACTTCTTTGTCGTCAACGGTAACCACAAATTCCTTATCATCTAAGATGTGTTTGCGCGAACTGCCCGAATAGTTGACATCGGCATATTTGATGTTGTTTTGTTCCATAAAGCCGTAAACTTTCATGGTCTGATCGGTTGTCAAAAACCGATTTTTATCAATTTTGAACCATGTGCTTTGATGGTGATGTGTTTTGGCGATAACTTCCGGCTCCCCGTCATTTTGGAAAACCGCAAAACTGCATTCCGTATCAGCGGATTGATTTTGCCTTTTCATTTGACACCTCCTCTGCCTCAGCAGGCTAATATAGTTCTATTTTACGTTCTTTTTAGACAAAAGTCAAGCGTTTTCGCCAGACGTTAATTATGATTTCTTTAATGATTTCTCTGTAAAATAGCCGCGTTTAGGGAGAAATAAAATGATTTGGCAGGGGTATCTTTTTACCGCTCTTAATTATGTTTGCTATTGCTTAAGCCGCTTTATGAAACATAAGAAAATGATGCTGTTGCTGGATTTGCTGGCAAAGATTTTGACGATTATCGGCTTATATTGCCTGAACTCATTAAGCGGTGCTTACATTTTTATAGCGGTATTTTTCACCCTGATTGTCACCAACATCAAGGAACGGCTGAACAAAAGATGGCTTTCAGGCTATATTTTTTTCCAAGCTCTGTATTTGGTTATTTTATTTTATACCTACGTCGGCTGGTCATCAATTTTGGTGACGCTGTCGTCATCGGTTAATTTGGTATGTCTTTGGTGGTTGCCGCCGCAGCAAATGCGTGTTGTCGGCGGGCTGAACAGCTTCATCTTTCTGGCCTATCAGATAAGCATCAAAAACTGGGCAGGATTGCTGGAGATATTGGTTATCTTGAGTAATTTATTCGCTTTTTTGAAGTATTGGAAGAAAGCAAGTTAAATTTTGCGCTCTAAAATGTAGTGCGGATAATAAATTCCGGACGCATCATATTCTTCTTCGCTGACAATCTTAAAGCCGAATTTGGTATAAATATGCATGGCAATATCGTTGGTGGCTTTTACCCCGATGGTCATTGTTTCATTATAAGTATCGATAACGTGCTTAATTAACTTTTGACCGATCCCCTGATTGGCGTATTGCGGCAAAACATACAGCATTTTGATGTTCTTTTTTTCTTTCCAATAGCTGATATACGCCACGCTTTTACCCTCTTTTTGATAGATATAAGTATCAAAATGAGGGTACGAATAAGTTATCAAACGCTCATAGAGTTTTTTCCAGTCATCGTCCGATAAATCATCGGTAGAGCGTAAAGAACGGTCGAAAATCATCATTAAATCCGGCCAATCCGAAACCACAGCTTTTTTTATACAATCTTGCATTTTTTATCCTCCGTTGCACTCAGTATAGGCCGGACAAGTATAAAATCAATATAAAAAGGTTGAAAACCGCTTTGTGCTTATGTAAAATAACCGGCAGACGGGAGAACGCCCAATCGGTGGCCATGCACCAGAAAAACGGCTGGAAATTCAACCGTTATAAAATTTATTGGCTGTTTAACAAGAGTTTTTAGCCTGTGAGAGCACTCACGTCGATTTTTTTCGGTTGCGGTAAATTTGAATAGCCGTCCAAGTTCCCAGAATCAACGCGGTGGCGGCAGCAGGATAAGCTTGAATATAAGAATCATGAATTAGCCATAAAGTTTGATTAAAAACCAAGGCCCAACGCATTTGTTGCTCATCTTTTGTGATGTGCATAAAAATCGTGTAGCTGGAGGAGGCAATAATCGCAAGTATGCCGATTAAACCGAGATTATTTATCCACCAACCGAAAATAATGCACAAAATAACCAATAAAACGGTCATTCTGAAATCCAGTTTGTTTTTGTAAGCCAAAGCGTTTCGGATAAGATCCATAATGCAGGTAATCAGGGCTGCATAAGCCATGAGCGCCAAGCAGGAAAAACCGGAAAGCAAAATGCTCCATAATTGCCATAAAATCAGGTCACTTTTGCTTTTTTTGAGCACTGATACAGCCACACAAAGTGCGGCAAATAAAGAAAAAATATTTCCTATAATTAAATACATCGGCAACTATCTGTCAAAAATCTTTTGTAAATAAGGTATATCAGTGTTATAAAGTTGATTTTTAGAAAAATATTCTTCTAACATTTTTTTCTTTTCTTCTTTAAGCAAAGAAGTTTGTTGACGCGAAACGCCATTCATTCTAAAGCAAGATAATACTTTCGGAATATGACAGAATACTGTGTCATTATCCACAAATTTTAACCATTTTTCTTTGTCGCTGACGATTTTGAAATCTTCTCTGTATCCACCGAATTTTTCAAAAAGCTCTTTTTTTATAAACGATGATTGATGTGCCAGCGTGTTTGTCAGAAAGAAAGATTTTGTAATTTTGTCGGGATATGTTTTTATAAAACAATTTTCTTTGTTATCGAACAATCGATATGAATCGCCGTAAAAAACATCAGCTTTACCAGCTTGCAAATAAGGAATAACATCTGAAATAACCTGTTTATTATACAATAAATCTCCACCGTTCATAAATAACAAATATTTGCCATGGGCATGATTTATACCCTTATTCATAGCATAATAAACGCCATCATCTTCTTCAGACATAAAAACATCCATTCTCTTTTGATATTCAGATAACTTATCAAGCGTGCCGTCCGTAGAAGCACCGTCTACAACAATCCATTCAAAATCCTGATTTGATTGCTTTATGATACTCAGACAGGTTTCTTCTATATACGGTTCATTTTTACAAACGGTTATAATGGAAAGCATGGTTTTCATTTTCTCTATTTTCCCTGTTTTATATATCTGTAAATCTGTATTAACGTCCATATATTAAGAATCATATAGGTAATTACAGACGGATATCCGCGTATGTAAAGATAGTAAGTTGCCCAAAGCGTTAAATCAACAATTAAAGCATAGCGCAACTGTTGCTCATTTTTGGTCAGGTAAACGCATAAAGTATAGCATGCTGACGAAAACACGGGAAGTATGCCGATTAAACCGCGGTTGTTAAACATCAGCCCGAGCGAAATACTGATGGTACAAATGGCCAGCGTGCCCACCAAAGACAATTTGTTTTTATAAGCCAAAACATTGCGGACGAGCGACACGGTGTTGGTGGTAACCCCCGAATAAGACCATAAGGCAATATTTGTCAGAATGGCAAACAGCGTGTTTCCGACCTGCCAATACATAAAATCCGATTTGTTTTTCTTGACCACGGATACCGCCGTACACAACGAGGCCAAAAAAGAAAAAATATTCCCTATGATTAAGTACAACGGCATAACGCCCTCCACCATTTGTTTCTAGCAAAATAAACCGAAAAGTCAACTGAATACAAGACAAATCTCGAGGGAATCTCGCCATGCCGAGGTTAAAGTATTCTTAACAATATTGGATTACTTTCTTGTCTGTTGGAACTTTGGGGTGAAAAAATGATTTGGGGACTGAAAACTGAGGCCGCTTTTGATGTGTGGTCAATAGAACACCTGGTGATGGGCGTTTCTGTGGCGTGGTTTGCTTCTTTGGCTTGCAAAAAACTTGTCGGCGAAGAAAAAATATCGCCAGCCTTACAAACAAAAATAAGTTTTATCATTACTCTTTTGGTTGCCTATATGTGGGAAACTCTCGAGCATTATTTGGAAATCGGGTTGTGGGGGCAAGCGGTAAAATTTTGGCTTCAGGGCGTCGAACATTGGAGCAACCGGCTTATTTTTGATAATCTGATGGTCATCACGGGGTGGTATATATACCAAAAAGAAAATAAAATGCTGTGGTTTGCCCGCGCATTTTCGTTTATTTGGTTGTTTGTGCATATTTTTGTTTTTCCGCATAGCATGTATTTGCACGAAATTTTTTAAGATAGCCCCGCATATCAAGGCATAAAAAACCGCCACAATGGCTTGCAGCGGTTACAGATTACAGTATTTACCGGCAAAAAGGTTTTAGCTGTTTTCCTTAATTGACAATAGCGAAGATATAATCGCCGCGTTCATTTCATCGCTTTTTTGGACTTCTTTTGCCGTTCTATATCGGTAAGTTCCATCCTCTTTCCGGAACAAATCCACACCTGATTTAGGGACGATATATCCCTTATCATCTACCTTATAAATCTCTATTTTATCAGGTCTGGCTTCATCTTTCTTTTTCTCGGCATCGCTCAGCTTTTGCTCAGCATGCCATGTTTGCATTTCGACATTGCCGCTCAGATCAACATCTGCCGGAATACCGTTAATCACGACTTTATGGTCTCCATATTTTGCTTTCAAAAAAAGTTTCTGAGTTTCGCCGACTTTGCAGGATTTTTCCAGCTTATAAACGTCTGTTAATGAAAACAACGGCATTTTGTGTCTCCTTTATGATAAATTAGCAACCATGGCGCTATTCTACCGCTCTCAATCTGTTTTGTCAAGTTTTTGTAATGTAACAAAAAAGTCCGATGTTTTAGAAAAAGTCCGTATATCAATGCAAAAGCCCCGCCGTAAAAGCGAGGCTCTTTTTCATAATTATCTGAAATGCTTGCTATCCGACCAATCCCAAGGAATAGACGGTATCTTCAACACCTCACCGGTTGTTTTAATATTTTTTTGTAAAGGCTGTTCGGCCTTCATCTTATCCAGAGCGCTTTTCATATTGGCATCTACTCTTTTCTGTTGTTGTGCATCAACATGCCCTATGAAATAGCTTTTCGGCAGATTATACTTGCCAATTGTATCGTTTTCAATTTGTGCCAAAGATTGGGCTGATAATTTTTCGCCCTTTTCCAGGCGTTTTTTCACAGAAACATTAAAATAATGGCAGGCCTCTTTCAACTCCGGATACATGCCATATATGAGAGCTTGGTGAAATTCTACAAGATTTCGGTCAGCATTGCCAGTAAGTTTTTTTATCTGTCCGTACCACGGATCAACAGACATCGGCGCCATTCTGCCTGTCACAATATAAAACAAGACAGCTGTAGGGCAGTTATTTTTTATTTGTTGTTCTTTTATGCGTTCAATTTCATCGATACCGTTCATTTATGATTTTCTCTCTACAAATTGTTAATGACAGATTTATTCTATCTCACTTTATTATTTTTGTCAATTTTTTACAATACAATAAAATCCGTTCAACTCTGGTGCCGCTGAACGAAAGTGCGCGCGCTTCGCCCTGCGCATTTAATAAAGGTCATCTCTCCAAACTGCAAAGTTTGGTCAAGGGATCTTCAAATTTTTTAAAATATAGCGCTGCGCAAAAATAAGATTCCTTGACGCACGAATGCGCCGCATCGTGCGAGGAATGACAATATAAAAAGGGTACCCGAAGGTACTCTTTTTTATTACTGGTGCGCTTTGCTTTGCGAATATCGGACTGAAAATTACGATGAATATAAGCGGTTGGGAGATGAATTAGCTTATTTACAAAATGGTAATACTTAAATATGTAGAATGTCGGTACTGCGATGCAAAATATATTTTGGAGAGAATAGTATGCTAAAATTTATGGAAAATTTGTACGAAGTAAAAGTACAGAGAAAAAATGTTTGCTACATAAAAAATGACATCATGTACGGCAAATGGGCTTTTCCGACGGCAAAAGCGGGATTTAACCCGACATACACAGAAAAAGTTAATAAATCTGTTCTAAAAGAAATTTTGACGGAGACAAGAAATT
>JAGCXO010000032.1 GCA_017961285.1 Alphaproteobacteria bacterium | reverse complement strand
TTTTTATTTTTTTTATTTTTTTTGGGGCGTGAATCCTTTTATGTAACTTGCCCAAGGCGACAGGATATAATTAAAAAAATTTCTATACTAATTATCAGGAATTACACTATACCACATTTTCCCACTCATGATACGATATTTTTGTCATTTTTTGTCTCTTATTTTGAAGCCCGCCGTTTTAAAACACAAAAAAGGCCACCACAAAGGTGACCTCTTTTATTGGTGAGCCCGGCTATGATTGGCTACGTTTCACTCGCCGCTGCGTCGTCGCAAGAGCGGCGATACTTCCGTCTCGCCTGCTCCTCCTTGTCGAACCCACTTTTTCGTGGGTTCTTATCCCAACTTGACCAACAAAAAAACTCCCCACAAGGAGGAGTTTTTTTATTGGTGAGCCCGGCGGATGGCCGCGGCAAAAACTGCTTTAATGCAGTTTTTTCAAGGAGACACAATGAGACTTTCTTTTGTGAGCAAGAGAAAACGAAGCGAAACAAAAGAAATAGTCGGAATTGAACGAACCCTCGGGTTCGAATCCCGCCAAGAAAAAGATACAAAAAAACTCCTCATAAAGAGGAGTTTTCCTATTGGTGAGCCCGGCGGGATTCGAACCCACGACCCTTTGATTAAAAGTCAAATGCTCTACCGACTGAGCTACGGGCCCACATAAGATAACGAACTGTTGTATAATCTATAAAAAACAGTTCGTCAACAAAAAAAACAATAAATTGTAAAAAATAGTTTATTTGTTAATAATTATGTGTTATCATCCACTCAAAATTGATGTTAAACAAAAAAAATTATGAGGTCGTTTCTATGTCTGAGAATAATAAAATCAACCAAAAGGGGCGTTATGACATGCTCCAAAACACCGCCGGTGAAATATTGATTATTATCGAGTATTGCGAAGGCGGTCCCGAAAATCCGCGTATCTTATACGATGGAGGCGATACTGCGTTGCTTTATCGCAGCCGAGAGAGCGCTTTTGTTCTCAATGATATTGCCGAAGAGGCTCATGCACCGCTAAAATCGGTTAGTGAAGTTCTGGTGGCCGAAATAGAAAATGACGATGTCGCCCGTGAATACAAAGTCCCTATGCGTATTATTCGCAGTATCAAGGATTTAGGCTGATGAATTAACAATCAAAAATAAAACAAGGGCTGTTAATGCCCTTGTTTTTGCTTATAACATAATATTGAGTCATAAATGTTTATAAATTTTATATTTTTATTGGTTGCGGTAGGGTTTTTGTCTCTCTTGTTGCCGGCAAAGAGAATGAAAACCTTTTGGTCGTTAGCAGTTATATGCATAATGGGATATAGCATATTTTCCATTCTCAGCCCATATCCCGGCAACGCAATTTCTTTTGTTTGGCAAGCGATTCCCAATCTTCCGGTGTCCATAGAGCTAAACCCATGGCAGTCAGGTGTTTATGGTATATTGGGCGTTTTAATTCTGCATACTATCGCCATATATTACAATACCATATCACAGCAAGAGCAAAATCCAAATATCATCAGCGGCTTGCTACTTTTCAATTGTGTTTTTATGATTACGGCTTTTTGTTCAATAAATTATATACAACTGTTAGCGGCAGTCGGAATGGCTGATGTTGTGGTTTATGGAATGATTAACGACCTAAATGCCAAAAGATACTACATTTATGGCAACTTTATTGCCGATTTTGTTTTGCTTAACATATTGGCCATAATTCTTGGACAGCAGGGAAAAGTTGATATAACCCATTTGGAAGAATACACCAAAAGCTGGCATCACAGAGATTTTATTGCCATAATGCTTTTAGCGGCAATTTTTATCAAATCAGGTTTGGCTTTTTTCCATGTAACCTATCAAAAAATAGCCTCACTCAGTTTTAACCGCCTCAATTTTATTCTTTTTGCCAGCACGCCGCTGATAGGCTTGATATCTCTGCTTTTGTTGAACAATATTTTGACAATTTCCCGCTATTCGGAATCTCTGATAAAAATTTTTTCATGTCTCAGCATAGTTTGGGGCTTTTCGGGCTATATTTCATCAGACAGCCTAAAGCGCAAAGCTTCATATAATGCAATGCTGTTATGGGGGTTGGTCTATGCCGGCTATGTATGGTTGCCGAATTTCCCGCTCAATAAATTTTTTGTTTTGCTCACATCTGCATATCTTTTCAATGTTTCTCTAAATATAATCAGCAAAGATTCCGGTGATGAGACCTATATTTCAAAAATAGCCGGCAATATCTGTCACTCTAAGATGTTATTTTTGATATATTTTGCAGCAATATGCCTATATTGCATTAACTGGCTGATTTTTTCAAAAGACAATACAGTGCTATCACTGAGTGGACTATTACTGATTATGCTGATAACATCACAAACCATCTCAGAAATATATCTAAATCAAGGCAGCCAACAGTCATCAATAAGTTCCGGCCGATTATTTTTTATCAGCTTACCGGTCTTGTCATTTTTAGTAGCATTTATATTGCATAACGACCACCTGACAATAACATATGCATATTTTATAGGCATCATAATAACTTGGTTGTTGCTGTTCTTAATATTTCCGTTGCAATGTTTCGGCAAAGCCCACAACATAAGTTTTATACAAGCGGGAGATGTTACAACAGCAATTTATTCGGGGATGATTCTTCATCCGATTCAAGCAATCGGCAGAAGTTTGCGCATAGCGATAGATTTTCTTTTGGTAGAGAGAACGATAATATCATCAATAAAAAACTCGATTCTTTTTTTCATTTTTACATTCAAATCCCTGCATAATGACAAAATATGGGGAAAAATATTACTCATAATATTCGGAATAGTCCTTTTTGCTGCAACTTATTATAAAGGAGTTGCAAAATGATAGAACAAACCAATATCTTTTTACCCTTAATAATGTCCATTCCTTTGTTGGGAGTATTGTTTGCCCTCATCTCCAAAGACAACGCCGAAGCCAAGGGAAATAACATCCTCTCACTCGGAATGCTGGTAACATTAACAAATTTGCTGATAATATTTTTTGCCCTTCGTGCCGTGGCCGGCGGAGAAGGAGATATTCAGTTCGTAAGCAACATAAATTGGCTCAGCACGCCCAAAATAGAGTTTGTTTTCGGTGCCGATATTTTTTCACTGTTGTTGATAGCCGCGGTGCATTGTGCCGTTCTGTTAGGCCTTATCGGGATACGCAACAACACCTATCGTCAAAAAACTTTGATAATATTTGCTCTGCTTTTCTTAAGTATGATAACAAATTATCTCTTGTCATACGATTTATTTTCATTCTATATCTTTTTTGAGGCAATGCTCCTGCCGTTATTTATGCTTGTCGGGATATTTGGCAACATCAAAAAACAAGACATTTTATACAGATTTTTCTTATACAATCTGTTAGGTGCCGTTTTTCTGTTTATAGCGCTTTGTATATTATTCAACCAACAAAATTTCAATATTCAAAACATTGGTAATGCTCACCTAATTCCTAAATTGCAGTTTTTCGTTTGGGGTGCAATTTTTGTGGCATTTTTATCACGCATACCTGTTTGGCCTTTCCATTATTGGATTTCATCAATCAACACAAATCTCTCCAATCCGCTGGTGTTTATCATTGCCAACTTATTGCCGCTAACTGGTGTCTATGGGCTTATTCGCTTTTTCCCTCTGACAGCACCCAGCATAATGACGCCATATCTTGTTGCTCTTGAGATAATCAGCATAATTACAATGTTGGTAATAGCTTTAATAGGATTTAGCAACAGAGATGTGAGATATAAGCTGTTTTCATACAGCTCGGTATATTATATTTTCTACCTTTTGGGAGCACTTTTGCCGACAGATACATTGTTGGAAAACATAGGTTTTTCTCTTTTTGCATGGATAATAGTGGTAGCGGCGATAGAGATAATTTTATCTCATATCGAAAAAGAAAAACAGTGCAACGGGCTTATGGAATGTGGAATATTGTGCAATATAAAACGCAGTTCATTTGCATTATCATTTTTTATTTTAGCGGCCGTAGGACTGCCCCTGTCATCAATATTCTTAAATAATATGTTGATATTTGCAGGCCTTCTTAAATTTAACCTCAAAATGTCCATATTTATTTTACTGGCAATAGTACTCAGTTCATTGAGCCTTTTACAGCATCTGTTTTATCTGCGTTATCCTCAAACCGAACCTCAAGAAAACGCAGTGTGTGCGCAAGATATTTCGGCTTCGGTATTTGTCTTTTTAATGCTGGTCATAATTTTATTGCTGGCAACATTCATCAATCCGTTTTGGTATATGGGGTAAAAAATGCTTCAAAAATATATAGCTTTATCTCCGGAAATATTGCTTTTTATAGGAATTATCACAATGACGATTGTGCGTATATTCCGCCATCAATACACTCCAAAAACATTTTATACCATAAGCCGCTTTTTTATTTTATTGGCAGCAATATTTAGTGCTATCTTTTACAATAGGAATACCGCCGAATATTTTTATAACAACAGTTTCACCAACTTGTTTAAGTTTTTAATATATATACTGGTTCTCATCTGGAACTATTTATCAGTAAAGCGCTTTATCAGCAAAAATACTCCGAGTTTTGCATTCTACACAATAATGATGTTTAATCTTTTGTGTATCTCATTGGCAATCTCCGCCGCCAATCTATGGATTTTATGCTTCAGTTTATCATTAAGCTTTTTATGCAATTATCCTCTTCTTTTGATCGAAGAAACCACGAAAGAAAAAAAGCTTTCCGCAAAATATTTCATTTTCAGTCTGCTTTTTATTATTGCTTTTTTTTCCGGAGTTTTCATATTACATACCCACATTTCGAACTTAAATTATACAAATATATTGCAAAGCATTCAAACAAAGCAAATATCTCTTAATATCGGACTGATATCGGCGTCGCTGATATTTATGGCATTGCTGTTTATGATGGGGATAGCCCCGTTCCATTTTTGGTTTGCAGAAGTTGTCTCAATTTCAATTTTGCCGGTTGCCGGATACTTAACCATAGTGCCCATTCTTGCCTATTTTGCTTGTTTTATAAACATTATTGCCAATGTTTTTGCACCTTTACTGCCATATTTTTATAAAACATTTACCATCTGCGGTATTTTATCTGTTTTTATGGGTGCCGTGGGAGCAAACAGCGAGGATAATCTTCGCAAAATTTTTGCATACAGCGGTCTATATTGTATGGGGGTAATTCTGCTTGGTCTGCTTCCGTTGAACAATTACAGCCTGCTTTCATCTTTTATCTATTTGCTTGTTTATATAATTGCGGTAAGCGGAATATATACGGTGTTTTACGGCTATCGCAGCAAAGGCAAATATCTTTCATGCCTTGAAGATATCAAAGGTGTCCACTCACAGCGCCCATATCTTTCGGCCGCACTGTTGCTCTTTATGATATCCTTAATCGGCATTCCTCCAATGCTCGGCTTTTTGGGCAAACTTTCAATTATCAACAATATGGTCATAGATGGCAAATTCATTATTATCGGCACGGTTCTGTTTGCGATGATAATCTTAGTATATGCCTACTTAAAAATAATTACCGCTGTATATTTTGAACCCAGAAACAACAGTTTTGATATTGTTGATAAAGGGGTGTATATTTGTATGATCATAAATATTTTGGTTATGGTTATAATAATTATTGATCCCCAATATCTGATGCACGATATAGAAAAAACACTTATGGCGGTACTGAAATGACGTTTATTGCTATTGATGATTGGCAATGGATAGACTATGACACTCTCAAAAGCACAAATGATGAGGCCAAAAAACTTATAGTGGAAAAATCCAAAATTGTCGTTACTGCAAAAATGCAGACAGATGGAAGAGGGCGCTTCGGACACAAATGGATTGGTCTGGATGGAAATTTATTTATGACACTGGGTTTCAGCTGGAAAAGTGAAAATACAAACATTTTAGGTCTGATATCATCCCTTGCAATATTTAATTCAATTAAAAACTATAAACCTGATTGCGATATAATGCTCAAATGGCCAAACGACGTATTGATAAACAATCGAAAAATATCCGGTATTCTATTGGAAATTGTTCCGCCTTCAAAAGTTATAATCGGTATCGGCGTGAACATTTGTGCGGCCCCCGACATAGATAACACGGCAACTTATAGTGCTACTTGCCTGAAAGAACACGGAATAGCCGTTGACAGAATAGGATTTATGCGGACATACTTAGAAGCATTTACAAATATAGTTTCGACATATCAAAAAGAAGGACAACAAAAAATTATTGATATGTGGCTTGATAACGCACATAAAATCGGCCAAAAAATAACCGTCAGAGGAGAAAAAACACAAATCAGCGGAGAATTTGCCGGGCTTGACAAACAAGGTTATTTGCTGCTAAAAACCTCTGACAATGATATAAAGACAATCAGTGCCGGTGATATTTATTTTTGAGGTAAAATAATGAATAACGAAAACAAAAAAATACATTTTATAGCTTTGGGAGGCGCCGATGAGATAGGCATGAATATGTATGTCTACGAAAACAACGGCAAATACATAATGGTAGATAGCGGATATGGTTTTCTAAATGATAACTACCCCGGCATAGATCTTTGTTTTGCTGATGCCTCATTTTTTGCGGATAAAGCTAAAGATTTTGAAGGCATTTTCATAACCCACGCTCACGAAGACCATTTCGGTGCAATCTCTCATGTTTGGCCGTTGTTAAAATGTCCGGTATATGCCTCGGATTTCACACTCGGCCTAATAAAAAATCGTCTCAAGGAATATAATTTAGAAAACAATGTTCCTTTACAATCCATCCAAGAAAATCCAATTGTAAAATTGCCGAATTTTGAAGTCGAGTTTATCTCCATGGTTCACTCTGTGCCGGAAACGTCAGCTCTTGCAATCACCGCCGGAGGAATCAGAGTGATACATGCTACCGACTGGCGCTTTGATGACGGCAAAATCAGCAATTTACATACCGACTACAAACGTCTGCAAGAATTGGGCGATTCAGGAGTTGATATGTTTGTGTGCGATTCAACCAACATAATGGTAGATAAAGAGCTTCCCAGCGAATCCGAAGTCAGAGAATGTCTGCTCAATCTCATACCAAGACTTCCCAACACTGTCGTTGCCACCTGTTTTGCTTCCAACCTTGCCAGAATGGAAAGTTTGATCCTTGCAGCACACAAAGCCGGAAGAACCCCGATTTTGTTCGGTCGTAGTATGCTCAATAATGTCAAAATAGCAAAAGAACTCGGTTATCTTAAAGATGTTCCCTATTTTTGCGATATCAAAGAAGGTGAAAACATACCATCAGACAAAGCATTATACATATGCACCGGCTCGCAGGCCAATTATCGAAGCGTATTAAGTTCTGTTGTCAACGGTCAAAATCCCTACATAAAACTAAGTCAGGGCGATAGTGTGATATTTTCTTCAAAAATCATCCCCGGCAACGAGGAAAAAATAAATAATATGCAAGAAAAACTGATTGCCCAGGGCATTAACGTAATAACTGACAGTGATGCGCTCGTTCATACCTCAGGCCATTGTAGCAAAGAAGAAATTAAATCAATGTATCAAATATTGCGCCCGCGAGTAGTATTGCCTGTCCACGGCGATAAAAAATTTATTCGTGAACACAAATATTTTGCCGAAACCTGCGGTATAAAGGATATTATAAGTCTTGAAAACGGCGGCTCGATAGCATTGAGCAAAGATTCCGTTGTCCCAATGCCCAATGTCCCGACAGATGTCTTGGCCGTTGACCGCAATGTCATAATATCCCTAAAATCCGAAGTTGTCCGCCGTCGCAAACAAATAGCTTATAACGGCAGTGTCTTCATTAGTGTAATTTTTGGTGAAAAATGGGAGTTGATAGCATTGCGTATTTCATCAAAAGATATTTGGAATCCTGAAGAATTTTCTGCTTTGCGTGATAAAATAGTTGAAGATTTAACACCTTTACTGCCGGAAACGGCCGCGAGACTAAATTATCAAGAAACTGCGATACTGGATAATATACGCTCGCAAATACGCCGTCGTATAGAAAAAGCTACCGCCATGAAACCGGTAACATTTGTGCATTTTTACAAACTTCCGTTACACGAAGCCGTAAACCAAGGCAATGATATTGATCCAAATCAGCCTTTGATAATATATCCTTCAAGTGAAATTGACTAATTTTTATCCAATTCAATCGGTAAATAGAATGTAAAAGTGGTTCCGTCTTTTTCCGAAGATGTAATCTTGAGATTGCCTTTGTGCCTTATCAGGATATGCTTAACAATCGCCAATCCCAAGCCGGTTCCGTTTATATTTTTTTCCTTATGGGTTTTCATCCGATAAAAACGTTCTGTCAGTCTGTCTATTTCTTCAGGAGCAATAAGCGACCCGCGATTATTTACCGAAATCTCAACAGCTGGACCGCTTGCAACCTGATAAGATTTTGCCGGTGGAATTTTGGAGCATTTTTTTGCGCTTATAATTATTTTTCCGTTCTCATCGCCATATTTTATGGCATTATCGCACAAATTCTGCAATAGTTGCCGGATTTGCCCATAATCAGCCACAACATTTGGTAGCTGTTTTGCAATTTGTTTTTCAAAAACAATGTGTCTTTCGTTTGCCTTTGAACTGACCGCCTCAACAGTATCATCAATAAGAGGAGGCAACACAATAGTATCCTCCGGATTTTTATCCTGATTAAGCTCAATTCGCGAAAGAGAAAGCAAATTCTCAATCAAAATAGTCATATATCGGGCTTGTTCACCCATAATTTTTAAAAATTCATTTCTGGCTTTTTCATCATCTTTAGCAGTGGTTTGCAAAGTTTCAATAAAACCGGAAATAACCGAAAGCGGAGTTCTCAGTTCATGACTTGCATTAGCAACAAAATCAGATTGCATTTTTTCAATTTTAACGGTTTTACTGAAATCATAAAGAGAAATAACAGCAACGGTTTTTCCCTTAGAAATCCAGGGCAGACGTTTTATATGCGCATAAAGTTTCTTTTGCGGAATATTGTTATCCTTATCCGAATTAACATAAAAAATAATATTTTCGGCACTGCTTTCCTGGCGCAAAACTCTTGCTACTGCATTAACAAAATTATTAGAATTAAAAATTTTATCAACGGAGCTTTCTTTTATATTATTTCCCAAAAGTTTATAAGCGGCATCATTAGCCCCCAATATAATCCCGTTCTTATCAATCATCAAAATAGGATCGGGCAGAGTATCAAGAACTGCGGTATCTGACATTGTCTGAGCCTGCAACGCTTCAGCCTTATTAGTCCAAAAGTGATGCATTTCATTAACAGCGTTGACAATATCTTGAGTATCTTTCTCATTAATCTGCAAAAGCTCAATTTGTTCTGGATTCTCTTGCGAAAGATTAAAAATATATTTTTTCAGTTGTTGCAACTCAAAAGTAATCGGCAACAGCCAAAACAAATTAAAAACAATCACTGCCGAATAGGCCATAATGGCAATATTCGGTGACAACAATTTCAGGGCAACCAAAATAACAAAAACCAAAGACGAAGGAATAGATAAAACCAAAACTCTTATGGCCAAATTCTGATCTTTTTCGATTCCAAAAACCGTATTTCGAGCTTTAAACATTGTATAAATCCCATAAAACAATGGACTGAAAACAATTCTAGTATATAATACGTTTAAATTTAATAAACAAAAGAGCAAGAATTTAAAATGGCCGAAAAAAATAATATAACTCCGCTTTTACAACAATATTTTGAAATCAGAAAATCCTATCCGGACTACCTCTTGTTTTTCCGGCTCGGTGACTTTTATGAAATGTTTTTTGATGATGCCGTTGTTGCCTCAAAAGCCTTAGATCTAACACTGACCAAAAGGGGGTACTATAACGATAAACCGATTCCCATGTGTGGTGTTCCCTTTCACGCCTACGAAAACTATCTGGCAAGGCTGATTAAACAGGGCTACAAAGTTGCAATTTGCGAACAAATGGAAGACCCGGCCGAAGCCAAAAAAAGAGGCTATAAGGCTGTTGTCAAAAGAGATGTTATCCGCCTTGTTACCGCAGGAACTCTGACCGAAGACAATCTTTTGGACAGCCGCAAAAACAACTTTTTGCTCAGTATTGTAAGAACGACCGGTATTCTGGGAGCTTCTTGGCTCGATATTTCTACCGGAGAGTTTTACACCGAAGAAATTCCTTTTTTGGGCAACAAAGAAGAGCAGTCAAAATTGGGCTCTCTCTTGTCGCGGCTTTCTCCGGTTGAGATTTTAATTTCCGACAATTATTTGCAAAGCCCGCATATTTTTGAAATTTTTGCTGATTATCGTCCTCAATTATCAGTATTGCCGCAAGCCAGATTTAATTCCGAAAATGCTTTGCACAATTTATTAGAGCACTTCAAGGTCTCAAGCATGGAGGTTTACGGCTCTTTTTCCAAAGAAGAAATCACTGCCGCCGGTATTCTGCTTGACTACGTTCAAAATACGCAAAAAAGTCAAAATGTCCGCATAGAAAAACCTACAAAAATTCAAAATCGCGACATTATGGAAATTGATGCCTCAACCAGGCGCAGTTTAGAGATTATCAGTTCCGCATCATCCGTGCGCAACAGTTCTCTTTTGGATGTAATGGATAATACCGCCACCGCTGTCGGTGCGCGCATGCTGGCATCGAGATTATCAAATCCGTTGCTAAACATAGAAGAAATTAACAACCGTCTCAATGCCATAGATTTTTTTGTAGAAAATGCCAATCCTCGCAACCGCTTGCAGGCAATTCTCAAAGGCACTTCCGATGCCGAGCGGGCTTTATCTCGTCTGATTGTCGGACGCGGCGGTCCGCGTGATATGGCCTCTATCGGTGAAACTTTGTCTTTGTTACCAAAGATAAAAAATATTTTAGCCTCACCGCAAGAAAACATATTTCAAGAACTTCCGCCCGCAATCCAAAAAATAACCCAAAAATTCGGCGAACACCAAAATTTGGTGATGGAGCTGAAAAACGCACTGGCCGAAGATTTGCCCCTTTTGGCACGTGACGGAGGTTTTGTGGCCCAGGGGTACTATCCACCTTTGGACAACCTGCGCGAGTTGCAAAGAAACACCGCGGGATGCATAGAAAAAATGCAGGAAAAATACCAAGAAGAAACAGGCATTTCTGCTCTAAAAATCAAAAACAACACTTTGATCGGGCACTTTATTGAAGTTCCCAGCAAATATGCCGTTCAGCTTATGGAAAATAAGCAGTTCATCCATCGCCAATCGGTCTTAAATGCCGTCAGATATACCACCGTAGAGTTGAACGAGTTTGAAAACGAAATTCGCAATGCAGCCGAAAAAGCTCTGAACATAGAGCTGGAAATATTTAATAACTTGCTTAACCTCATCAAAATATCATCCGATGACATTTCCCGCAGCCTTAAAGCCATCGGCGAATTGGATATTGCTTCAAGTTTTGCCAACCTCGCGATAGAGCGCAAATATTGTCGTCCGCAAGTCGATAACAGCCTTTTATTTGAAATAAAAGAAGGTCGCCATCCTGTGGTAGAAGTTTCTCTTGCCGCCGAGGGGCAAAATGCCTTTGTCTGCAACGATTGCGTTTTGGGTGAAAAAAACAGCAATATTTGGCTTATTACCGGTCCTAATATGGCCGGAAAATCGACTTTTTTGCGTCAAAATGCACTAATCGCCATAATGGCTCAAGCCGGTTTTTATGTTCCGGCAACATCAGCGCATATTGGCGTTGTCAATAAAGTATTTTCTCGTGTCGGAGCCTCTGATGACTTGGCACGCGGTCGTTCAACTTTTATGGTTGAAATGGTCGAAACTTCGGCGATCCTAAACCAAGCCGATGAGCGCTCACTTGTTATTTTGGATGAAATCGGCCGCGGAACCGCAACCTTTGACGGACTTTCCATTGCTTGGGCTGTGGTTGAACACTTGCACGAAATAAATCATTGTCGTGCGCTTTTTGCCACTCATTACCACGAGTTGACATCTCTGTCGCAAAAGTTGAACAAAATGTCGCTTCACTGCATGAAGATTAAAGAATATCAAGGTGACGTTGTCTTTATGCACGAAGTAATCGACGGCGCGGCAGACAGGTCCTATGGTATCCATGTTGCCAAACTTGCCGGACTTCCGCCCTTGGCCGTAAAGAGAGCAGAGCAGGTTTTGGCATCACTTGAAAACGACAAGAAAAATACCAGCATCAAAGAACAAACTGACGAGTTACCGCTTTTTTCTGCGATAAAAATAGAAAAAGAAATACCAAAAAAATCGCCGGTGCTTGAGGCTTTGGAACAGATAAATCCCGACGCTTTGAGCCCGCGTGAAGCTTTGGAAGAATTGTATAAACTAAAGGAGATATCAAAATGTTAAAATTCTTAAAATTATTTACCATGTTTTTTGCCCTTACATGTGCAAGTGCCAATGCTTATGAGGTCAACGACCCTGAAAACACATTGCTTTTGAAACTCAAAGACGGCGATGTATTGATTCAAATGTATCCCGACGTTGCTCCCAATCACGTTGCCCGCATCAAAGAGCTTGTCCGTCAAGGTTTTTATGATGGTCTGAAATTTCACCGCGTTATAGAAGGTTTTATGGCTCAAACCGGCGATCCTTTAGGTAATGGCACCGGTGGTAGCGGCAAAAAATTAGATGCCGAATTCAACACAAAACCTCATGTTCGCGGGGCTGTTTCTATGGCACGTGCAGCTGATCCCAACTCTGCCGACAGCCAGTTTTTTATCTGCTTTAAGGATTCACATTTCTTAGACGGACAATACACCGTTTGGGGACAAGTAATTTCCGGTATGCAATATGTTGACAACATCAAACGCGGTGACGAGCGCAACAACGGCACTGTTATCGATCCGGATAAAATTATTTCCATGAAAGTTGTCGCCGACATCAAGAAATAATCGGCAACAAGAACTAAAAAATAAGGCGGTCTAATCAACCGCCTTTTGTCTTAAATATTAGAAAAAAATACTTGATTTTTTGTCTAATTTGTGATAAAAAGACATCAGAAGATTGATTATTAATAATAGTATTGAGAGAATATTCTGTTCTTTGTTTTTTTCAGGGGGAAACTTAACTCAATACATTACCCGGTGATTTTTATATGAAAAAAATATTATTTGTGATTGCCATTATGGCACTCTTATCCTCTTGTGAGGAAAAAGAAGTAAGAAGGTTTAACATTGAAGGTACCAACCTTACGGTAGTGAACGAAGTCGTCACATACCGCAATCAATACACCGGTACCGAGAGAGAAGATTACTGGTCTCTCGTAGATGACAAAGGGGATACCATCTGTCCCAAATTTATGCTCAATTGGGGCAACCCTTTCAAAAACGCACGAGGTGTTGTTCTTATCCCGAACATGGGGGTTTGTGATTGTCGCGACGGCAAAATAGAGGTGATTCAGCTCCCTCTAATGCAAGGATGGCAGACAACCACAGTTGAGCCGTCTGAAAAATCAAAAGACATTGTCCTAATTTTCAGAAAGCAAGGGGGATTAGATGGCACAAGTGGAAAGCATTACCACGAGTACAATCTCTGCACAAAAGCTTTATCTGCATTGAAGGAATATGTAGAAGAATAGCTTTTCCGAAAACTTGATTTTTTATAATCTGCACCTTAATTAACAGTTAGGTGCAGATTTTTTTATAGGAAAAACATGGAAGAAGAAACTATACCCGGCGAGTCCTTGCGCAAATTAAATAGTTTGTTTATACATAATAAAGAGTTGCTCAAAAACAAGAAATTACAACAAGAAATAATCGCATGGGCAAAAGAGATGCAAGCCGAAAGCAGAGAAGAATGGTGTGAAATGCGTGCAACAAGCACTGATGCAGCCATAAAAATAGATAGAAAGCAACAAGCAATAAATCGCGGTAAACAGCGCGATAAAAAATACGCTCCGTTTAGGGATTATTTTAAGAATTTGCAATATCGGCATTTTAAGGAATATCAAAAATCAGGAAAAACTCTTTCAGCAAGAGCTTTTGTTATCTGGTTTCTTAAGAATAAAGCTAAAACTGTGGATATTCCGTATAAAAATACAAACATAGAAAACAAGCTCAATCAATTAGCCCAAGCCAACAATCGAGAATTTAAAAAAGCTTTTGCTAACTATAGCTAGAACCTTGCTAACTATGGCGGATAGACGCTGATTCCTTTTTGTGATAGTAGTAAAATACTGTTTACTATAATTGTCAACAAAGGAGGTATAAAATGAGCTTTTGGAAACAGTACACCTCGCCGTTGGGGTATGCAAGCAACGGTAATCCGATTGACACCTATGGTGTTGATCACTCTGGGTTTACGACGCGTGATGAGTTAGCATATCAAACGGCACGAGTTAACCGAGAAAATGACCTGATGACGAAGATGAATAATCAGGGGATAACGACCTATCCGCAGTATACAACCAACTTTTGGAGAACTAATGCGGATAATAACTACGGCTTTGGAACTTCTAATATCGGAAGCAATATTAAGAATATGCAGACGATGGCACCTGTTCCGCAACAACCTCAACCTGTTCAACCTCAGGTTTCTCAACAACCGGAAAGCAGTGCTTGGAATACGGTTAAACAGTGGGGAAATACCGCTGTAAATGGTATAATGTCTATACCGGAACAAATTAGGAAAGCTAGAGAAAATTTAGGAGAACTAGCGGCTGATACAAAAATAGCATATGATTATTGGAAAAAAATGAAACAAACAGGAAACCAACTCGTAAAAACTTTTGGCTCCGGTCAAGGTGCGGATATAGATAATTATTATCATCCTCTTTTGCAGTGTGAACTTGCCAAAATTAGTCCTAAGAGCAGAAGAAATGGTATAGCACTTGGCTATGCTAAAGAATACCTTATGGATTATCCAGTTAAAAGAATTACAGGACAGAGTCATGATGAAATCATGGAAGATAGTCAAAAAGATTTGCAAAATAATCTTTATGGTAGTAATCTAGGATATTATAATCCGAATACAAGTTGCGAGGATTTACTTGATGATAGAAGAACGCCAAATATGCGAAAGCTAGGCATTAAATAAATTGATATTGATATGATGAGCATTTATTTATATAATGCTCGTCATATCTTAATATTTGAGGGACGCATGAAAAAGAAAATTTTTAAGAGCTTACTTGTCGTATTAGCAATACCTGTAATTTATTTAGTATTACTGTTTCTATTTGAAGTCTATCTAAAACATGAATATGTTAATGAATGTATATTATCAGGAAAAACGAAAGATTGGTGTAAACAAACGTGGGTTGAACTGCGAATGATGGAATGACAAACTATCCACAGTATACAACCAACTTTTGGGGAACTAATGCGGATAATAACTACGGCTTTGGAACTTCTAATATCGGAAGCAATATTAAGAATATGCAGACGTCAAGTCAACTGCAACCAACATCTAATGATCCAAACTGTTATATGACTTTTGATGGGCAAAATTTGGGATTGCATAATAATAACGGACAGGTAGCTAATTTAGATGCGATGTCTGGACAACCAGATTTTCAAAGTGCCCAATACCAAAATATTGCCAACAAAGGGCCAAATTTTTTTACTTCTATTTTTAATCGGAACAAGTAATATGCGTAACCATCCATTGATTGCAAAATGTATTTTTTTATCTTCACTGTGGTTTCTAGCTGTTTTTTTGCAAATGATATAAATTTATAAGCTGTGTCATAGTAAAAGCTAATAGACCCGCGTTACAAAGACGATGACAAAGTCCGCCCCAGCCACAAAGCCCGCGAAGGAAAAATATTTAACAAACATATTCCCCCAGAAGGTGGCAACCCAGGGGAAGATTACAACTGTCGCTGCTGGGCTGAACCCTATAAACCGGAAAAAGTTGTCGATAAACCAATATTTGTCGATCTTAGCAGGCTGGATAGAACAACTACCTTATACTTTGATAATTTTATTGACTTTGATATTAAATACACATAAACTTCAAACAAGCTTGCTTTGTAACAAAACAAGCCAGCGCCTGCAAAGGTGCGGGGCTGTCGAAAGCTCTTATTTCGCACGGTGTTGGATAGCATCGTCAGTTGTTTTTTGAAAAACAACAATTATCCCCGATAAAGGTCGGGGAGCTTTTAGCGTATGTCCAGGAAACTTGTTTTCTAAAGGCTAAAAGAGTCATTTTGCGAAATATGATTTTCGAACTCTCCGACCGCCTTTTGCAAGGCGGTATTTTTTATTTTTTTTTCACAAAAAGAGAGGTTGAAATGAAAAAATTTTTAGTCCTTGCATTTTTTATTATCTTATCCGCTTGCACCAGCAACAGAATTTTATATACCAACGAAAAAGGACAAACAGTCTATCAGGCGGATTGCGGCGGCAACTTAAAAACTTTGAATATGGGAGACTGCTTACGCCTTGCCGGAAAAACTTGCCCGATGGGGTTTGATGTTATTGTGGCAAACGAGCAGGCAAACGGCTTTTTGAATGGTAATCAGATTTTTGGAAATGTAGATACCAACACGAATATCAATGCACAAGCCGGAATTTTCCCTAACGGAGCATCAGCGCAAGGTTTCGGCAAATCTCAAACATCTTTCAATACCAGTGCTTTCGGCGGCGGAGCTTTTTCGTATAGTCGTTATTTGATATACACCTGTAAATAAAATCAAAAGAAAACAACAAGATAATAAACGGTATAATAATACCGTGCAATATTTATTTGATTTTTTTGTGTTTTTTTATATTGACAACAAAAAAACTTTGTATATATTAAGCGAGAATTTAACCCATATTTATAAAAGAGAGATAATATGAACACTTATGCTACAAAACCGTCAGATATTGAAAGAAAATGGTACGTAGTTGACGCACAAGGCGTTGTATTAGGCCGTTTGGCTGCCGAAGTTGCAAAAATTTTGCGCGGCAAACACAAACCTTGCTTTGTTCCCAATTTGGACTGTGGCGACTATGTAATCGTTATCAATGCTGACAAAGTAAAATTGACCGGTAAAAAATTGACCGATAAGGTATATTATAAACATACCGGTTGGATTGGCGGCATCAAAGAAACTACTCCTGCCAAAATTTTGGCCGGCAAGTTCCCTGGTCGCGTGATTGAAAAAGCGGTAGAGAGAATGATTTCTCGCAATCCTCTTGGCCGTCAACAAATGACAAAACTCAAAGTTTATGCCGGTGAAAATCATCCTCATGCAGCTCAAAATCCGATTGTGTTGGATATCGCCGCTCAAAACCCAAAGAATAAGAGGAGTGCACTATAATGGTTAAAAAAGTAGAATCATTAAAAGATATTAAAGTAACCGCAAAAGAAGAAAAAACCGAGGCTCGCAAATCTAACCGCGACAAACTCGGCCGTGCTTATGCTACCGGTAAAAGAAAAGATGCTGTTGCTCGCGTATGGTTAAAGCCCGGAAAAGGCAATATTACCGTAAATTCAAAGAACATTGACGAATATTTTGCTCGTCCAGTTTTGAAAATGGTAATCAACCAACCTTTCGAGGTTACTAACCGTGAAAATGAATTTGACGTAGTCTGCACCGTTAGCGGTGGTGGATTGTCCGGTCAAGCCGGTGCTATCAAACACGGCATTTCCAAGGCCCTGAACGAATATGAGCCGGAATTGCGTGCAGCTTTGAAGAAAGCCGGATTCTTGACCCGTGATGACCGCGTTGTTGAACGTAAGAAATACGGTCTTGCCAAAGCCCGCCGTTCTTATCAATTCAGCAAACGTTAATCTTTGTTGTTTATCAAATCAAAAAACTCCGACATTCTTGCCGGAGTTTTTTTGTTTCCAAAATATTATCCCTTTTTTGTGCAGCAAAAATCAAGAATCCTCGAATTTCTTTAATCATGTGAAGCAAAAGTTTTTTGTTTGACAAAGTAATGATTATTATCTAAAGTGATTAGTAGGTATGGGAGACCATATCTAGGGCATCGAAACCCTTTAAATCTAATAAGTAGTCGCTATATGCATAAGCGACTTTAAAAAATATGCCGACTTCTGTCTTGGACGGATGTCGGCTGAATAAGGCCATGAGCTGAATAAGCCGAGCCGTTTTTTACTTATTAGATTTACGGTTTTCGAACATCCGCCCGCTTTCTTTGAAAGTGGGTTTTTCTTTAACTAAAGACAGGGTATCGGATTATGACTAATACTATTTTTAGTTCAACAAAAAAATAAAATTTTACTTCATTTTCCTGTCTTGCAAATATTAAATATATCAACTCAAGGAGCCTAATTATGAAAAAAATATACATTGTAACTGCAATATTGATGCTTTCAGGGTGTGCTTCAATGTTCTCAGGTACAAAAGAGACAATTATTGTCCAATCAGAAGACAGAGATGCAAAGATTTATATTGGGGAAGAATATGCCGGAACGGGAGCAGGAGTAGCAACAATATCCAAGAAAAAATTGGCAGATAATGTCACAATAAGAGCCTCAAAAAAAGGATGCCGAGATTCAGTAAGACATGTAGAAACAAAAATAGATGCAACAACGTTTTTGGGTTGCCTTATAGATTTTTGTGTAGTTACTGTAGGAGTGGTAGATTGGTTAGGCACAGGAGCAATCAGAGAAGCAGCACAAACAAACTACTTTGTGACTCCAATTTGTGAAAAGTAACCTTAACAGGGTATTAAAATCAAAAAACTCCGACATTCTCGCCGGAGTTTTTTGTTCTTATTCTTCATCCCTTGACTTTTGCCGACAATGCATATATCTATTCTGCATTACCGAGCATTTATGGAGGTTTTTCATGAAAAATTATACTTTCCAGACCAGCGGTGTCTGCGCGCGTGAAATTTCATTCGCTTTAGAAAACGGCAAGTTGTATGACGTCAAATTTTCCGGCGGTTGCCCCGGATATACTGCCGCTGTAAGCAAACTTCTCCAAGGTGCCGACGCTGCCAAAGTTGCCGCCCTTCTAAAAGGTAACGATTGCCGAGGCAAAGGAACATCTTGCGCCGACCAATTGGCAATCGGTATTGAACAAGCTCTTTCCAAAATCGATAAAGCCGAATAAAAAAACGTCGCATTTTCATACGACGTATAAGTGAATTCTAAAAACAGATCAGCAATATCTCTGCATAATGTCCGCACGGTTGCGGATGAGGTCAAGCACATTCTCCAATCTCAAAGGCAAGTCTTTCACATCATGTAGGAGGAGGATCTCTTCATCCCCATCAAAACCAACAAACTCGAACTTGAGCTCATAGGTCTTTCCAACTTGCAAATGAGTCAATTGATAATAAGATGATATCTTGTGTACATTCTTTTTGTTTTTGTACACGCGATATTCAATCTTTTGAGGAAAGAGGTATCTTTTCGAAATTGTTTTCTCTTTTCTCAAACCATCACCGAAACGGCTCTTAACCATAATTTTTTGCAGATGCTGAATTTTCTTAACCAATAAAATGCAGCTAACAAAACCATCTGTCACAAGAAGCCTCTTTACTTTTGCTGTGACAATAAACTTGTTTTTATTTTTTTCCATATACAATAATTTTATAAAGATAATTTTTCTGTCCATATTTCTGGCACAAAAATATGCTAAAGTCAACAAAAAACACTAGAACGACGACAGACAGAAGTTCTTTTTATCGTTATCGT
Source organism: Alphaproteobacteria bacterium (assembly GCA_017961285.1). Classification (GTDB taxonomy): domain Bacteria; phylum Pseudomonadota; class Alphaproteobacteria; order RF32; family CAG-239; genus JAFUYI01. Next base: position 38,629 of record JAGCXO010000032.1, on the reverse strand, counting down.
TAATCATATAACAATATGTTTGGCTGTGATTGACGGTTGCCAAACAAAAGTTTTTATTATCCTCGTCATTAATCATATAGCAATATGTTGCACTGTTATTTTCACGCGCCAAACAAAGATTTTTGGCATCACTGTCATTTATCATATAACAATTTGCACTTGCCGATTTTGCAAACATCACAAAAGCAAGTAATACCGCCAATTCAATCTTCTTCATATCCGATTCCCTCCGAAAAATATCCACAATACACTAAAAAAACAGCCAATTACCCAATTTATATACACAAATTTGTGAACAAAATGATTCCGTATTTGCAATTTTACAAAATACATTTAACTATGACTCCATAAATAGTTAATAAAAGGTTAAACAATGCAAAATACTCAAGAAATGGTTACCTTAAAGTCAAATGGTCTGGTTATTACTGCCGCCTCAGAGCTGGTTGATACCCGCCGCCGCGCCTCCGGACAAGAGTTTTTGTGGGGATACTATTTTTGCATTGAAAATACCTCAAATGAACAAATTACCCTCATTGGTAAAGATTGGAACATAACCGATTCCCTCGGCAATAACTTTTCTGATAGCACCCCCGGTTTTCAGGGCGAAATACCTGTTTTGGAACCTGGAGAATATTACGAATTTTGCTCAGAAGCTCCTCTCAGCTCTGATAGCGCAGTTTTTTATGGAAGTTGCCAAGTTTTACGAGCCGGTCAAAAATTGGCACAAAAAATCAAACTGCCGATGTTACAGTTTAATGCCGGTCAAAATTCAAAAAGAAGATATAACTAATCATAATCAGTAATATATTGAGAATTATCAACATACATGTTTAAGTATTTATGTATGTTTGTCTGCATGCGTGCATCAAATTCGTGAAACAGCTTATCAACCATATTTTTCCAATAAATCTCTTTCTGATCAATAGGCGTATCAGCAGGAATAGTCAGCTCACGCCAAGCTTCAAGCGATGTTTCTGCATTTGCAAACTTTTCTGTATCGCTGACTTTTAGAACCACAGCAAGCCTTGCGCGATATTTCAGACTGTCTTTTTCAAAAAACTTTTCAGACTTGACAATTTCTTCGGTAACACTTGCATCCTTAATTATAAATGTTGCTTTTTTTGCAGAAGAAAAATCAACAGCTCGCAATCTGTCATTTCCCCAGTTCATTGCGGTTTTTTCAATCGAAATAGGGAATAAGTGCTCAACATTAGGTCTGGTAAACGAAGGCATAAACTCAGAAACAACGTCAATTTTATTAACCTTAAGATCAATTACTTGCTGAGCATCAAAACGTTGTTCTCTAAATTTTTGGGGAGCCGGAACCTCATCAGCAGAAGAGCACGCCGATATGATAAATAACATAAGCGATAAAGCAAAAAGTTTTTTCATTTTCTTCAATCCATAGCTGTTATTATTATTGATAAAATAATATTTATTGTTTAATATGTGGTTAATGATGTCGGTCCTCAAAAGGTTTGGATATGTCGGAATATTGCTCTGATTTTTCAAATAACAAAAAAAAATTACGCAAAATGACCAAAACTCGTTTGCAAAATATAGCTTTGTATTATCTCGAACGATTCGATTCTTCTGCACTCAATCTTCGCAAAGTTCTGGAACAACGCCTTGCAAAATATTCCTTTGAAGTGCCTGATTTTAACATAAACGAAGCCAAAACTTGGATAGATGAAATTATATCCTATTGTGAAAGATACGGCTATATAAACGACGATAGATATGCCGAAATCAAAATAAACAACTATCTTCTCGCCGGCAAGCCAACCCGCTATATACAGCAGAAAATGCAGCAAAAGGGCATAAGCGAAGATGTGGTTGGCAAAATTTTGCAAAACCGTAATATTGACGAAAGCGAAATGGCACTGAATTTTGCCGCCAAGAAAAAGATTGGCCCTTTCCGACCTGATGAAGAAAGCCGCAAGCAAAATCGCCAAAAGGATTTGGCAACCATAGTCCGCGCTGGTTTTCCCTATGATGTTGCCAAAGATATTGTTTTTGCCGAAAATATCGGCGATTTTTCATAAAATGTTTGTAAAATACAAAAAAATAAAATAATATAACATACAGTAAAGGAAAGCAGCTTATGTCAAAAAAACAAAATAAAATAGCCAAACTTCAAGCCATCAGAGATAAAACTCTTGCTCAAATGGCTGCTGATAATGCTTTGCCTGCAACAAACCAGACAAATATTGAAGATGAAAGTTGGCACGCAGTTTCCAACTTTCAGCTTTCCGAAGACCTCCCCCTGCTTAATATTGAATTTAACGGCAAAAATCTTGAAAATGGCGAGTTTGATAATGAAAATCTTCAAGATGCCGATTTTTCCTATGCCAATTTGAGCGGAGTAAATTTTTCCGGTTCAGATTTGCGCGGAGCAGATTTTTCCGGCGCCAATCTGACAAATACCAATCTTTCCAAAGCCAATCTGTCCGGCGCTACTTTTTCCGGAGCACAACTGATTGGAACCAATTTTACCGGCGCTACATTGAACAATGTCATTTTTACCGAGGCAAAATTCCAAGATGCAATTCTTCTTGATGTAGAAATTGACGATATAACCATGGAAGAATTACAGCAACTGATAGAATATGTAGCCAAATATCATCCGGAAAAGCTCGATTTAACCAAAATAAACCTTACTTTACTGGACTTAAAAAAGATTGATTTGCGCCGAGTATCATTGCGAGGAGTAGACTTTACCGGTGTTGACTTTACCGGCATAAACATTATGGAACTTGATCTAAGTTCGTGTATTATAACTCCCGAACAAATTGCCCAAGCCCTCGGCCACCCGCCAACAGCAATTGAACTAAAAAAAATTTTAGCCCCGAAAAAAAATAAAAAGAAATCAAAAAGTGCGGGAATAGATTTAACCGAACTGTTTTTAGGGAACAATAAAGAATTCGGAGTATGGAATGTCGGCGGGTTCAAAGGAATGGATGCCGAACAACTGGTAAAATTCAGTAAAAAAATATATTCCAAAATCCACAAGTCAAACGGAGCCCCCGTAAAAGATAAGGAAACAATGGAATATATTCGCGAGCAAAATCGTGCCAACAAAGAAGAATTGCGCAAGGTAATAGAGGAGCGCAAGCGTAGAGAGTTAGCCAATCGCCGTCGCGAAAAACAAATAAACATACCCACAAAACAAAATGGAAATGAGCGATAGGATAAATATGGAAAACACACTTTTTTCTCACCAGGTAAAAAGACCATTAGCCGATCGTCTGCGTCCGCAAAATCTTTCAGAGGTTGTTGGGCAGGACCATGTTGTTGGCAACGATTCTCCTTTGGGAAGAATGGTAAAATCCGGAAAAATCAGCTCATTCATCTTGTGGGGACCACCGGGCTGCGGCAAAACGACCATAGCCAGACTTATTGCTGAGCATACCAATCTTTATTTTGAGCAAATTTCAGCGGTTTTTTCCGGTGTTGCCGACTTGAAAAGAGTTTTTCAATATGCCATTGATCGTCGCGCTTCACAAGGCAAAGGAACATTGCTGTTTGTTGATGAAATTCATCGCTTCAATAAATCTCAGCAAGACGGATTTTTACCCTATGTTGAAGACGGCACCATAATTCTTGTTGGCGCAACTACCGAAAATCCTTCTTTTGAACTCAATGCCGCTTTGCTTTCACGCTGCCAAGTTTTCGTTTTGAACCGGCTGACTGCCGATGATTTTGAAGTTCTGCTCCAACGTGCCGAAAAAGAAGTCGGGCGCAAACTTCCGGTGGATGATGAAGCTCGTGAGTTTATGAAAGCCACCGCTGACGGCGACGGCAGATATATTCTCAATATGGCAGAAAGTGTGTTTAATTTTGCTCAAGAAGGCGAAATATTTAACAAAGATAATATCATAAACATAATCCGCTCGCGTGCTCCCGTATATGACAAAGGTCGTGACGGACACTATAACCTTATTTCCGCCGTTCATAAATCTTTGCGCGGTTCTGATGTAGATGCGGCGCTGTATTGGACTGCCCGAATGCTTAATTCGGGTGAAGATGCAAAATATCTTTTGCGCCGTCTGACACGTTTTTCTATTGAAGATGTATCTCTCGCTGACCCCAATGCGGTAAATCAAGCCATAGCTTGCTGGGAAACTTATGAAAGACTTGGCTCTCCGGAGGGAGATTTGGCAGTTATGCAACTGGTTGCATATTTAGCTACTGCTCCAAAATCAGCCGGAGTATATAAAGCCATGCACAAAGCTTTTGAACTGGCGCAAAAAACCGGTTCTCTGATGCCCCCGAAACATATTTTGAATGCCCCGACCAAGCTGATGAAGAAATTAGGTTACAGTGACGGATATATCTATGACCAAGATTTGGAAGACGGCTTTTCCGGACAAGATTATTTTCCCGAAGGTATGAAAAGGGTAAAATTATACAATCCTGTCGAGCGCGGTTTTGAGCGTGAAATAAAAAAACGCATTGAATATTTTGATAATTTGAGAAAGCAAAAGGCTTCCAAAAAATGAGTAAAGCAAAAATTAAAAAAATAATTATCTCCGAAGAAACTCTTAAAAAGATGAAAGAGGAATTTATAAAGCAACTTCAAAAAGAAGAAAAAGTTGAAATTGTTGTTACGCCGGTCGGTTCTATTCATGACCAAAAAATGCGCCAGCATATAGCTCAAGGTGGAGCATGCGTTATTGTATCTTCTCCCATAGAAGGTGAGGCAGATATTGCAGAAATGAAAAATTTAATACTTGAAGAACTAAAACGGGAAGATGAAGAAAATAAACGTTTTGAGGAAATAATAAAAGAAAACTACGAAGAATTAATGGGGAAAGCAAGCGCAATTGAGGTGATTTCGCCGGAACCAGAATACCAAAAATATAGTAATCCGAGAAAAAAATATAACATTCCGCGCACAATCGGCAGACCTAATTCCACGAAGAAAGGCGGGAGATAATGGCCGGAGTTACAACCGTAAAAGTAGCCGAAAATGATGACGGTATCAGACTCAATCGCTGGTTTTTGCGTGAATACCCCTCATTGAGTTTATCGCGCTTGCAAAAACTTCTCAGAACCAAGCAAATCAAGGTTGACGGTAAGAGAGCCGAAACATCAACCCGACTTTTGGCCGGACAAGAAATAAGACTTCCTCCGTTGGATGAACAAAAAGCACCTTTGGAAGAACATTTTATTTCCGAAAAAGATAAAAAAATGATTCAATCATTGGTCATTTATAAAGACGACAACATTATTGCCATAAACAAACCGTCAGGATTGGCCGTTCAAGGCGGCACCAACCAAAAAAAACATATCGACGGACTTTTAGATGCACTGATGTTTGAAAAAGATGAGCGTCCGCGCCTTGTTCACCGTATAGACAAAGATACCAGCGGCATCCTTCTTCTGGCACGCAACCGGCAAATGGCAGAAAAACTGACATTAGCCTTTCGTGAACATAAACTTCCCAAAACTTATCTTGCTCTTGTCAACGGGTGCCCCTCGAAAAATAGCGGCGAAATAAATGCATCATTGCTAAAAGTCGGTGAAAAAATGCAAATCAATGAGCAAGGACAAGAAGCCAAAAGCATATATAAAGTTCTTGATAATGTCGGCAACAAATATTCTCTATTGGAACTGAAACCGCTGTCAGGACGCACTCATCAGCTTCGTGTTCACGCACTTTCCATAAATTGCCCGATTGTGGGTGATGATAAATATAATTTATCAGGAAAAAATAATTTATTTGTAGATAAATTGCATCTTCATGCATACAAAATAGATTTATCGGTAATATATAAAAAGCAAAAAATTATCACAGCCCCGCTGCCGTCATATTTCAAAGACAGCCTTAAAGCGGTCGGCATCATTTTTAAGGAGTAAAAAATGAAGTTTCTGAAATGGTTATTTTCGATTCTTTTCTTTTTGATTGTGGCTATTGCTATCGGCGGCTACTTTTTCTTGAAAAATTTTGATTTAAATAAATATAAATCACACATAGAGAACATTGTCTATGAACAAACCGGTCGAAAATTAACCATTGCCGGCGAGGCAAATATCGGTATATCACTAATTCCTACCATTGTTATCAATGATGTTTCCTATGCCAACCCTGAATGGGCAAAAAATCCGCAAATGGTGGAAGTTGGCAGCGTAAAAGTCAGTTTTTCTCTGATTCCGTTGCTTTCAAAGCAAATTGTTATTGACCGAATTTTGTTGAGCGAACCGAAAATTTTCTTAGAAACATCAAAAGACGGTAAAAACAGTTGGAATATTGAATTAAAATCTTCAAATAGTCCACAACCGACAGCTTCAAGCGGTTGGATTATAAAAAATGCATATGCCGAAGAATCAGCCTCGGCACTTGGAAAATTGAAAGATTTTGTAGCCAAAGAAATAATAATAGAAAAAGGCCTTTTGAATTATTACAACCAGCAAAAAAATTCAGTTATGCAAGTTGAAATCAACAGCATAAAACTGAGCACTATGGGGATCAACAGCCCAATAAACATCGAATGGGATATAATTTTTAACGGTATGAATTTCAGCGGCCGAGGTGAGTTGGGCTCATTAGCGGCATTCCTGTCCGGACAAGGAGAATTCCCCATAAAAGTTGATATGAATACCTTAGGGATAAAATCCGTCATAAAAGCCAAAGTCAAAGACATGCTCAATGAAAAACTCAAAGCTTCTTTTGATTATAACATATACAATCCGGCTGGCAATTTTAATGCCCCCGAAACCACGATGATAGGCACAGGGAACGCAACTCTCAAAGATGTATTATTAAATATCAGCAAACTTGATATTGTAAATAATGTTCTTAAAGGTCAGGTAAAAGCAGATATATCCAAAGTCAAGCCGACTATCAATGCCAATATTACCGGTAGCATTTTTGATTTTGGGGTATTCAACCGCAACAAACCGACCGCACTCAATTTCACACTTATCAAGTCAGCACAGGCAACGGCGCTTGTTCCCAACGATAAAATTCCCTATGATTTGATGCAAGCAGTTAACGCCACAGCAAAATTGCAATTAGAAAAACTCATTGTCAATCCTGATTTAGCCCTAAATAACGTTAATCTAACCTCAGCATTAAACAACGGAATTCTTAATATTTCCAATCTAAAATTTGATATTGCCGGCGGAAAAGCCGATATAACCGCCAGTGTCAATTCTCAGCAAAAAAGTATCACCATAAAAGGAAAAACCGAAAATATTTTGCTGACTGACTTGATCCAACAGCTAAAACCGAGCTCTGCCGATACATTTGGTTTTATATCCGGTGCCAACACCCAGACTTATTTTGACTTAAAAGGAACAGGTCTAACCTATCGTCAGGTGGCGGACAGTTTAGACGGGCAAGTTCTCGCCATTATTGAGAAAGCCAAATTTCAAACCGGTAAAGTCAAGTTTATAACCAACGACTTTATTACACAGCTTTTAGAAGTTATAAACGTAAAGAAAACAGATGATAAAGTTGCCGAGTTGAAATGCGCCGCAATAAGAGCCGATGTTCAGCAAGGTATTCTTTCTTTTCCCAAAGGTATAGCTGTTGATACAAACAAAATAGATATCGTCAGCAGCGGCACCATCAGCCTGCCGAAGGACAAGGTCAATTTGAGCCTTAATGTCTATCGTGAGGGCTTGGCCGAAGTCAGCATAACACAAGCTCTTTCGAGTTTGGTAAAAATTACCGGCACTTTACAATCCCCTAAGGTTTCGATCAATCAGGAAAACACCATCAAAACACTTGCCGGCGTAGCTCTTTCAGGTGGAACGTTGGCCGGCGCGCAAATGCTTTTGGATAAAGATATGGAGCCATGCTATACTGCAATGGAGGGAACAATATACCAAGATAAATTCCCCAAACCAACCGGCGTTAAAAATGCCGCGCAAAAGACCTATCAGGGAACATCTGCCGCAGTAGATAACAGTATAAACATGATAAAAGACAACGCCAAAGAAATAAGGAATGCCGCCAAAAATATGGTAAAAGGTGTATTACAAAAAAATAAAGAAGGAAAAAAATAATAATGATAGTTACAAAATTACAACAAGCAGTCAGCGAGATAAAAGAAAATCGCTCCGACATCATTGCCAGATTATTACAATTTTCCAAAACAGATTCACTCCTTTTTTGGGATTCGGACGACAAGGTTGCCAAAAGACAACAAGAAGTTTGGGGACCGATAATGCAATGGATGGGTGAAACTTTGCATGCTCAATATGTTACAACCTCCAAGTTGGATGTTCCTTTACAAAAAGCGAATACTATGGAAAATTTTCAAAAATTTGTTGAAAAAATGAGCGACAAAGAGTTGGCAGCTTTTTATCTTGCCACACTCAATATGCGTTCCGGTATTTTGGCTGCTGCTTTGGTAAAAGGGAAAATAAATGCCAAACAGGCTTTTGAAGCCTCTGCTTTGGAAGAACTTGTTCAAAGTGAGCATTGGGGCAAAGACAAATTTGCTGAAGATCGCCGAAAAAATTTGTTAAACGAGCTCAAAGATATTGAAAAGTTTCTAAAACAATGAAAGAAGTTTATATCAAAATAAAGGGCAGAGTACAAGGCATTGGGTTCAGACGCTTTGCTGTGCGTGAGGCTGAGCGCATTGGCGGTATATCCGGTTGGGTTCGCAACGAAGTTGACGGCAGCGTAGAGATTTTGATGAGCGGAGAAGAAGAACAAATCGACCAAATGCTCATCTCTTGCCGCAAAGGACCGATTTTTTCTCGTGTCGACAGCGTTGAGTTCATTGTCGGACGCCGCAGCGGCTTTCTTCCCCCGATAGAAGAAGGCACTTTCCACAGAGTTTAGCTTAATGTTACAAAAAAATTAAATTTGCCTCTCCCCTATTGGCAAACAACTTAAAATGTGTTAACATAAAAAAACGGATGCATAGGACTGCGGGAGAAAAATCATGACCGATGATGAGAAAAAAAAGGAATGGCGACAATATCGATTTAATGATATAAACGGCCACAGAACAGAATATTACGATAGAGAAGGTAATATAAAGTGCATTTCAGACCTTGATGATAAAGGTAATGTAGTTGCCGATTTTTATATTGAAAAAAGCAATCCTAGAAATATCGGATACAGATACTTGAAAGGCTCATATTCCAACCCTGAAAGAGCGGAAGATATTTATCTTGAAAGATATTTCTATGAAAATGGCACAACCCCCAGTGAAGAGATATTTAGAGATAAAGATGGAGATGTTTCCAGAATAGTAAAATATTATCCTAACGGGAAAATAAAAGAAACCTCCAATAATAAAGGTGAGTATCTTCAGTATAATGAAAAAGGTGTCTGCATATACCATAGACGTAAGTTAAGAGAAGACGAAAAGACAAATGATTTTCAAAATAACGATTATTATCGCGAAACTTTTTATGATAATAATGGCAACAAAACAATTACCATTCGCCGTAATAAAACTGGTAAAGTAATGCAAAAGATCAGTTATTACCCCAATGGAAATATCAAAGAAAAAGAACAATTCTATCCGAATAAAGAAGATAATATATACTCTTATCATGCAACATATTATGAAAATGGTAATATTAAAAGTTATAAAGACAAAAATTTTAATGTAGAATATTATGATAATGCTCAAATCAAAAAAATTACTTCTGACGGAAAAGTTGCAACTCGTTCCGGCACAGATATTAAGCTTGATAAAAAATACGACTATACTAAAATCAGACAGCAAGAATTTGATTACGATGGTAATCTCATCAAAGAAGAGCGCATGGAGACCGGATTATATCTTTCTCTCAATCAGGAAGAAAAAACTCAGTCGGATAGAACAATTCAAGAGCGTATTGCCTACCTGCGTGAGGAACGTGCAAAACTTAATATCGAAAACTCTTCACAAGACAAGCTATGTTCCTACCAAGAGCACAAACAGCAAGAATCTGCAGAAAACAACAGCGTTGTAGCTCTTTGGATGGCACAGCACCAAAAACAAGCTTGATTATTCTTTGCACAACAAATCAAATTCTTCTTTTTTATGTTGGAGCATTTCGGCATTTTCTCCGCTCAAAGGCATAAATTTGCGTGCCACCGTATATTGCGGTAAAAGCTTTTTGATTTCTTCAAGTGGCATATTCCATGCCTGCGGACGAATGCGGATTTTTTTCTCCTGTCCGGCTGAAACTCTTGGCGTTATCTCCCCGCTTTCGGCATCTTCAAACTCTGCTAATTTAAGCTTTATCACATCCAAACTGTTCGGAACCAAAAACTCAAATTCTTCGTCTGAATTTATAAAATTGCGAATTTCAAAAATTGCATCATCTCCGTTCCACTCAACAATAGAGCCGGCAAACAGCCAATCTCCGAGTGTTCTGGTGTATTCATAATTTTGACTTATATTGGTCAAATGCCCATCATAAAATCCCAAACAATAACCGCGGTTTTGCAAGGTATAAAGCTCTGGCATATACTTTGCACTATCCCACTTTTTTGGATTTGTATAATAATCATCAATCGCTTGACGATAAGCTCTTGCCGTAATTGCCGCATAATATTCGGTTTTGTTGCGCCCCTCAATTTTCAAAGAATGCAGTCCCAAATCCAAAATCTTGTCTAGCCTCGGCATCATGCACATATCCTTAGAGTTCATAATGTATGAGCCATGCTCGTCTTCCACAATTTCATACAGCTCATCGGGACGAAATTCTTCTTTTACCAGATATTCAAACATATCTTTATTGTTTTCGTTTATTTCAATATCTTTAACCGTGCCGTCTTTCAGTTTTAGATGAAGTTTATAATGCCAACGACAGCAATGTGCGCATTTACCTTGATTAGCGCTGCGATCTGCCAAAAAATTAGAAATCAAACATCTGCCTGAATAAGACATACACATAGCACCATGAATAAAAGTCTCCAATTTTATATCCGGACATTTTTTTCTTATTTCAGCCATTTCTTCATAAGACACCTCGCGCCCCAAAACGCACAAATCAGCGCCCAAATCCTGCCAAAATTTCACGGTTTGATAAGAGCAAATGTTCGCCTGCGTAGAAACAAAACGCTTCAATTCCGGTGCATTTTCTTTCAAATATAAAAATACTCCCGGATCCGCAATCAAAACACCATCCGGTTTTAGTTCGCGCAAAGTATCCACAAAATGAGGCAACTTTGCAATATCTTTATTGTGAGTATAAAGATTGAGCGTCAAATAAATTTTTTTCCCCTTTGAGTGCACAAACTCAATACCTTCTTTGATGTCTTCCATCGAAAATTTTGATTGTGTCCTGAGGCTCATATCCGGAGTTCCGGCATAAACCGCATCTGCACCGTATAATATGGCGGTCTTAAGTTTTATCAAAGAGCCTGCCGGCAATAACAATTCTGACTTTATCATTTTTTCACCTCAATTCTTGTAGTGTAAACATTTAATTCACCCAAAGGTGTATCCTCAACCATAATTTTCACAATAAAAGGGAAATTTGTTTCTTTATCTCTCATAATCCATAAATATACCGGACTGTCTGAGGCCATTTTCCACAACATATCATTTCCATGCTCTTTCAGTTTATCAATATACATTGAACACTTAATAGCCTCTCCGAAATATGGCGAATAATCGCTTTTTATAACTTCTTCTTTTCCTAAATCTTCAAAAATCACATTATACCGTCGTTTCCCGTCAAAAACTTTTTTTACCGCAGAACAAGTTTGTTTCTTTGTATATTGATTTATAACGTCAGCCATTACACTTTGCAAATCAGTTGTGTCAGTAACATCAGTTCTTATTTTTATATTTTTAATTTTTTCTTTTCCGTTTTTGGTTGATACAGATTTCAACGGAATACCGCAGCTGTCATAAATAACCTTTTTTGTTCTATTATTAAAACGCGATTGCGACTCATAGCTGTAATTTTCAGTCTGCATATGATTATTTATAAATTTCCCTGATGTTGCATATTTTGCGGCAAAAGGATATAGCGCATCGAATAACCCTCTTGTATATATGTTAGTTTTTGTAGCATACCTTGATGTATCGATTTCATAAGTAAAATCGGCCTCAGCGGCATTAAAAATTCCGACGACTGCATCAAAATAATGTTTTACTTCCATAGCGCAAGGCTCTGCAGTTTGCAGAACAACAAGTAACAAGGTCAATAAAACTTTTTTAATTAAAATATCTTTCATTATTAAAAAAAATCTGTTAGTCTAAAACACAATAACAGTTTTTTATAAGGAATTTTGCAAAATGTCAAAAAAAGTTTTAGTAGTAATGGGCGGTTTTTCCGCAGAAAAAGAGGTCAGTATTACCAGCGGCAAAGGGATTGAAGCCGCCTTAAAAAAAGTCGGCTATAACGTTGTTCCACATCAATTGACCGATTCTATACAACTGATTGAAACCATAACCAAAGAAAAGCCTGATGTTGTTTTCAATGCTCTGCACGGCAACTGGGGGGAAGACGGCGAAATTCAGGGCCTTCTAGATATGATGCAAATTCCATATACCCATTCCGGTCTCAAAGCCTCGGCAATAGGCATGGACAAGCATATGACCAAGTTATTGTGCCAATCCATCGGCATTTCAGTTCCAGCCGGTGAAAAAATGACTTTTGCCGAGTTTTGTCAGCACGGCACAAATGTGGACTATCCCTATGTTATAAAGCCTGTCAGCGATGGTTCAAGTGTAGGTGTTTATATCATTCATTCTGCCCAAGATCTCGAAAATATTGACTTTTCTGATATAAACACAGAGATTTTAGTAGAAAAATATATAGAAGGACAAGAGTTGACAGTTTCCGTATTGCAGGGAAAAGCCTTGACAGTAACCGAAATGCGCCCTCAAAAAGGTTTTTATGATTATCACGCTAAATATACTGATGGTGCAACAACCCATATTATTCCGGCAGAAATTCCGGAGCCGATTTTCAACCAAGCCCTTCGTGATGCCGAAAAAATCCATAAAGAACTTGGTTGCAAAACTGTTTCCCGCAGCGATTTTCGCTATAACGAAAAAGACGGAATTGTCTTTCTTGAAATAAACACAGCCCCGGGTATGACACCGCTTTCACTGGTTCCTGAACAATATATCCATACCGGCGGCAGTTATGAAAAACTATGTCAAATATTGGTAGAGGAAGCAAGTTGTCGCAAAATATAATCGTTATCGGTGGGCCGACAGCATCAGGAAAATCTGCTTTAGCCATAGATTTGGCAAAACTTTATAACGGCGTTATCGTCAACGCCGATGCTTCCCAAGTGTATCAACATATCCCGGTTATATCCGCCGCCCCTGGTGCAGAAGACCAAAAAATCGTTGAGCACCGACTATACGGCTATCTTGACGAGTCCACAAAAGGCAACGTCTGCTCGTGGCTGAATTTGGCGGTAGATTGCGTGCATAAAATTTGGCAATCAGGCCAAACACCGGTTTTTGTAGGCGGAACCGGTATGTATATTGATAACCTCATTAACGGAGTTACCCCAATTCCCGAAACTCCGCAAGAAATAAGAAAACAGGCCGCAAATGAGTTGAAAGATTATGGTTTGGAGCACATCTATAAAAAACTCTGCACCATAGATGAGGCATCTGCAACAATGCTGAATAAAAATGACAAAACCCGTGTAATGCGCGCCTATGAAATATGGCTTTCCACCGGCAAAACCATTTCTTTTTGGTATCAGCAACCCATGGTAAAAAAGCTTCCTGAAGCAACTTTTTTCAATATTGCAATTTTGCCCCCGAAAAACATTTTGGATGATCGTTGTCAGATTCGTTTTAAGAAAATGCTTTCAGATGGCGCCATTGAGGAGGTAAAATATCTTCTGTCTCGCAATCTGCCTTCTTCCTTGCCTGCAATGTCAGCCAAAGGTGTTCCCGAACTTGCCGAATTTCTAAAAGGAAAAACATCAATGGACCAAGCTTTTGAACAGGCAGTTTTGCACACAAAACAATATGCCAAAAGGCAACTGACTTGGTTTAGAAACAAATTTAAGGCCGACATAATTCTGCGAGAATGTTACGAGGGTCAACAGGCTTTTATAAATTGTGTGAAAAAACAATATAAATGATTGCAAAAAAACGTTAACTGTTATAAAAATTAGCTAAATTTTTTAATTTAGCGGAGAATTTTGATGTGGAATAGATTGATGGGATTGTTGTCTGCCGATATGGCAATTGACCTTGGAACAGCCAATACTTTGGTATATGTCAAAGGCAAAGGCATTGTCTTAAACGAGCCTTCAGTTGTTGCAATTGAAGAAATACGTGGCAAAAAGCAGGTTAAAGCCGTCGGCAACGAGGCCAAACTTATGCTGGGAAGAACTCCCGGTAATATATCGGCCATTCGTCCTTTGAGCGATGGCGTTATTGCCGACTTTGAAATAGCTGAAGAAATGATAAAATATTTTATCCGCAAGGTCCACAATCGCCGCTCGTTTGTTTCCCCAATGATTATCATTTGTGTTCCATCCGGTTCCACTGCGGTTGAACGCCGCGCCATTCAGGAGTCTGCCGATGCCGCCGGTGCCGGAAAAGTTCGCCTGATAGAAGAGCCGATGGCTGCAGCTATCGGTGCCGGTTTGCCTGTCACAGAGCCTACGGGCAGTATGGTCGTTGATATAGGCGGTGGCACAACCGAAGTTGCAGTTTTGTCTTTAGGTGGCATCGTTTATGCCCGTTCTGTCCGCGTCGGCGGCGACAAAATGGATGCTGCTATTGTTTCCTACATCCGCAGAACTCACAATCTTTTGATTGGAGAAAGCAGTGCTGAGCGCATCAAAAAAGAAATTGGGTCTGCTTGTCCGCCGGCCAGAGGCGAGGGCAGAACCATAGAGGTCAGAGGTCGTGATTTGATGAATGGTGTTCCAAAGGAAATAACCATTACCGAGCGCCAAATTGCCGAAGGTCTGTCTGATCCGGTTGCTCAAATTGTCGAAGCTGTCAAGATTGCACTCGAAAACACTGCTCCGGAATTGGCTGCCGATATTGTTGATAAAGGAATTGTTTTGACTGGTGGTGGTGCTTTGTTGACCAATCTTGACCAAGTTTTGCGTGATGCCACAGGACTTCCGGTTTCGATAGCAGAAAACCCGCTTGCTTGTGTGGTAAAAGGTACAGGCAAAGCCTTGGAAGAGATTTCAACCTTCCGCAATGTCTTGTCGACAATGTACTAATAAATTTTGAAATTTAAATACAAAAAAGGAGAGTCACTACTCTCCTTTTTTTAATAAATTGAGAAAACTTTCGCTGATTACTTCACTTCAAACCGCTTTTCACTGCTCATCTTTTGCAAATCTTTAGTCAGCTGCTCATTTTGCGGAGCTTGTCCTGTTTGGGCGATAACCTGCAAATCATAGTTATAAGCCTTTTGCATCGCGAGATATCTTTCGCTTTTGCTAAAATCATCGCCAAGCCCCTCATCCGGAGTATAAGTTGTTGCAACATCCTCGTTTTCTTCATAAGAATTTTGTTTCCGGGCTTTTAGCGGCATCGGCAATTCTTTTTCTTTTGCCGATGGAACATAATTTGTTATGTTTTTTTTCACCAAAATAACCCCGTCATCACTAACTTTCAAAATCCCCTTTTCCAATGCCGGAAAAGCAGGTAAAATTTCTCCTTTTGCCGTCTTTTCTTCCGGCATAAAAAAACTGGGTTTAATTTTTTTTCGTACATAAGTGCCACCAGCCTGCGCCGCCAGCATACTTATGGCAAAACACCCGATGAGCACTGTAAAAAAAGCAATTTTTTTCATATCTACCTAAACGCAATTTTAATAAATCTATGGTAACATATTATACATGAAAAATCTTGCTTTTATATTAACATCTTGCATTTTTGCATTTTCGAACACGGCTTTTGCACAAAAAACTTCTGCCGATTCTTCATATAATCCTTGTGCCCAATATACCAAAACACCAAAACTAAATCTCAGCAGTTCATTCGGAAAACTGCGTTATGATTTTTCTCACAGCGATAAACAGCTGCAAATAATGAGCCGAAAGCAACATCTTCCGCACAATACCGATATGTATATGTCAGGTCTTTCTTTGTGCGACATGGACTGGTCTTTTTCACTTAACAGCATTACCAAAATAATTGATGATATAAAATGCGTAATTCCAACCTCGATTGACGTATTTGTAGGTTATATCAGTCCGGTTATCTATATCAACAAAGAACTTTCTCCGAATACCTGCACCTACAAAGTTGCTCTGCGCCACGAGCAACAACACCAACAAATAAATATTGCCGTTCTAGAATACTATTTGCCGACCATAAAATCAAAAATGGAGAAAGCCCTGTCTGTTCTAAAAGCTATGCCGATTGAAGAGGATCAAAAATCATCAGAAGTAGTCGAAAAGCTAAATATGAAATATGCCGAAACAATCCGTCCGATAATCAATCGTTTTCAAATAACCCTGCAAATAGAACAGGAAAAACTGGATAGGCGTGATAACTATCTCAAAGAAAGTGAATTGTGCCAATAGATGCTAATCGCGATAATACGAGGCCTCAATTAATTTTTCTCGTTTATCATTTATATCATAATTAGCTTGCACATTGAGTTGCGGTGCAATTGCCGTAATAATTTCGCCGGCAGTAGGCACTGTATTCCATCCCGAGGTAGCAAAGCCAAAAGTTTCTTTGCTGGCCTTTGGTTCATCCATCATCAAGAACAAAGCATATTTTGGATTAGAGACCGGAAAAGTCGCCATAAATGAGGTCATAACCTTTTTATCAATATATCTGCCGTTCACGAGTTTTTGTGCCGTTCCGGTTTTTCCGGCAACCTCATATCCCGCAACATTTGCTCTCTTGCCCGACCCCTTAACCACAACACCTCTCAAAAGTTGGCGCATTTTTTTAGAAGTGTTTAATGACATAACTTTACGCCCTTCCTGAGGAGTGTCCCTTTTCAACAATGTCGGAGTGTGATAGATTCCGCCGTTTACCACAGCTGAAAATGCCGAAATCAAATGTAAAGGTGTAACCGAAATTCCATAGCCATAAGCAACCGTAGCCGTAGTTTCTTCTCCCCACCTTTTAGGCAAACTCGGGTGAGCTTTTTCGGTAACTTCAAATCCCTCGACAGTATCAAACAAACCGAGGCTCTTCAAAAAGTTGCGTTGAGTATTTTTCCCGACCTTCAAAGCAATCTGTGCCGAGCCGATATTAGAAGAATAGATCAAAATCTCTTGCAAATCCAGCCAACGATTCTCTCCGCGATAATCCTTAATTGTATTATATCTCAATTTCAGAGGTTTCGTGGCATCAAATTTATCTGTAAGTTTAATTTTCCCGCTCTCCAAGCCCATTGCAGCATTAAAAATCTTCAATACCGATCCCGGTTCATACAGTCCCTTGGTGGTAAAGTTGAATAAAGCTCTTTCATCCGGCACGGAATTTGAGTTAGGATCAAAATCCGGCAAAGACAACATAGCCAACACTTCACCTGTATTTACATCAATCAAAATAGCCGAAGCACCGATTGCATTAAACTTCGCAACAGCAGCACTCAATTTTTCTCTGATTGTATCTTGCACACCTGCATCAATACTCAAACGTAACGGCAAATCGGAAGTGGTCAATCTTTCGTTCAGCTCTTTTTCCAGACCTGCAATACCGATATTGTCAACATTTGTTTTTCCCAAAATATGAGCAAACAAATTCTTATGAGGATAAACTCTTTTTTCCATATCCTCAAAGCCCAACCCCTCAATTCCTAAAGCATAAATTTGATATTTTTGCGCCAAAGAAAGATTGCGTTTAACATAAACAAAGTTTTTCTTTAAGCTCAATTTTGCTAAAATATCTTCATACAGCATATCGGGAATAAGTTCGCTCAGTTTTGTCGCTGCTTCTACCTTATTTTTAATCTTGTCGGGATTGGCATACAAATTAACAGTAGGCAAAGATGTGGCCAAAATAGCACCATTGCGGTCCAAAATATCTGCACGAGATATCGGATTATTAATCTGCACCTGCGGCAAATCATCTTCATCCACAGTCTCTTTTTGAGGGGTATATCCCTGCCAACAAACCATAAAAGTTTTTGTTGCAATAATCAAATATGCAATAGCCACAGCCAATATCGGGAGGGCGATTCGTGCGCGGCATCTCAATATAGGATCTTTTTCAATATTATAACTGGAAAAAGAGCGATTAACCTTAATCTCCTCTCCTAAAATATAAAATTTATTTTTTTCACTCTTCCGCCAAAACATTGACCTATCCTATCTCTGAACCTTTGCTAATTGGCGCAATTCTTTGTTTTTTTCAGCCGTATTTGTAATATTTTGTCTGGCAATCATCTTACGCGTAACATCATCTGATTCATAATCAAAAGGCAAAGAAGCATAACTGATAATTTGCTCCGGCTTAACCGGCTCAAGTGATATATGTTTTGTGGCCAAACTGCGCAATCTTTCCGGATTGTTCAGATGGCTCCACTCTGCTTTTAGAATATGAATAGATCTGACATCATCATTGATTTTTCTGTTAATTTGTGCCAATTCTTTTTCCAAATCTGCAACATAATTCTTCATAACAAAAGTTCCGAAAGCCACCAATATAGTGAGCGTAAACCACAAACAAATAACAGCCGGTTTTGTATTACTCATCATCATTTACCTCCATAGATTTTGTTGCATAGCGCAATTTTGCAGAATGAGCGCGTGAGTTTTGAGCAATTTCTTCAGCCGAAGGAACAATTGCTTTGGAACACTCTGCAAATGCGAATTTAGAAACATTTTTATTATTGCCGTAGCGTGAAACATGAATTTTTTTACTTGTATTTTGCGCAAAAAAGTTTTTAACAATTCTGTCTTCAAGCGAATGAAAGGTAACAACAACCATTTTTCCGCCCTCACGCAGAATTTTAAGTCCGTTTTTCAAACCTTGTTCCAACTGCGCCAACTCATCATTAACAGCAATTCTCAAAGCTTGAAAAGTCCTTGTTGCCGGATCCGGAGCACCGTTTTTCTTATACAAAACCTGATGCACGATATCAGCCAACTCGGTTGTTGTTTGAATGGGTTTGGTCTTTCTTGCTTCGACAATTTTCGAAGCAATTTGCCTCGATTTTCTTTCTTCGCCGTAGTTATAAATCAAATCTGCCAGCTCTTTTTCCGAAAGCTTATTGACTAAATCAAAAGCCGAAACACCCTGACAAGACATTCTCATATCAAGCTTTGCTTCTTTGGCATAAGAAAACCCTCTGTCTGCTTCATCAAGTTGCATAGATGAAACGCCGATATCAAACACAATGCCGTCAACATTTTCATTTACCAAAGAATCGATATCGGCAAAACACCCGCGGCAAAAATCAAAACGCTTGCCATAAGTTTTCTTAAACTCATCGGCTCTTGCGCAAACATTGGGATCTCTGTCAATAGCAACAACTTTGCAATCTGCTTTTTTAAGAATCGCTTCGCTGTATCCGCCGTTACCGAAAGTTGCGTCAACATATACCTTTCCCGATGTCGGAGCCAAGCTTGAAATAACTTCATTAAGCATAACCGGTATATGTTTCTGCATCATTCTAGTTGCCGCCTTTCATTGTTAAAGATGGTCTTTTTAATGCAATCTCTTTACGAATCCTCTTTTCTTCTTTTGCCCAATTTTCCGGATTCCAAATTTGGAATTTTCTTCCTTTACCGACAAAAACTGCAGTGTCTGTGATTTGAGCATGTTTTAACAATTTTTCAGAGAGCAAAATTCTACCGGTGCTGTCAAAAGAAAATCTTCTGGCATCACCAAAAATCAAGTTAGTAAGCTCATCTTGTGTTTGCGAAAAGAAATCAAGTGAGGTTTCCATATCTGCGGCAATTTTTTCAAGCAATTCTTCGGCACAGCCCTCAATGCAAGGAGAAGTAAGGCTGCGATAACAAACAATCTCCGTTGATAATTCTTTAACAATTGCACGATAGTCTGAAGGCAATGAGACGCGCCCTTTGGCGTCCACCTTATTGACTACTGTATCCATAAAGAGAAAAGTCTTTCTCAAAGCCGATTCCTTGTTAAATTAGTTGACAACTTCCTATGGTATAGCATGGGATTTTTTGGGAATCAATGGGAAATTTTAGTTTTTTTCTCGATGTTCTTTGTTTGTTCTGTATTTTTACGAGCAAAACACTCTTCAAAGTCATGCACACAAAGGGATACAAGAAAATGATATTTTTTTTATAAAAAACAAAAATTTTCTTGCTTTTCCTTGTGAATATACTAATTTTATACACAGGCAGCCGGATAGTCGCATTACGGAAGGTAAAATCCGCGGATGAGGAAAGTCCGGGCTTTATGGAAACAAAACACCAGATAACGTCTGGCTGGAGCAATCCAAGGGAAAGTGCCGCAGAAAATTACCGCCAAACACTGCTTTGGTAAGGTTGAAAAGGCTAGGTAAGAGCTCACCGCAAAATTAGCAATAATTTTGGCATAGGTAAACCCTGTTTGAAGCAAGACCAAGTTAGGAGAGCTTTTTTAATAAAAGTTACATGGGGCGTTTCCACTCCACTCCAGAGGTAGGTCGCGATGAGCGTTGCAGCAATGTTTCGCCAAGATGAATGACTATCATTCCAACCTTTGCTGCGCAAAGATAGTGGAATACAGAACCCGGCTTACAGGCTGCCTGTTTTTCTTATAAGGAGAGAAAAATGCAACAACAGACATTATCAAAATCAGTAGAAATAAACGGAGTTGGCCTTCATTCCGGCTTACCGTCAAAATTGGTTATAAAACCGGCAGAAGAAAACACCGGTATAATCTTCAAACGCTCAGATATTTCTGATGCCGAGCCTGTTTCCGCACTATATTCAAATGTAAAAGATACGCGTAACTGCACTTGTTTGGCCGACAATCATGGCAACTTGATAAGCACAATTGAACACTTAATGTCTGCGCTATATATTTTGGGCATTGATAATGCGTTGATAGAAGTCTCAAATCCGGAGATTCCGATTTTGGACGGCAGCGCAGAGTTTTTATACCAAACCCTAAAGAAAATCCCGCTAACCAAACAAAACGCTCCGCGCAAATACTTAAAAATCTTGAAAGAAGTGGAGTTTATAGATAATAAAAACAACAAAATTACCCTATCACCTTTTGATGAAGGGCTGAAAATTGACTTTACGATAGAATTTCCCTCAAAGATTGTCGGACATCAAGAGTTTCACGGTCTTATTGATGAAAAAATATTTGTTACGGAGATTGCGCAATGCCGCACATTTTGCGAAAAAACACAAATAGACTATCTCCAATCAATCGGTCTGATAAAGGGCGGAAGTCTTGACAATGCGCTTGTTTTGGACGGTGACAGTGTGCTCAATCCCGACGGTATGAAACACAAATTTGAATGTGTAAATCACAAAGTTTTGGATGCCATAGGCGATATGTATTCTTCGGGATATTTTATAATCGGGGCATTAAATGCCGACAAGACTGGACATTTTCATAATAACGAAGTATTAAAAAAATTGTTTAGTGATAATTCTAATTATAAAGTGGTGTAAAATGGCAAAAATAAAATTATTTCTCTTTGCTTTTATAGCAATATCAATGCTGAGTTCTTGTGCTTCAACCGAAAAAGAAGACCAAGATGAGCATCTTTCCGTGGAGCGTTTATATAACAAAGCCCACAAACAACTAGCCAAAACAAAATATAAAAAAGCTGCCGAAACTTTTGAAAAAGTTGAGCTTGAATATCCATATTCCAAATGGGCAACCGAGGCCAAATTGATGGGAGCATATTCACATTATAAGGCCGAGAATTATGATGAAGCGGTAATGTCGCTTGATCGTTTCATCCGTTTTCACCCCGGCAACGAAAATATTGCTTATGCCTATTATCTGAAAGCAATTTGCTATTTTGACCAAATTTCCGATGTTAATCGTGATCAAGGAAAAACTCAAAAAGCAATGAAAGCACTTGAGCAGCTGGTAAGACGTTTCCCAATGTCAAAATATGCGCCGGATGCCAGACAAAAAATTATTTTTACCAAAGACAACCTCGCCGGACAAGAAATGGAAGTCGGACGTTTTTACCTAAAACAACATAACTATCTTTCGGCATTGAACAGATTTTCCAACGTTGTTAACAATTACCAAACAACAAAATACATAGAAGAAGCTTTATACCGTCAGATAGAAATTTATACTCTCCTAGGCATGAAGAGCGAAGCTTCGAACGCATATAAAATTTTGGAATATAATTATCCCAAAGGTGATTGGACAGCCAAATCAGCATCTCTCATCAAAGGATAGTCTATGCTCGAAAGTCTGTCGGTTCGCAACTTTGTCTTGATTGAAAAACTGGATGTAGATTTTACATCCGGTTTTACTATTCTAAGCGGCGAAACCGGCGCCGGAAAATCAATATTGTTGGGGGCTCTCGGATTGGTTATGGGGAACCGCGCTGATGTCGATTTAATCCGCAACGGCACCGACAAGCTTTCTGTAACCGCCACATTTTCAGCTCCTTCATCAAAAAGCAACATAAATACAATTGCCAAAGAAAACGATATCGAAATTGACGGCTCGATAATCATCAAAAGAAGTTTAAGCGCTGATGGCAAGAGCAAAATATTTATCAATGACCAGCCCGTATCACTTAAATTACTCAAAGAATTTGCCTCCGAACTTGTTGAAATTCACGGTCAGTTTGACAATCAAGGCCTGCTTAATCAGGCAAACCATATTGGCATACTTGATAACTACGGAAATTATCCTGCAAAACTTGAGCAAGTTAAAAATTTTTATAATCAGTATAAACAAGCCGTGAACAACCGTATAAAAGCTTTGCAACAGCTTGAACATTCAAGACAGGAAGAAGATAATTTGAAAGCCTGGGTTGACGAATTGCAAAAGCTAAAACCGGTGCTCGGTGAAGAAGAAAGTTTAAGCAAACGCCGCACCGAAATTATGAATTCCGAAAAAATAATGGAAAGTTTTAATTTGGCATATTCTTCCTTGACGCAGGAATATGATATTTTTTCCTCAATCCGCCGTGCCGAGAACGCAATCAGTCGCATCAACAACCTGTTGGATAACAAATATGGTGAAATTGCCGATACTTTAGAACAATCTATTATAAATCTTGATGAATCTGTCCGCCAGATAGAAGATGCAACAGCAGGCCTGAGTTATAATGCCAACGAGGCAGATCAAATAGAACAAAGGCTTTTTGCTCTGCGCTCTGCCGCGCGCAAACATCAGGTTTCGATTGATGATCTTCCGCAAAAATTACAAGAAATGCAAGAAAAACTTGCCACCATTGAAAATGGAGAAGATAATTTACTGGAACTCAGTAAAATAGAAGAAAAAATGCGCCTTCAATATCTGCAATCAGCCAAAGAGTTGAGCAAACTCCGTCATCAAGCGGCAAGTAAATTAGATGAAAAAGTTATGGCAGAGCTGCCACCGCTCAAAATGGAAAAAGCAACTTTCATTACCAAAATCGAAGAATTGCCGGAAAGCCAATGGAATTCTTTTGGAACAGATAATGTTTCGTTCACGGTTTCTACCAATCCGAATTCTCCGCAAGGGCCTTTGAACAAAATTGCATCCGGCGGAGAATTAGCACGCTTTATGCTGGCACTCAAAGTTAATCTTGCCGCCGACAAAGAACAAAAAACCATGATATTTGACGAAGTGGATGCCGGCATCGGCGGTGCCACCGCCCAAGCCGTTGGCACTCGCTTGCGTGATTTGGCAGAAAAAGAACAAGTTTTGGTAGTAACTCACTCACCGCAGGTTGCCGCTTGCGGACAAAGTCATTTTAAGGTATTCAAACAAACAGAAAACAATATAACCACCACCTATATCACGCTCTTATCTTCTAAAGAACGCGAAGAAGAAATCGCCCGCATGCTTGCCGGTGAAAAAATCAGCGACGAGGCAAGAGCGGCAGCAAAAGTTTTAATCAAGTCATAAGGAATAAAAAATGAAAATACGAACACGTTTTGCACCATCACCAACCGGATATATGCACATAGGCAACTTGCGCACGGCTTTATATGAGTATTTAATTGCCAAATCTCAAGGCGGAGATTTTTTGTTGCGCATTGAAGATACTGACCAAAAGCGTTATGTTGAAGGCTCTACCGACATCATTTACAATACTCTCAAAACTGTTCATATGGATTGGGACGAAGGTCCTGATATCGGCGGTGATTTTGGCCCGTATATTCAGTCGGAAAGAAAGAAAATATATCAGGAATATGCTCACAAATTGGTAGAACTCGGCGGAGCTCACTATTGCTTTTGTGCCGCACATGATGAAGAAGAAAACGACGAAGAAGAAAATAAAATTCCGACCAAATTCAAAGACCCCTGCAAACATATTCCTTTAGAAGAAGCAAAAGCCCGCGTAGCAAAAGGAGAGCCATACACCATTCGTCAAACCATCAACAAACAAGGTGTTTCCCACTTTCATGACGAAGTATACGGGGATATAGAAATTGATTATGATGAACTTGATGAAGGAGTTTTGCTCAAAACCGACGGTTTACCGACCTACAATTTTGCCAACGTTGTTGATGATCACTTGATGCAAATCAGCCACGTTGTTCGCGGAAATGAATATATTTCCTCAACTCCGAAATATAATCTTATCTACGAAGCATTCGGTTGGACACCGCCGATTTATGTTCACGTTCCGCAAGTCATGAAAGATGCCCAGCACAAATTGAGCAAACGCAACGGCGACGCTTCATTCCAAGATTTGGTAGCAAAAGGTTATTTACCCGAAGCAATTTTGAACTATATTGCCTTGTTGGGTTGGAATCCCGGCACCGACCAAGAAATTTTTTCACTTGAGGAACTCAAAAAATGTTTTACTACCGAACGCTTGAACAAATCGCCGGCTATTTTTGATATTGTAAAATTGACATGGATGAACGGTTGCTATATTCGTGAACTCTCAAGCGAAAAATTCCACGAATTGGCAATGCCTTATTATCAAAAATATTTAACCCGCAATCTCAATCTGCCGATGTTGAGTAGCGTTCTTCAGCCTCGTATCGAAACATTCAATGATATAGCTGCCCAAACCGACTTTTTGGAGCAAATGCCGGATTATTCATTGGATTTATATACCAACAAAAAAATGAAAACTGATACCGAAGTTGCGAAAAAATCCTTGGCTCTGGTTTTGCCTGCACTGCAAACCGTTTCCGATTGGAGCAACGAAAATCTGTTTGAACAGTTGAAAAATTTGGCCGTAGCAAATGAAATGAAGAACGGGCAAATTCTTTATCCCTTGCGCATAGCCTTGAGCGGAAAAGAAACTACATCAGGCGGTGCTACCGAAATTGCGGTTATTTTAGGTAAAGAAGAGACCGTAAAACGTGTTCAACAAGCTTTGCAAAAACTGGGAGCATAATATGAAAGATGTAGGCACAGGAATTATTGTCCGTGACGGAAAAATTTTTATCGGACAACGTCCCGAAGGCAAACCTTTGGCCGGACTTTGGGAATTTCCAGGCGGAAAGCAGGAAGAAGGCGAGAGTATTGAAGAATGCCTCAAAAGAGAATTAAGGGAAGAACTTAATATTGAAGCAACTGTCGGCAAACATATAATGGATACAACCTACCGCTATCCCGAAAATGAGTTTTGTCTCCATGTTTATATGGTAACCATTCCCGAAAATGCTAAAATCAAACTCAATGTTCACCAAAATTCTGCTTGGGTAAAGGCGAGTGATATGAATAAATACAAATTTCCTCCTGCTGATGAGGAAATTATAAAAAAATTGCAGGATATTGCTGTTTAGCAGGCAATTTTCATTGATATAATTATAAAAGATAATAAATTATAGTAATGAATGAAGATTTGAAATATGAAATAAACAAAGATTTGCTGAAGATAACTCTCTCCGGCGACTATCTTTTATATGATAACCAAAAGCAAAAAAGTGCTTTATACGATGTTGCGAAAAATAGTGCCATAAATAAAATTGCTATTGATGCCAAAAATCTCGGGCAGTGGGATTCGACCTTGGTTGTTATATTGTTTGAGTTGATAAAAATTGCCGATTTTCGAAAGATAAATATTGAGCCAAAGAGCTTTCCGCAAGGCTTGAGCAGTCTGATCAATTTGGCATTTGCGGTCAATCGCAATCCCCCGTCACCGGAGCAAAAGTCGTCATTTAGTTTGGAGGCAATTGGTGCGTGGGGCTATGATATATACAAAAGTTTTTGCAAAGGGCTGGCTTTTATTGGACAATCAATCAAGGCCTTTGGCAAAGTCATAATCGGAAAATCGCAAATGCGCGGAATAGATTTTTCTTTCGCATTGGAGGCCTGCAGTCTCAATGCTCTGCCGATAGTTTCTTTGATAAGCTTTATGGTCGGTTTGATATTGGCATTTGTCGGTGCCGTCCAACTCAGCAGTTTCGGAGCGCAAATCTATGTAGCAAGCTTGGTCACCATCGGTATGACACGCATTATGGGAGCAATAATGACCGGCATAATCATGGCCGGCAGAACCGGAGCCTCCTACGCCGCTGCCATCGGCACAATGCAGGTAAACGAGGAGATTGATGCCCTGAAAACCATGGGCATAAATCCGGTAGATTTTTTGGTAACACCGCGTATGCTGGCCTTGGTAGTTACCATGCCGATTTTGACCATGTGGTCAGATATTATGGGAATGTTGGGCGGTGGATTTGTCGGAGTAACCATGCTCGGCATACCGATACAAAAATATTATGAGATGTCGGTTAATGCCATAAGCTTAAATAACTTTTTGGTCGGCATTTTTCACGGCTTTGTTTTTGGAATTGTTATTGCCGTTTGCGGTTGCTATTATGGCATATATTGCGGACGCAATGCCGACAGTGTCGGTGTTTCAACGACCAAAGCGGTTGTTTCGGCCATAATTTGGATGATAGTGATGACCGGTATAATCACCGTAATATGTCAGGAGCTTGAAATATGAGTGATGATACCAAACAAATTATAGCAGAAAAACTGACTGTCGGATATGGCGATAATATTCTCTTAAAAGAAATTAACTTTAATGTTAATAAGCATGACATTTTTGTGATTATGGGCGGTTCCGGCTGCGGAAAAAGCAGTCTTCTTCGGGTATTGACGGGATTGGTCCCTCCCATAAGCGGCAAAATTTTCATAAACGGGAAAAATTTTACCGGCACAAACCAACAGCAAAAAAAACAAATAATGCAAGACAGCGGGATTTTATATCAAAGCGGCGCCTTATTCAGCTCCATGACTTTGGCGGAAAATGTTGCTTTGCCTTTGCAACTATACCGAGATTACACGGATGAGCAAATTAAAGAACTGGTATCACTAAAACTGGCATTGGTAGGGCTTGCCGGTTTTGAAGAATACTATCCGTCAGAAATCAGCGGCGGTATGAAAAAGCGCGCCGGCTTGGCAAGAGCTTTGGCTCTAGATCCTGAAATTGTATATTTTGACGAGCCATCAGCCGGGCTCGATCCAATCAGTTCAAAATTGTTAGATGATTTGATTTTGGATATAAATCACAGTCTCGGCACAACCATTGTTATTGTAACTCACGAACTTGCCTCAATATTTGCCATTGGCAACAATTCGATTTTTTTGGATGGCACCAGCAAATCGATTGTCGGACAGGGCAATCCCGTCGAAATGCTGAAAAATCCGCCCAATGAAACAGTTTATCAATTTTTAACCAGAGGAAAACAAAAAGATGCGCAAAAAACCAAATAACAAACTGATAGGTCTTTTTATCATCAGCGGAATAGCCTTATTTGCCGCAATTATCGGTATGTTTGTATCCGAAAAGATAGTAAGCAACGACAAAAACTTGGTGGTAATGCACTTTTCCGAATCCATAAAAGGTTTAGATGTAGGTTCTCCGGTAGTTTTTAAAGGTGTATCTATCGGCAAAGTGGCAAAAATAGATATTATAACTGATTTGCAGGATCTAAACTTCAGCATTCCGGTATATGTTTCATTCAGTGCCAAAAAATTGACCTCGAAACAGCCTCGTAAAAGTGCTCGGCAGGTTTTGAAAGAATTGGTCGCCAAAGGTTTGAGAGCGCGGCTTGCAACCCAAAATTATCTCACCGGACAGCTTATGATAGAGCTGGAATTTATACCAGAGGAAGACAAAGCAACATATAGAGCTCACACAGAAGATAACCGCCCCGAAATTCCGACTGTTCTCTCGCAAATGGCCGAAATTTCTCAAGGCATACAAGAAATTCCGCTCCGAGAAACTTTCAAAAAAGTCAATATGTTTTTGGACAGTCTCAACCATGACGTTGTGCCGCAAATGCAAAAACTTGTCAGCGATTTTTCGGTTGTTCCGGATAGAACACGCAATATTCCGACAACTTTGGATAGCTTCAACCAAGCTATGCAAAACATTTCATCGGCCGCCAAAACTTTGGGCAATTTTGCCGACTATATGGAACGTCACCCCGAAGCGCTGTTAAGAGGAAAAGGAGGATATTAAAAAATGAAAAAAATCGTATTTCTATTTGTTTTACTGCTCGCCGGTTGCGGCATAAGCAAACCTTCGACATTTTACCACTTGCAAGCCGCAAGCCAAGATGTTGTCATTTCACAAAAAAATATAACTGTCGGTATAGATGAAGTTATTGTCCCAAAATATGCCGATCGCCCGCAAATGGTGATGCAAGAAGCAGACTCATCAGAACTCAAAATTTCTGAATTCAACCGCTGGGCAGAGCCGTTGAGTTATGCAATTTCCAGAATTTTGGCCGACGACATGTCATTATATATGCCCAAAGCAACCATAAAACCCAAAACATATATATCTGAAAATTTTGATTATACAATCAGCGTAGAAATCAGCAAATTTGACATTACCCTAAACCAACAAGTTGCGCTTGATTCGTGGTGGACAATTTTCAAAAACGGTAATATCATCTATCAAGGTCGCAGCCGTTTCAGCGAGCCAGTAGATGACAATTTGAACAATGTTGTCAAAGCCCAAAGTCAGCTCATCAACCAAATGGCTGAACAAATTGCCCTAAAACTAACCAAACTATAAGAGGATACAATGCAAGACTTAACTGAAATACTTTCTCACTATGGGATAAAAGGCGAAGTTACCGGAATAAATGTCGGTCCTATGGTCAAACAAATAGAGTTTTTGCCCGAAGCCGGCACCAAAATCAAAAACATCACTGCTTCTCTTCCGGACATAGCGCGAGAAATGGGCGTAACATCACTGCGTGTCGAGCCGATTGCCGGCACCCAAAAACTGGGCTTTGAAATTGCCGCCGACACCATGCAGATAGTAGATTTTTCAGGAGTTGTCGCCTCAGAAGAGTTCAAAAAACAAAAAGGAGCGTTACCACTTTATATCGGAGCTGATATAGCCGGAAAACCGGTATTTGCAGACCTTGCTAAAATGCCCCACTTGTTGATTGGCGGTACCACCGGCTCCGGAAAATCGGTTGCCCTAAATTGCTTTATTCTATCCTTAATCAGCATCAAAAAACCGAGTGAATTAAAGTTTGTCCTGATAGACCCCAAGAGAATAGAATTTTCGGTATATAACGATAAGAGCTATCTCTTAGGCCCCGTAGTTACCGACAACAAACAAGCCGCTTCCGTTTTGAAATATCTTGTTGACGAGATGGAAAGACGCTATGGGCTTTTTGAAGAAACAATGGTCCGCAATATTGGTGAATATAACGACAAAGGCGAATTTTTGCCATATATTGTCTGCGTAATTGACGAGTTTGCCGATCTTATTGCCGCCGACAAAAATGTTGATGACCACGTTCAACGCTTGGCGCAAAAAGCACGAGCCGCCGGAATCCATCTCATATTGGCAACCCAAAGACCGTCAGTAGATGTTGTAACCGGCATTCTAAAAGCCAATTTTCCGACCAGAATGGCCTTCAAAGTCGCATCGCAGTTCGATTCGCGCACAATTTTGGATATGCCTGGAGCAGAAGATTTACTTGGCAGAGGTGATGCACTATTTTTGCCGCAAAATGGCGAGATAAAGCGCGTTCACGGCGCCTATGTTCCGGATGATGAAATTGCCCGAATTTTGGAAAAATATAACAAAAAACTCTCCGGTTGGGAAAAGATTCTCCCAAAAGAAGAACAAGAGGCAAATCTCCCGCAAACAAGCAAAAAAGGCGAAGTAAGAAGCGCAAAGGCAAAAGAAGGATTCTTCCGTCGTTGCTTAAATTGGTGGAGTCAGTTGCGCGTTCGCGAGCAAAAGACTATAATTCGTTGGCTGAAATATATCGTTAATATTGCCGTAAAACATATCCGCTAACAAACTAAAGACCCGGCATCATGCCGGGTCTTTTTTTATCATTATTGATTATGAAGTTTATGTCTTCTATCCATTCCCATGGGCTTACCTAAATAAGGTTTTGGAGCATTTCCCATTTTTTCCTTATGTTGAGCAATAATATTTTCAAACTTCACCTTTTGTTCAGGTGTCAAAATTTCCTTAAAGGCCTCCAAATTTTCTTTTCTCATATTATCCATTTTCTCGTGCAAAGCCTTCATCTCTTCTATGAGCGGTTTCATTTTTTCAAAATCTGCTTTACGAATGGCCTCGGCTTTTGCCTGTTGTTCGGCGGTCAAGCCCAAATCTTCAGCCAATTTTTTCTGATGCATTTCGTGCATTTTTTTCCCTTCAAATTGTTGATGTTGAGGAGCCGGCGGCACATCTGCAGGCACAACATCTTCGACAGCGAAAGCATTTGCCCCAAAAACCAACATTGCTGACAAACAAGATGACAACAAAAATTTATTTCTCATAATTATTCTCCTTTTAAGAACGAAAGTTTTTGACCAAGTATTTTTCTTGCATTAAAAAGTCTCGATTTAACAGTTCCCTCAGGAACGCCGAGCTTTTTTGCAATTTTTTCAAGAGGCATATCCTCAAACTCATACAGCTCAATAACTCTGCGCATTTTATACGGCAACTCATCAACGGCTTTCAAAATAATTTTCTGCCTCATTTTGGCATCCAATTGTTCTTCTTGCGTTGCCGGAGTTGCGATATTTTCAAGAATTTCCTCATCATCGACAGCCGCATTTTGTTCACGAACTGATTTAGAGCGAAAATAGTCGCGGCACACATTCGCCGTAAGCGCGCAAAGCCATTGCTTAAACTTACCTTGCTCCTCATAATTATCCATATTGCGCCAAGTTTTAATGTAAACTTCTTGCTCAATATCATCATTATAAGACCCCGTCATTTTGCGGATTACCGAGCGTATAAGCCCTTTATTTTCCAGGATAATATTCTTCATCAGCTGACCATCAACAACCCATATTCATCAACCGGCAGCCCCATATCCTCAATAGATGAACCGGCGGAGATATATTGTTCATAATCAAGCCACTGTCCACCATCTCTAAGAGATATATTTTGCGGCATTACAACCAAAAACATAAACGCGGCCACAACAGCGGTAAAAGCAATTTTCATCTGGTTGCGTCTGCGCTTGCGTTTCAAATATAAGGGCTTTGCTTCCCTCAGCAGTTCCGAAATTTTATCCATAACAACCTCCTTACAAGGTCTAAAACGAAAATAATGGTTTCAAAGTTCATTTTTTTTGCTTTTATCATAACATAATATAAAAATAAGTCAAAATTATTGCGTTAATAAAAAAAATATTTTATAATCAAATAAATGTTATATAGAGGGCAGCCGTATGTCGCAGATATTAAGAGCAAACGAATATGTAAAAATTGAGGTTCACTTCAGCTATAAAGTTTTTGTGTTGCCCATGTTGTTTATGTCGATAGCCATCATCCTTTTCTTGATGGTATTCACCGGCGCGGTAAATGGTTTAACCGTGAGTTGGCTCGGCAAAAACTTTAAGCTGACAACGCTTTCCATTGTCGGAGGTCTTTGCCTCTTAATTCCTTATATATACAAAAGGATAGATAATCGTCTCAAAATATATGCCGTTACCAACCAAAGAGTGTATATCAGACGCGGTATCATCAATATTAGAGAAAAAGATATACCTCTTGCCCAGATAAACGATGTCCAGATTTCCCAATCCATAATCCAACGCTTGTTCGGTGCGGCCGATGTTGCCATTCAGGTTGGCAACGACGAAAGTCGAATTTATATTGAAGACATTAACAGACCGCGTGAATTTCGCGATACGGTGATTAATGCAATTTATGGTCTCAAACAAGAAGAAGAAATGTTAAAACAGCAAAAACAGCGAGAAATGGAAGCAAATCAACAATATTCGCAACCGCAATATCCTCAGCAACAATATCAATATCCTCCACAGCATTATTCGCCGCAATATTATCAACCACAATATCCTCAGCGGCAGAGCAGGCCGACTTATCAAGACAATTCATCAGATCAAGACGATTATGAAAAACCATATGATCCGGATGGCGGCTTATAAATTTTTTTAATCTCACCTCCTAAAACTCACCTGAAAAATGCTTATATATTATTCAAAGCAACATATATAAGGAGGTATAAATATGCTTGAAAAAGAACAAACGATCAAAAAAATCCTGTTTTGGCGCATGTGTATCGGTATCATTATGACAATTTTAGGATTTTTCATAATTCTAAATCCGTTGGCAAGTCTGCTTGCATTGGTGCTCTACATAGGCATAGCTTTTATTATCGCCGGAATTGGTTATATTGTAACCTCATTTTCTTTCCAGTCCGGATGGGAACTTTTTGTAGGTATATTGGATGTTTTTATCGGCATTATTTTTGTTACCAATCTTGGAGTAACCGCCGCCACTCTGCCGATTATATTTGCAATTGGGTGCTTATCCATAGGTGTCATCCAGTCTGTCGGCGCCTATCGTTTGCACCAAATACAGTTGCCATGGGTATGGAGTCTTGCCACCGGAATCATCGGGATTTTGTTTTCATTCCTAATTTTGGCATATCCATTCATCGGAGTTCTGACAATTAGCACCATAATAGGATTATATGTCATAGTTTATGGTATTTTCTCGGTTATGGAATATTTTTTTGTGCAAAAGCTGCAATATTAAAACTCTATAAAAAAATACCTCAAAATTGCTTTTGAGGTATTTTTTTTATAACTGGATTTTGTTAACCTTTTTTGTTTTCCTTATTTCCTTTCGGTTTTTCTTGTTTATCATCAGGCAGCATCGCAGAAACTATGATATATTCCAACAACAGCACTGCCGTAGACGTAAACCAAAATGAAAAATGCAGACGAACCAAATTCAAAGCAAGAACGATTAACAATGTAGGCAAATAAGCAACAACAGCCAAACGCATTGCCGCCGCAAAATCAAGTGATAATTTCTTAACTTTCGCAATAAATTGTCCGCAAAAGGCATATAAAACCGCACACAAAGTATATCCGACAAAAGGCATAATCCAAGCTATAAATACAGTTATAATAGAAATAAACCAAACAATTTTCTTAAACAAGTCAGTATAATTTCCCTGCAAGAGGTCCATATTTTCCTGAAAATCAATAACTCTTATATCTTTTTCACTGACTGAATAAAGTGCTTTTCTGGCAATATAAATTCCCGGGTTCAAACCAATCGGATCAATTGTATCAACGGTAGTATCGAGCACGAGAGGAAAGATAACGCCGCCAAAGTTCAAATTAACCGATTTTATCTCATTATTCGGCTCGATAATGGTTCCATTCTCAATTTTAACCGGCAAAAGTTTTTCGGCAGCGCTCTGCATTTCAGGCACAAAATTATCGCCCAAAACCTTAATTTCTATACCAAAAATAATCGACAGTATCAAAGAATATAAAAGCAAAAACTTCAAACCGCAGCCTTTACCGTTTTTTATATAATTTAAAATTTTATTCATAACAAAACACTCCTAAAAAAACTACAGGACAATATAATTAATTTTCTCGTGATTGTAAACCATTATTTAAACTCGATTATTTCTATCGCTTATGAGCGCGGCAATATCTCTTGCCTTTAACAATTTGCTTTTATCACTTGGGGCTTTTAGAGGCTTATCAGCTCTTGTCAAATGCTGCTTTACTGAATCGCCTTTGTCTTCCTTTGTATTTTCATCAATGTGTTGTTTATTGCTTTGCTCTTTTGTAACCTTTGCCGTTTTTGTTGTCTTGGAAGGCTTGGCAATTTGATCAAGTCCATACATATTTTTCAGATTAGAATGCTCAATATAAAGAACAGCCAAAGTTTGCGGATCTTTTTCTCCGAGCATAATCAACATTTCTTTTATATCGCCCTTGTAGCGTTTTTGTGACATAAGAACCAATAACAAATCTTCGGCTTTAGGCGCATCTTTAGTTGGAGCATTATTATTATTGCCGCGAGTTACAATATTATCTGCTGGGGCAAAAACATAAGCATCGCCATACCATGTATCGTTTCTGCGGTTTCTCATACTATCTTCAGGCACTGGTCTATGTTCTGGCCCATAGACCTGTTCTGCAACCCCATTAACATTTTGCTTCAGCCATATATGCCCGGTTACTACCTTCGGATAAACAGGGTTCTCATCCTGAGCACCTACCGTTCCGTTAGGCAAGAATATATAGCAATCATAAGGCACATTTTCAAGATTCACCAAGTTGGGATTAGATAGCAACATAGGAATAGCCTGATGCACAGTACTGACATAACAAGCAGCATCTATTTTATTTAGGGCATTGTTAACAGCACCAAGGCAACTGCGGCCATCGGGATTCCCATTTCTGACTAGGTTTATATTTTTGATTAGGGTATTAGCGTTTTTCCCGCCTTTTAATGCTTGGAGATAACCGGGAGTCCAATCAAAACCGCTAATATCAAAATTTCCAATAGTATTCATCCCCGCTTTTTCACATATATCAGCTATAATTTCCGGATTCTTAGAAATTTCTGCAATAAACTTGGCATCATTAGCAACATCTTTAACAAAATCCGGATTTTCCAAAACTTCTTCCACTGCCATATTCATAATTTCATTATACATAGAAGAGGTATTATAAAAATATGTAGTATCAGCTTTTACCGGCTGTCCTGCTTTTTTTACCACTGTTTGTGTTGGCGCTTTTTGCGGAGTTTGCGCATCAGCTTTCTTTGCAAACAAAGAAAAACCGAGCATGGCAAAAGGAATATATTTTAACCATCTTCCTTTTTTAGGTTGCTCTTTCTTGCTCTCAACTTGCGCTGACAGATTCTTTTGAAGAACACGCTTTCTTGGGTGTTTCTTTTTTATATCCTCAATTCTTTTAAAATCTGCGCCGTTCATTCCTCTCTCCGATTCTCTCTTCTTTTGTCCAATCATAGCATATCTTATTGATTTTTACAAATATTTATCACAGTTTTTAACAATATTTTATGCAAAATTTTCTTGAATCCCAAAAATTTAAAATAAAATATAGACAAAAAAGTTTTTTTATGATAGTATCAAGACTGAAAAAAATTATTAAATAAAAATAAAAAGAAAAAGAAATGAAAAACTTATTAGTTATCTTGGTGTTGGCAGTTTTTGCGGCTAGCTGCACACCATATCAGGTCGTAATAACAAGACCGACCTATCAGCCGCAGTATAGGTATAACAGCTACGGCTATTATACCAATTACTATCGGCCGACACCTCCGCCCCCGCGGTATAGGTACCATCGGCCGACACCGCCTCCTCCTCCGCCACCACCACAGCATCACCGTGGCGGACAACAAGGAGGGCGCCACTAAAAAAACGAAAGCAGATTCTTTTTATGGAATCTGCTTTCACTGTTTTAAATACTGATAAACGATTAAAACTTTTTATCCTTAAAAAAGTCTTTTACACTGCTGTTTTCCAATATATCAATTCCCCCCATATCAAAAACATTGCATATTTCTTCAAAAGAAATCAGATCCTCCCATTCGTCCTTCCAAGCAACCTTTTCCGGAGACATATTTTGCATGTCGGCCATCATATTCAAAATCACAGCTTTACGCAAAGACTTTAACTCGTCATAAACACTGAGCAAAATCTTATTTTTCAGTTCTTCTGGCATTGCCTGACTCATAATTTCTTCCAAAGTAATTCCTCTGGAATGCAGAGCGGATTTCAATTCTTCAATATTTTTACCGAACAAATTCATAAAATCTTTCGGATATTTTTTCAACTCATATCCTTCTGCGGCGCAAACCTTTTTATATCCTTGTTCGTGCCGATAAACAAAGCCGATTGTTTCGCCAATATCTGCCTGTTGCTTATCGTTAAAGCTACTCAGCCTTTCTTCCAGCGGCAACGGAGAAAGCAAACTTGATAAAAAGCAACAAACACCGACAACCAACAGCGCAACTTCCCATTTTGTATATTCTTTTGAAGTTTTTCCGGAAATAGAGTTAATACTCTTTTGAATCGGTATGAGCAACGTCGGAAGCACAGCATATGTTATCATCAACAACAAAGATATCAAAGCAAATGACAATGTATAGGCAACAACACCCGATATAAACAGCACACTATACAATATTGCGCACACATAATTGATTTTTTTCCTTTCCGGCAACAGGCGCTGAATTTTGTTTTGCAAAGAAAATATGGTCAAAAAATTAAACAAAGCCATAAGCAAAGGCTCAACGTCATCCTTTGTTGCTTTCTTATAAGCTGACCAGTTGCGATAGCTCCAATAAATATCATACAAACCGAGAGTAAAGAATGATGAAAGCCAAAGTCTTAACGGCGAAATATTAAAATATTTAACATCAGCATCCAATTTAGCATTCTTAAACTGTTGTATAAAGTTTTCCTTATATTTTTTTCCTTCCGGATTGGCAACAAAACCGGCGCATATATGCGAGATAATCAACCCTATGACAGCCCAAAGCCAAACATTAGGATATAGCGGAATTAAGGCCGCCGTAAAAACCCATGGAAAAACAAAAAATAAGAAAAAATACCAAACGGAAATCCCTGTATAAAAGAAATAAAAAGACCCGAAAATAAAAGCCCAAACATTAAAAGGTTTTAGCTTGCCTTTCTTTAAGTCTTTCTTGAATATAGCAACTTTTTCCGTAACGTTCATAATGCACCGCCTTTTGTTA
Source organism: Alphaproteobacteria bacterium (assembly GCA_017961285.1). Taxonomy (GTDB): domain Bacteria; phylum Pseudomonadota; class Alphaproteobacteria; order RF32; family CAG-239; genus JAFUYI01. The sequence goes on along the minus strand of JAGCXO010000032.1, from coordinate 1,667 downwards.
AAAAGTTATTCCTTTGTTTTCTTTTTATCTTCTTTTTCTTTCAAAACCTGCAAATCTCGCTCTGTCGCCATCTTTACCAAAATAGTCTTGACTACGGTATCAATTTGGCTTTCTTCACTATAATCAGCCGGCAGAGCAAAATCAACTCGGCCATCACTCAACAGCTTTACAGCAGTCCTTTTGCAATGGCTTTTGGGACGATAGACCGCAACCGAATATCCTCCGTTCTTTTTTACCAAAGTCATAGAAGGAATATCCGTCTCTCCATCACCAAAATAAATCATCTGTGTAAAAGGTATCGGACGTTTTTCATCCGGCATAAATTCATTTACGGCTCTATCTTCAAATTTATTCAATCCTTTGCTGATTTTAGAAAGATATTGAGGCTTTGTAGAATAATTTACAACTCTTGCCGGCCAAATTGGATGCCCTTTTTCATTATAAGCATAAGCACATCCGAAAATCTCCTTAAAGTGCTTGCGAATAGAGCTTCCTTCAATAATCTCCTCATATCCCGACGAAATAACATAATGCTGAATATCAATCTCTAAATGCTTTGCAAAACGATTAATCCTATCAAACCAGCCCTCAACTCCGGAAAAATATTCAATACTTCGACCGCATTCTGCAAAAACTTTCTTACTAAGCGGAATTTTTTTCTCTTTTGACATCTTCACAAAATAATACATAGAACTTGTAATCTGGTCGGCATCGTTGTCGTGCCACCATTGGTTAGCTTGTTGCCAAAAAGTTTTTGCACACATTCCAAACTTTGGAATAAGACAATAGTCCTGCATATCGGTTGTACTCAAAGTGCCATCAAAGTCATAAATCAAGGCAACCTTCAATTTTTTCACCATTTGCATTTTCTCCGCTTGCTATTTTTCTAGACATACTTTATAACCTAAATAAGTTAACAAATCTTATACAAATGGAGAAAACAATGCCTGCTACAACTATGGACCAACTTGTGTCTTTGTGCAAACGCCGTGGTTTTATTTATCAAAATGCAGATATATATGGCGGTCTGCAAGGTGTGTATGATTATGGTCCGCTTGGTGTTGAACTCAAAAATAACCTCAAAGCTGCTTGGTGGCGTTCTATGGTTTATGAACGCGATGACGTTGAGGGGCTCGATTCTGCCATTTTGACCAACCAAAAAGTTTTGCACTATTCCGGCCATGAAGACACTTTTTCTGACCCGATGGTTGATTGTAAAAAATGCAAAAGTCGTTTTCGTGCCGACCACATAGATGGTAAATGCCCGAATTGCGGCTCCACTGATTTGACGGAGCCTCGTCCGTTTAACCTTATGTTTAAAACCGCAATCGGTCCTGTTGATGACGGCTCATCCTTCGGCTATCTGCGCCCCGAAACCGCGCAGGCAATCTTTACTCAGTTCAAAAATGTCGTTGATTCTACCTCACGCAAGTTGCCTTTTGGTATTGCCCAAATCGGCAAATCTTTCCGTAATGAGATTACCCCACGCAATTTTATTTTCCGTGTTCGCGAGTTTGAACAAGCAGAATTAGAGTTCTTTATCGAGCCCGGAGAAGACGAAAAATGGCACGAAATATGGAAAGAAAACCGCATTCAATGGTGGCTTGACCAAGGTTTGAAAAAAGAGCACATAAACATTTATACAACTCCGAAAGAAGATTTGGCAC
>JAGCXO010000031.1 GCA_017961285.1 Alphaproteobacteria bacterium | reverse complement strand
TCTGCATAACCACTCTGCCAACCGGCCGTACCGTTAGAGCGCTTCAGCGAGTTCTATATATACAACCTTTTTTTATCTCGTCAATAACTTTTTTTGCATAAACACAAAAAATATATTTTTTTAATTATCTTTTGCTCTATTATTATGAAAAAAAATAATATTGAAAGGTTGCAAAATGAATATTGCCATAGCTTCCGACCACGGCGGATTTGAGTTAAAACAACAACTTATAGAACATTATCAAAGTTTGGGGATAAATTTTCAAGATTTAGGAACTTCCTCAACCGATTCTTGTGACTATCCCGATATTGCCCATAAGATGGTTAAAGATATTCTTGCCCAAAAAACCGAACTTGGCATTCTGATTTGCGGCACCGGAATTGGTATTTCTATCGCCGCCAATCGTTTCAAAGGTATTCGCGCCGCAATATTATATAATGATTTCTGCGCCGAAATGGCAAAAAAACACAACAACGCCAATATAATGGTCTTTGGTGGCAGAACAATGAAATTTGCTGACGTTGTTCGCCGCATTGATATATTTTTGAACACCGAGTTTGAGGGCGGCCGCCATATTAAAAGATTAGAAAAAATAGAGGAGGGCATATAGATGGAACATTTACAAAGCTTGGAGCAACAAGATAAAGAAATCTTTTCAGCCATAGAAGAAGAATTAAATCGCCAACAAAATCAAATTGAGCTCATTGCCTCCGAAAATATTGTTTCTCGTGCTGTTTTAGATGCTCAAGGCTCGATTTTAACCAATAAATATGCCGAAGGTTATCCTGCCAAACGCTATTACGGAGGTTGTGAGTTTATTGACAAGGTAGAGAATTTAGCTATTGAGAGAGCAAAAAAGCTTTTTAATTGCCAATATGTAAATGTTCAGCCCCATTCTGGCTCACAAGCCAATATGGCAGTATATTTTGCTTTACTGCAGCCGCATGATACTATTTTGGGTATGGGGCTTGACAGTGGCGGACACTTAACCCACGGTGCAAAGGTTTCAATGTCCGGTAAATGGCTCAATTCTGTGGCTTATGGAGTTGAAAAAGACAGCGGTATAATAGACTATAATCAGGTAGAAGAACTCGCCAAACAATATCAGCCCAAAATAATTATAGCCGGTGGTTCAGCTTATGCACGCAAGATAGATTTTGCACGTTTCAGAAAAATTGCCGATGAAGTCGGAGCATATTTAATGGTTGATATGGCACATTTTGCCGGACTTGTTGCCGGTGGAATGTTAGAAAATCCGCTCAACTATGCTGATGTTGTCACCACCACCACCCACAAAACTCTGCGTGGACCACGCGGCGGTATGATTTTAACTAACCGTGAGGATATTGCTAAAAAAATAAATTCCGCCATTTTCCCCGGAACACAAGGCGGCCCGTTAGAACACGTCATCGCCGGCAAAGCTGTCTGCTTCGGCGAGGCTTTAATGCCAAGTTTCAAAGTTTATGCTGCATCTGTTATCAAAAATGCCAAAGTTTTAGCACAAACATTGCAGAGCAGGGGGCTAGACTTGGTTTCCGGTGGCACTGACACACATTTAATCTTGGTCGACTTGCGCAAACAAAAACTTACCGGCAATGTTGTAACTCAGGCCTTAGAAAGAGCAAACATCACTTGCAATAGAAACAGTATTCCTTTTGATCCTGAGCCGCCAAAGACTACTTCAGGTATTCGTCTTGGTACTCCTGCTGGAACAACTCGAGGATTCGGTGCAAAAGAGTTTGAGCAAATTGGTAATTGGATTGCTGATATTATTGATGCTTTGTCTGCCGGCAATGCAGAAGAAATAATTGCAAAGACCAAGCGAGAAGTGTTGGATTTATGTGCAAAATTTCCAATATATAAATAATTAAAAAAAACATCTTGACAGCTCTGTCAATTTGACATAACTTCAACTCGCTCAAGGCGGTTAACAGACCGCAAGCAAAATGGATCCTTAGCTCAGTTGGTTAGCTCAACGAATAAAAAGCTGCCCTGCGGCAGGTTTTTAGAGGCGAGGCGAAACATAGTTAGGTTGATGACGAAGCGATAGCAAGGAAATCAGCCGTTACGAGTGAGCGACAGGCGCGAAGTTAATGAGGCGAAAGCCGAATTTTACGGAGCAACTCGGGTCCGCTCTTATTATTATAAAAGTGAAATTTGTATAATTTTGCAAGTTTACGATTCTATATTGGATCCTTAGCTCAGTTGGTTAGCTCGACGAATAAAAAACTGCTACAACGCAGATTTTTAGAGGAGAGGCGAAACGCAGTTAGGTTGAAAACGAAGCGACAGCGAGATTTTCAAACGTTACGAGTGAGCGACAGGCGCGAAGTTAATGAGGCGAAAGCCGAATTTTACGGAGCAACTCGGGACCCGCTCTTATTATTATAAATATTAAGTTTGCATAATTTTGCAAGTTTACGATTCTATATTGGATCCTTAGCTCAGTTGGTTAGAGCGGGCCGCTCATAACGGTCTGGTCGCCTGTTCGAATCGGGCAGGATCCACCAATAAAAAACCACCCTCCTTAGGGTGGTTTTTCCTTATTCAATCATTCTCTTTCTCTTACCTTAATCTTATTCTGTAGCGGCGGTATAAAGTTGACGATTGTGCAGTTTAACTCATACCCAATAGCTTGGTAACAACGATTAGACGGCTCATAATCATAATCGGTAAACAGCATTGGTGTCTTACCATTTTTCAATGCTTGATCAGTCAGATAATGAACCAACATTTTTGCATAAGACTTACCGCGCTCCTGCGGCCAGGTATAAACCTCCGAAATACGCGGATATTTAACATTTGTCTTCAATTTTGCAATAGCAACCATTTTTCCCTCATCATCGCGCCACACACAATGCATCGGAACAGACACAAAATCTTGAGCCGTTTTGAGACAATCAGAAAGTTGCGCATTTGGATTTTCTCCGGTTTCTTTGCCAAAATTAACCAGCATTTGCGCTACCATCTCAACTTCTTCTGGTCTAGCATTGTCAGGATGCCCGACATATTTAACATCATTTAATTTTGGACACGAATAAACACCCAATGTTTGTACTTTTAAATTTGGAATTTTGTGATTTTCAAGCAAATAATCATAAAACTCTTTTTTGGACATAATCTTAATGGGATGGTTGGCCTTAAATTCTTGTTTGATAAAATCAAAAAGCTCATCTTTTGCCTTAAAATTATCCGTTGTCCAAACAATAATGGAATGATTGGGATCAGAATTTACAATAATACAATCCTTACCATCAGAAAACAGCCTTGCTTCAGGGTATTTTTCGGTATCTTCACGAATAGAATCCATAAGGCAAAAAGCCATTGAATCTTTCAAAAACGCTTTTGATTGAAATATATCATCATCGCGCTCAATTTTTTCAAACATATTCAATTTCCTCACTTTACCGATTATTCAAAAATATGTGTATTCATTTATCCAGGACACGCCTTCTCAAAAAACATATATTAGCTCATAATATTAACGATAAATTTTTATGTGTCAAATCAGAATTTAAATAAATCTTAGGACAAAGTACTTATAATAAAAATATAAATTAATTTAAGGTACTTAAAATGCAGTATTTTCATCAAAACAACAATTCAAAGGATTTAATAATATTTTTTGCAGGTTGGGGCTGTGATACCAATCAATTTACCAATTTGCACGATAACAAAGATGTTTTGATTTTATATAACTACCAAGACCTAGACTTAGATTTTGATTTTTCTCAATACGCAAATATCTATATTATTGCATATTCTGCCGGAGTTTTTATTGCCTCGATTTTTGCTGATACAATTCCGAACATACGTCAAAAAGTAGCCTTATGTGGCAATCCGTATCTTTTTGATGAAAAATTGGGTATATCAAAAGCAAATATCCGAGTTTTCGAGAATATAACTTTAGATAATTATCTTGATTTTCGCCGAAAATACATGGTTTTCAGTGATGAAGAATATAAAAAATATAATCAACTGGAATCCTTGCGCACAATAGAAAGCTGTGCAGCTGAACTTTCCGCTCTTGAAAAAATGTATCAGAATCAAAAAGACAAAATCAATCCCAAGTTTGATAAAGCGATTGTCGCGGAAAACGATTTGATATTTGACCTAAAAGCACAAAAGACTTTCTACAAAGACAAGTTGCAAATCATCAAAAACGCCAAGCACCACATTTTCTTTCACTTCAACAGCTTTGAAGATATATTAAAATAAGCTTGTTTGCAGACTACAAAAAACAAATTGACAAAAAAATTCATTTATGCTATATTCATCAGCATGTTAAACGAAATGAAAATATATTTTGACCAAAATCAACAGAACTTGAATGAAAGTTCTGTATTTTCTCATGCGCTTATAACCTTTACTGCAACCACCACCGCTTAAGTGCGGTGATATTTCTTATTTTCTCTGGATTTATATCCATACAAGCAATTTTAAGTTTAACAATTTCAGTAAAGTAAAGGTTTAAAAAAATGAATAATATCAGTATAAATGAAAAACAAAATATCTCCGAAAACGACCATCGTCGTATCGGAAAAGAGTTGGATTTATTTTCTTTCAGCGAATATGTAGGTTCAGGATTGGCTTTGTGGCATCCAAACGGCGCAATTATTCGTAACGAAATTGAATCCTTTTGGAAAAAAGAACACCAAAAAGCCGGCTACAAATATGTTTATTCTCCGGTTGTCGGTCTAAAACAATTGTGGGAAAAATCCGGGCACTTGGAACATTTTGCCGATTGCATGTATCCGCCTATGGATATGTCTCTAAAAGACAAAGAAGAGCAGGGCGCATATTATGTCAAACCCATGAGTTGCCCTTTTCATGTGGCAATTTACAATGCCTCTCCGCATTCATATAAAGAATTGCCGATAAAATATTGCGAATTAGGTAACGTATATCGTTATGAAGCATCCGGCGGCTTACAGGGATTACTACGCGTTCGCTGTATTACGCAAGATGATGCTCATATTATTTGTCGCCAAGATCAGTTTATGGAAGAATTATCAAAAGTCCTTGATTTTGGTTTTGCCTTCAATAGAGTCTTTGGTTATGAAAAATTCAAAGTCTATTTTTCTGTCCGAGATCTAAAAAGTAAAAAGGATAAATATATCGACAATGAGCCAGTTTGGAAAATGGCAGAACAAGCAATAGAACAAGTCTTAAAAGACAAAAAACTTTCCTATGACATAGATGTTGGCGGAGCAAAGTTCTATGGCCCGGCAATAGATGTCAAAGCCATAGATAAAAATGGCAAAGAATGGCAATGTATGACGATTCAGCTGGATATGAATTTGCCGGAAAAATGGGGAATGTCATATATCGGCGAAGACGGGCAAAAACATATACCTATCATGTTACACAGGGCTATTTTGGGCTCGATAGAACGTTTTATCGGTGTATATCTTGAACAATGCGAAGGAAAACTACCCGTCTGGCTATCGCCTTCCCAAGTCCAAATATTGCCAATATCGGATAGACACCAAAAAGCCGCTCTAGAAATTCAGCAAAAACTGTTGGAAAAAGATATTAGAGCCGAGGCCGATATTTCCGGCAATACGGTTTCTTATCAAATCAGAGAAGGCGTAAAGAAAAAAATTCCTTACCTCATTGTCATTGGCGACAACGAAATCGAAAACAATTGTATTTCCGTTCGCTTAAGAAACGGTGAGCAGATAAATAATATTCCTCTTTCTGATTTTATGGAACATATATCCGAAAAAATCAAAAACAGAAGTCTGGATTTGTAAAAAACAAAAATCCCTCACAAATTGTGGGGGATTTTTTCAAACATATTATTCTTTTTCTTTATCAGATTTGAGTTTTGCCCAAATATTTGTATCACGCAACCTTTGATGGTACTCATCCCACACATCTTGGCGCATCACACCTTCCAAAACATATCCGCATTGTTCTGTAACATGCACAGAACGCAAATTTTTTGTATCATTTTTTATGACAATACGGTTGATACCTGCATTAAAAGATTCATTCTCCAAGGCACAAACAGCTTCTTTCATATACCCGTTTCCTTCGGCATCATCAGAAAGCCAATAACCTATTTCTCCGCTTATGTTTTTTTGCGAAATATTAAAGATATCAACACAGCCCAAAATCTGCTTTGTTTCTTTTGAAATTATCAAATAGGCAAAACCTTCTTCCGCCTCCCAATGTGCTTTACACCATTCGACCAAAAAGTTTGTATATTCATCTTCTGCAGAATTGGTTCTATCCACCCAAGGCAACCATTCGCGCAGCCTGTTCCGAGATTTATCCACCACTGCATATATCTGTTTAGCTATTTCAAAAGATGGATTATTCAATCCTGTTAAAATAATTCTTTTTGCTTCTATTTGTTCTGGTAGTTTCATCTAGTTTCTCCTTTTTTTTATAAAATACAAAATTATTTACCAAATGACAATAAAATATTGTTGATTGACATTTATTTTTGAAAAAACTAGGATATATCCATCGAAAGGGGGCAATATGAAAAAGATATTAGGAGTTATCATGGCAGGATTTATGGCAACATCAGCACTGGCCGCGGAGATAAAACTTCCGTTACCGGAAAAAACAAATACCACAACTTTGATTCAGGCATTGGAAAATCGTTATTCCGAGCGGGAGTTTTCGGACAAAGTGGTTGACAATCAAACCTTAAGTAATCTTTTGTGGGCGGCTTATGGAGTTAACAGAGAGGATGGCAGGCGCACAATTCCTACCGCATTGAACAAAAAAGATTTGAATATTTATGTTTTTAACAAAGACGGCATTTGGCTTTATGATGCTACGAAAAATAGTTTAATTCAACAATCGGCTGAAAATTATCTAAAGTTGTTTCAGTTGCAAGACTATATGGAACCTGTTTCCACTGTTCTTGTATATACCGGAAGCAACGAGGACTATGCCGCAATGCATGCCGGCTCCGCCTATCAAAATGTAGAACTCTACATTGCCGCCAACAATATGGCTAGCGTCGTTCGCGGATATTTTGAGCGCGAAAAAGTCCGAGAAGTATTAAAACTGCCTGACGGACAACGTGTTATCATCTCACAAGCAATCGGATGGAAAAAATAAGTGTTACTTCTAAATATAAACGGTCCAATCAATTCGGGAAAAACAACAGTTTCAAAAATTTTGGTAAATATATTGCCGAAAGCAATCTTTATTGAAGTTGACGAGTTGATGAGTGATGAAGAACAGGAGAAGCTCGGACTTTATTTGGAAGACGGCTGGAAAGAGCGCCAAAGACGTCTTGATGAAAAGCTTTTAGCTTTGAAACAATCTCACGAATATGAAAATGTTATTTTTGCTTATCCGATTGCTGAAGAAAGTTATAAAAAATGGGCAGCAATGGCAGATGAAAATACACGTTTTGTTAATGTTACTCTCGCGCCAAGTCTTGAGGTGTGCTTAAAAAATCGGGGAACAAGAAAATTGAATGACTGGGAAAGAAAACGCATTCGTGAAATGTATGAGGAGGGCTATCAAAAGCGTCCTTATTCTGATTTGATTATAAATAATGATGACCAAACTCCTGAACAAACTGCCGAAATTGTTAAAAATTTTGTGAAAGCATAGAAACTGATGAAAAATATCATAATATTAACAGGCTCGGGTATATCGGCAGAATCAGGCTTAAAAACTTTTCGCTCCGAGGATGGTTTATGGCTCAACCACAGGGTAGAAGATGTTTGCACTGTTGAGGCTTTTGAAAAAAATCCGGTTTATGTAAACTCATTTTACAATGAGCTGCGCCCGATTATGATGCAAGCATCCCCAAATATGGGACATCAGTCTATTACCACATTGCAAGAAAAACTTCCCGATATAAATATCAACGTCGTAACCCAAAATGTGGATTTGTTGCATGAAAAAGCCGGTAATAAGAACATTTATCATATTCATGGGCGAATTGATGAATGTGTTTGCACAAACTGCGGCCATGTCATCAAAACTTTGGGCGATGTCGAAAGTGATGAAATTTGTCCGCAATGCCAAGTATCGGGAATGCTTAAACCTAATATTGTTTTCTTTGGGGAAATGCCAAAATATATGAACGAGGTTGATAAAATGCTCTTAAATTGCGATATGTTTATTGCTATTGGCACCAGCGGAATTGTCTATCCGGCCGCCGGATTCGTAAGAATGGCAAAATATGCCGGAGCAAAAACTTATTTATTTAACCTTGATCCTTGCAACAACAGCAACATGTTTGACCAAGAAATATTAGGAAAAGCCTCGCAAACTTTCCCAAAATTCGCCGAACATCTGATCGCTGAACTCTCAAAATAAGTTTTTAGCTTGCAAAGGCTTGAGTTATGTGGTATATTCCCGCCCATGACAAATAAGATACTCTATGATTTGAACAAAATTTCTTTGGCTGACAAGCAAAAAATCGGTGGTAAAGCTCTAGGTTTGCTTGAAAGTTATGATTACATTGCCGATTTACAGGAATTAGGTATAGATGTTTGTGTGCCGAAAACTTTTGTCCTCTCAAACGAGTGCCACCAAGAATATTTGCGAGAAAAGCAAGTCCCTAACACTGTTTTGGTTCAGGCGGTAAAAGCCATGCATGCAAGTGGCGGCAATGTAGCCGTGCGCTCTTCGGCAGATATTGAAGATGGTGCAAACAAAAGTTATTCCGGTGCTTTTGAAAGTGTTTTGAATGTTTCTACCGTCGATGAGATGAGAGCCGCATTGCAAACAGTTTATCAATCTGCCCAAAATGTAACTCTGGATAATAACAAAACTCCGAAAATGTCGGTGATAATCCAACAAATGATAGACAAACCCGACAATTCAGGAGTTGCTTATAGTGAAGATTTTGACGGCGATCCCTTTGTCGTTATCAATAGAGTTAAGGGCAAAACTGCAGAAAAATTAGTCACAGGACAAGAGCAGGGTGAAGTTATAAAAATTTCAAAATACATCAGGAAAGACGGTTTTGCCGAAAAAGGAATTGGAGTGCTGTCTCCTGAAGCCTATGCCAATTTTAATACTAGCTATCATTTGCTTTCTATCCGTACGGACTATAAAGGGGAACAAATACAGCCATGGGCATACAAATGCGCGATTGATAATCGTTATGGCAAAGAGGTATTGCCGCTTATCGCAATAATAAATCATATGGAGGAAAAACAAGGGCATCCGATAGATATGGAGTTCGCTGTAAAAAACGGCAAAATATATGTGTTGCAACAACGTCCGTATTTAATGGCACAAAATTTCATTATAAAAACTTTGCCCAACCAAGATATTGTCGGATATTTTAAGGATTCTCCGATTATCATTTCCGAAATGACCGACCATAACAGTCCAATTTTTAAGGAAAGTTATAGAAAAGATCAAAAAATTTTTGATTTATCAGGATATATTTTTTCAAGTTATCCCATTCACTATCGCAATAATAAAGAATTTTCCGATGCAAGCCATTTTGCTTATTACGGCAAATTAAAAGCCGATCTGATAGTTGATAACTATGGTTATATGCGTAATGTTTTATATGGTCACCAAGGCAATGAATTTAGAGAAATGGGGCAACCTTTTTGGATTTCGGCAAAAGGCGATGCTCTTCAAAGCATAAAAGCCGGCGAAAAAATCCGTATAGACTTATCAAAAGGCACTTTTAACCGAGTTTTATCAAACCTCCACACAAAAAATTATTTCGACAGATGAAGAAGAAACAAAAAAAGGAGTGACTTTATCACTCCTTTTTTGTTTTTAAATTAAAAGCTCAGCAATAGCCGAGCTTTTTTAACATTTCGGGGGTAAACATATCCCCCAGTTTAAGACTTGCCCCTTGTTGGGGATAGGGCCTCACCACTTTTGCCAAGCGCTCATTTTTGAGCGCTTCGAAATAGGCCCCTTCGTGCAGGTACGGGCCTGCAGGATTTGTCCGACAGTAGCGCGTCACCAAGTTTGGATACCGCTTGACAAGGAGAACTTCATTCTGCTCGTCAAGGCAATTTGCCATGACGGCATTATCGACAATTTTCTTGTCGTAGTCCCCCAAAAGGATTGCACAAACGCAATCTCTGCAGGGTTTTCTCATGGAGACATAGAGCTTCAAAATCTCTATATTCTCCGGAAGGAGAAGGCGCATTTGCGTCCCCACTGTGAACGCATAATCTCTTATCGCTCCCTTAATTCTCTCCATATCGCCACTGGCAATAATGGAAAGTTCTTCCTCTTTTCTTTTTTTTTCTTTCTTCATTTTTAATTTTTTTTTTATTTTTACTATTGTTTATTTTTTTATAAATTATTATGAAAAAAGACATTACTTCGATTTTAGAGAATAATATCACTCATAATAATTATTTTTGTCCACAAAACTACCGTATTTTATATTTTTTGTCAACATATATTTTTTCTGCTTACATATTTAATATCATAAGCGCCGCAACAACACTATCTGACAGTTATATCTTTTATAATTGACAAAGCCTTTTTTTATATTAAAAATAACTTGAATTTAATTATTAACTAAACTAGCCAGTATGGAAATAGTATTATTTATCCTAAAAATTATTTTCATTATCGTGGAAATCGGCCTGTTATCATTGTTACTAATGTTAACAAACGCAATCAGACACTTTCTGTTCCATAAAGAAAACATCATATATTTTATGTGTTTGCTTTTGATGGACATTGCAACAATATTTGCCATAGTGTCCGGATGTCTCTGGTTATTTGCGTAGATACAAAAAGCACCTTATCCTAACACAAGGATAAGGTGTTTCTTTTTTTGTATAACAAATTGCTAAATTCATCTTGGCCATGTATTTTTTCAAAAAACTCAGCCGTGCATGCCAAACGTTTATAGTAGCGTTTAGTTCGCTCCGATATATGCGGGACATCCGGATTTGAACTGAGAAGGACAGCTGCATTCAAACAACTGTGATGAAGATGTAGAAAAAGATTTCTCACCTCAAAAACCTCTTTAGTGAGTTTAATCTCCATCTGCCGCTTAAAATAGTTCATCTGTTCAAACAAAGAAGCATAATCAGACTTTTTGAATTTCTTTTCATTTTCAAGCGGATTTTCTGCCATTTTTGGGTTCTTTGCCCAAACACACCATTCAGAAGCAACCAAATAAGCACACATAATATCCTCAATCGAAATATTTCCGAGTCCAAGGACTATATATGCCAAATAAGTATTGACTTTTGCATAATCCAAACGGTTTTTTTCCAATTTTTCTTCCAAAGGAAGACTTAATTCATATATCATAATAATAAATTTTGGTTAGTAATTTCATTTACCCAAACCTAATAAAGACAAAATTGACAAAAGTCAATAGTTATTTACATTCCTTAAGAGAAAGCTTACTTTTTATCAGTTTTACAATTTCACCCTCGTCATTTTTACTCAATATCCCATAAAGAGGAATAGAGAAGGGCGAAAACCCTGCATTGTGCTTTTGAAGAAAATTATATTTATATTTGATTCCTTTTTTAGGTTTCAACACAATAACTTTCCGATTCTCAAAACCGCAACGGACAATTTTTTCCTCGGCAGATTCGAGATCTTTCCACGCAACCGGCTCACAATGGTCAATTTTAATGGTTTTATCATCAATCAAGGCCATTCTATGCCTGAAAGCATATTTATATGTCCACAAAGCAATCGAAATTCCCAACATTCCTATCAAACACCATGTTTGCCACCAATAATATATAACAGAATTGCAATTATATATTGTATAAACAAAGCCAACAACCAATAGGATATTCAAAATCGTCCAAAAATTAATCGGATTAAATTTATAATAAAAAGATTTTGTTTTAACCATATCTGCTCCCCTTTTTTTCATAAAACAACACTGATATTATACTCCGAAACAACAATTTTTTATTAAAATTTAGATTTTTTTATAAAATTATCCCAAATTTCTTTGCATAACCTCTATTTTTATTTGACTCTTAAAAAAAAACTACTGAATATGGTTTACGAAAGGTAATTAAACCTTTACCTAAATATATTATATAGAAAGGATTAAATATGAATAAGACTGAATTTATTGATGCAGTTGCTAATGAAGCTAAAGCATCTAAAGTTGCTACCGCACAAATTGTTAACGCTGCTCTCGCCGTTGTTATGAAATCTTTGAAAAAAGGCGTTGGCATTCAAATTACCGGTTTTGGTTCTTTTGATGTTATCAAACGCGCTGCTCGTAAAGGCCGCAATCCTGCTACTGGTAAAGAAATCAAGATTGCTGCTTCCAAAGCTCCTCGTTTCAAAGCTGGTAAAGCCTTGAAAGATGCTGTAAAATAATTTATTTTATAGATTCTGATCAAAATCCCTGTCTGAGCAATCAGCAGGGATTTTTTTTGTCAGCCACTTGACAAGATAATAAATATGTCATATCTCTAACTGCGCTATAAAATTATGATTTAATTATTCTCTACAAAAAAATAGAATTATGAACGAACAAGAAAGAAAAGTCCGCAAGCTGAAGTTTTGGCGCTTGGAACTCTCCGCGGCACTCGAAAAACAAAATGAAACAAGTGCAGCTGCAAAAATCATTTACGCTCTCTATATGTTGAGCGGAAATGTAATTCTTACCTCTGAATATGCTTTTGGCAACAGCAAAAAAGCTCTTCTGCTGATGAAAAAAGAGCTTGATGAGCTGGTCAAAAGTGAGGCCTTTGAAGTTTACTCAAAGCTCAACCACTCGCTACAAGACCCTGTGGCTGACGAGAAAACGATGGAAAACATCAGCATTCTTTATAAGGTAATTGACTACCTTACAGACACGCAAGATGTAAAATAAAATTAAATTACTATCTACGGCAGGGACAACAATTTGTTGTCCTTTTTTTTAATCTGTTCCCAGCAATTTCATAGTTGTTGCCAAAATATTACGCAAATCCAAACCGGTAGCACTTTCAAAAATCTGCATAAATTTCTTTGCCAACACACTTATCGGATTAGAAGAAGCATCAAGCTCTTGCAAACTGGCATCAAGCTTATTTCTGTATGCAGAGGGTAGATTTTTAACTTTATCATCATAATCATTAGGAATATGATATCCCAAACTGCGCAAATGTTTCAACCCGACAATCATATTATGCCTGTTAACCTCGGGCGCAATCATTTCCTGTCCTTGAGCATCAGTATAGGTGGTAGCCTCTCCGACATAATTAAGTCTTCCGTGTTGACCGGAACCGCGCCAAGTCTCAATTCCGCTTCTGTCTCTGGCATTAGCCCAAGGATCAACCGGCAGAACAGCTTCTCCGGTTTCGCCATCGGCATACATTGGAGACTTTGTAACCGAATCTTTTGTAGAATTTGTTTGATTATAAGGCATTACGCCATTATTTTCAGAAGTGTTGAAAGGGTTAGCCGGCAACTGAGCCCAAACAGGCGCCGCAACAACAAATTGTATAGCAACCGCAAAAATCAAAACAACTCTCATGACACACCTCCTAAAAAATATCCTTAATATCATAATAACACGAAATATTGTAAAAATATAGTTACATTTAGGTTACAAATAAAAAAAGCTTGAAATTTTCATTATTTTGTAGTTATATGAACAAAATTTAACTACATAAATCAAGGTTAACCAAATGACAGAAGTATTGTTTAACGGACACGCCGGCCGCATTGAAGGCCGCTATCACCAAGGTAGCAACCCGGGAGCCCCAGTTGCCCTCATCTTACACCCACATCCTCAATATGGCGGCACAATGAGCAACAAAGTTGTTTATACGCTTTATAGTTGCTTTCGTGACCTTGGTTTTTCTGTCTTGCGCTTCAACTTTCGCGGTGTCGGACGTTCTCAAGGACAGTTTGAAGACGGAGTAGGCGAGCTTTCAGATGCCACGGTCGCCCTTGATTGGCTCCAAAGTGTAAACCCCGAAGCACGCCAATGCTGGATTGCCGGCTATACATTCGGTGCATGGATCGGCTTACAGCTTTTGATGCGTCGCCCTGACATAAATAACTTTATCGCCGTATCTCCTCCGGCTAACGAGAAAGATTTTTCATTTTTAGCACCTTGTCCGACCTCAGGGCTCATTGTTCAAGGCGGAAAAGACGAAATTGTTACCCCGCAAACCGTAACCTCCTTGGCCAGAAAGCTCAATACCCAACGTCATATAAGCGTTGACTATGCCATGGTGGAAGATGCCGATCATATGTATAACGGACATTTGGTTGATTTGTATAAAATCACCGGAAATTATATAATTGAAGCCGTAAAACAGAAAAAACCCAGCAAAAAACGTCGCGGTCGCCGTCGTAAAGAAGAAATTGAAAATTCTGCCAACGAAACTCCGCTAATTACCGACCAAAATACAGATATCGACGGCGCGGATGAACTTTAGATATGCCTACTTTTGATATAGAAAACACCTATAAAGAAACTGTTGTCGGAATAGACGAAGCAGGACGCGGACCATGGGCCGGGCCTGTCGTTGCCGGCGCAGTTGTAATATTAGATAAAAACATCTCGCCTTTTTTGCTCAACAATCTTGACGATTCGAAAAAACTTTCTCCAAAGAAAAGAGAACTTCTGTATCAAGAGCTTTTTTCCGAGCAAGAAAAAGGCCATATTTGCATAGGAATAGGCGAGGCCAGTTGTCAGGAGATAGATGACAAAAACATCCTTCAGGCAACATTTTTAGCCATGAAAAGAGCCGCAGAAAAATTAAAAATTCCCCCTCAATTTGCCATAATTGACGGCAATCGCACCCCAAAAGATTTTGTTTGTCCGACTCGCGCAATCATAAAGGGCGATTCTAAATCTTTTTCCATATCTGCCGCTTCCATAGTAGCCAAGGTTTATCGTGACAAAAAAATGCAAAAATTAGCCGAAAAATATCCTTATTACGGTTTTGAAAAAAATGCCGGCTATGGCACCGCAACTCATATTGCCGCCCTCAAAAAATATGGCATAACCCCCGAACACCGCAAATCATATAAACCCATAAAAGAAATCATCAGCAAAGCATAAAAAAAAAATTATCTCGAAAATTTTATTGTTAATATTTTAGTAACTTCTTTTTGAAATATTTGCTATATGTAATATAACACTATCGAAAAGATGAGAAAAATGAGCAAAAACATAAAGAAAATCTTAAATACAATTATCAACGACGACTGCGTTAAAGCAATGAACGAAATGCCGGAAAATTCGGTCGATTTGATATTTGCCGATCCTCCCTACAATCTGCAATTGGGAGAAGCCTTAACTCGTCCTGATAACTCTTCGGTCAGCGGAGTATATGAAGATTGGGACAGTTTTGCTAGTATGAAAGAATATGACAAATATACCCGTAAGTGGCTTGAAGCTGCTCGCCGAGTCTTGAAAGATGACGGCACAATTTGGGTAATCGGCTCATATCACAACATCTTTAGAGTAGGGTATATATTACAAGATTTGGGTTTTTGGATTCTTAACGATATTATTTGGAACAAAACCAACCCGATGCCGAATTTTAAGGGCACGCGTTTCACCAATGCACACGAAACTTTGATTTGGGCAGCAAAAAATCCAAAATCCAAATATACTTTCAATTACGAAGCTATGAAAGCAATGAATGATGACGTTCAGATGCGCAGTGATTGGCAGCTTCCTCTCTGCACCGGTAAAGAACGCCTAAAAGGAGAAGACGGCTCAAAACTCCACCCGACACAAAAACCTGAAGCATTACTATATAGAGTAATTATGTCTTCTTCAAATATCGGCGATGTAGTCTTAGATCCTTTCTTTGGTACCGGCACAACCGGAGCTGTCGCCAAAAAGATCGGCCGCAATTTTATCGGTATTGAAAGAGATGCATATTATGTCAAAGGCGCACAGCAACGTATTGATGAAATTACTCCGGTCAGAAACGGTGCTTGCCTCGGCTATACCACCAAAAAACGTCAACCACGCGTTCCTTTCGGCAGTGTTATCGAGTGCGGTTTACTCAAAGCCGGCGATAAACTATACAATGCCAAAGGCAATGTAACAGCATTGATTCGCTCTGACGGGACTTTGGTTTCCACATTCGGCAACGGCTCCATTCACCAAATGGGTGCCGCCGCTCAAAACGCTCCTGCCTGCAACGGCTGGGTATATTGGCACTATATGAACGAGAACAACGAGCTTGTCGCCATTGACGAATTACGCAAAATCGTCCGCGATTCAATGTTCCCGGAATAAAAATATGATAGTGTTAGTAATCAGTATTTATTTATGTATTAAACTATCACCAATCATAAATTGGAACAAAAGAAAAAAAATTATGGCTTGCTTCAATATGTTATTGCATCATATCGATTCTTATGTGCAATGAACGTTTTGATCCGTTTTTTCTTAGTTTCTTTGCAATTTTATGTATAAATATTCTATTTCTGTTTTCTGCTATATACTGTTACATTGCATTATTAATCAAACTTCGCTCCCGCAATTCTAACAAACCTAATACAAAGAAAAATATACCAAATTTTACATCTCCAAGCGACAAGAAAATATGGATTATATCATCTTATGGACTTATTATATCATTAATTGCGGGCGGCATATTTACTGATAAATGTTTGGCATGTATAAACCCAATAACAATTGCATTAAAGGGTTTTGCAGATATGTGGATTATCAGCCTGCTAGGCATTATATTCTCACTGATCAAACGCCGTTTTCACCAATCTGATAAATCGAAAATATCGGCAAAATTTTAATTAAATTTTCTGTAAAAAAACTCTTGCTCTTGCATTAAAAATCGTTCAAAATAGAACTAAATTGAAAATAATAAATAAGAATGAACATCAATGCAGAATATGAATAGAATAAAAAGAGCTGACGAACAGCCCAAAACATATGCCGCAATCGATTTGGGCACCAATTCTTGTCGTCTGGTTATTGCCTCTCCGACACCGACCTCCTTTCACCTGATTGAAAGCTTTTCCCGAATTACCCGCCTTGGCGAGGGTATAATCAAAGATAACACTCTCTCCAAAGATGCAATAAGAAGAACTATTAAAGCACTCAAAATCTGCTCCGGCATAATCAACGAATATGCACCTATATACTCTTCACGCTTTGTTGCGACTGCCGCTTGTCGCCGAGCCAACAATTGTAAAGAATTCTTAAATTCCGTAAAACAGCAAACCGGTTTGAATATTGAAATTATATCTTCACAAGAAGAAGCCAGACTTGCCGTTGTCGGATGTGTTCCTTTGTTAAACCGAAGCTTAAAAAGAGTTTTGGTTTTTGATATTGGCGGTGGCTCAACCGAAATCTCTCTTGCCCGCGTTACCAGTAGCGGCAAAACCTTTATCGAAGGATATGTTTCTCTTCCTTATGGTGTCGTTACCGTTTCCGAAGCTTTTCCCAACAAAGATATGACCAATCTTGCCTATGACACAATCGTTGAAAGAACCGGACAACTATTGGAAGCCTTTGAAAACAAACACCACATTTTTGAGGCTATAAAAAATCAAGAGATACAAATTATCGGTACTTCCGGCACAGTAACAGTTTTGGGCGCTGTGCAGCTAAATTTACCGCGATACAATCGCTCTGCCGTGGACGGACTTTCTATAAGTCGCCAAGACTTGGAACGATCAATAACCAAAATCAGGAACCTAGGGGTTGAAGGACGTAAAAAACACCCTTGTATCGGCCCGCTCAAGGCAGATTTAACCATTGCCGGTTGCGCCATTATTGATGGTATCTGCTCATTTTGGCCGGTATCCGAAATCACCGTCGCCGATCGCGGCATTCGTGAAGGTATTTTGCTTGATATGATGCACAACTCCAATCGAAGCCACAACTTTTATCGCAACCGCAAGAGAAGGAACAAACCTTATGTCAAAAAACAATATAGCGGCAATTGATTTGGGCACCAATTCCTGCCGTCTCCTGATTAGTTCTCCTAATGGAACACCTGTTTATCGTGATGCAATTTCAACTCGCATGGGCGAGGGAATGTTAAAAAATAATTGCTTTACGGAAGATGCTGTTAAAAGGGGAATTGATTGCTTTGCAAAATTTAAGTCTGATATGCAAAAATATGATGTAAAAAAATATTGGGCTGTTGCCACTGCAGCTTGCAGAATGGCGAATAATGGCGCGGATTTTATAGAAAAAGTTAAAGAAGAAACGGGAATCAATATTGATATTATTTCCCCTACGGAAGAAGCTCGCCTAAACTTGAACGGTGCTGTCCTCAATACTATCAATCGCCAGTATAAATATGTCATTATTTATGATATCGGCGGCGGTTCAACCGAAATAACTTTGGCAACAAATGAACCGCAGTCAAAAATTTTACATACAATTTCAATACCTCTCGGTGCGCGTAATGCCAGCGATAAATTCTGTTTGAATGACTATAATCAAAGTAATGCCGAAAATTTAATAAAAGAAATACAAAAATATACTAAAGATTTTGTAGTCAAATCCCAAATGGATAAATATCGTGATAGTCTTTGTTTTCTTGCCACGTCAAGCACCGCGCTCAGACTTGCTCACCTGAGCCGCGGTTGGGAACCATATATCAGAGAAAAAGCCGATAATATTGCTATTGATGTTGAATCTTTTAATAAGGTAATCAATGCATTATATCAAACCAATCTCAAGCAACGTGAGGAAAATCCTTGTATTGGGAAAAATCGTGCTCCGATAATTATTGCAGCTTGTATCATATTTTCACAAATATACAAAGATTTAGGGGCAAAAGAAATTATAACTTCACTAAAAGCCGCTGTTGAAGGTATGATTATGGAGTTGCAAAATGCCGCAAACTAAAACAGCTAATAAAATTATGGCCAAAAGAGGACTGGCTGTCAGAGTTAAAACTGCAAAATATCGTAGCAAATCCTCAACCCAATGGCTTTTGCGTCAGCTCAACGATCCATATGTTGCCGAAGCTCAAAAGGTAGGATATCGTTCGAGAGCAGCATTTAAGCTCATCCAGTTAGATGAAAAATTTAAGTTTTTAGGTAAAGGTAAAACTATTGTTGACCTAGGGTGTGCTCCCGGTGGTTGGACACAAGTTGCCGTCCAGCGCAACAAAGGAAGTGGGCAGGTTATAGGACTTGATATTTTGCCGACAGAACCCATTGAAGGAGCAACACTGATTCAACAAGATTTTACCGCAGAAGATGCTGCTGATAAATTGAAAGCACTATTAAACGGCAAGGCAGATATTGTCATGAGCGATATGGCGGCAAACACTACCGGTCATCAACAAACCGACCATCTTCGAACAATTGCGCTTGTAGAGCTTGCTTTTGAATTTGCCAAAGAAGTTTTGTCAGAGGGAGGAATTTTTATTACCAAAGTATTCAAGGGCGGAGCAGAGGCAGATTTTCTAAAAGAAGTAAAACAAAAATTCACCAAAGTCACCCATTTTAAGCCTGATGCAAGCCGCAAAACCTCTCCTGAAGAATATTTGGTTGCAATAGGATTTAGAGGTTAATAATGCAAACACCTGCAAGATATAAGGCTGTTGCAGAGCTTTTGGAAACAATTTTCAATTCTTCCGTTCCTGCTGATAATTTAATCGGAGAATATTTTCGCAACCGACGTTATATCGGCTCAAAAGATCGAAAGTTTATCGCCGATACGACATGGAATATCATAAGGCACTGGCGTCGCTTGAGTTTTGAGGCACAAAGTCAAGAAATCAGAAAAATTATGTTGGTATATTTGCGCGAAGAAAATTTGCAAGATATATTTTCCGGAACCGAATATGCTATGACTACCATAACCGAAGCAGAACAAATTTGGCTCAAAAATTTGGCTCAAAATCCGTATCCGCCGGCGGTTGAGGCCGAGTGCCCCGATTGGATATATGAAAAATTTGACAATTTTAATCTCTTCAAAAGTTTATCGACAACTTCTACCGCAGATTTTCGCGTTAACAAAGCCAATCGCGAATATGTAATCAATAAATTGGAAACAGAAGGAATATCCGTTGTTTCTACACCTCTATCCCCAATCGGCATAAGAGCGCAAAACAGAATAAACTTGAATAATTGTCAAACTTTTCTCGAAGGATATATTGAACCGCAGGACGAAGCCTCACAATTAACGGCAATTTTAGCTGATATCAAAGCCGAAGAAAAAACAATTGACTATTGTTGCGGCGCCGGCGGAAAAAGTTTGGCAATCGGTGCATTATTACAAAACAAAGGCAAAATAGAGGCACATGATATTAACTCCAAAAGAATGGAGCCTATGTTTGAGCGAATGAAAAGATTGCAAATCAGTAATATTTTTCCCGTAAAAACAGCTGATGTTTCATCTGACTATGACAATTTTATTTTGGATGCCCCTTGTTCCAGCAGCGGCACTTGGCGCAGAAATCCGGACGCCAAGTTCAAATTAACCCCGCAAAAACTGCAGGAATTAACTGAAATACAGCAAAATTTACTAAACATTGCTTCCGAAAAAGTCAAAATCAACGGCAAGATAATATACATAACTTGTTCTGTCCTGCCTTGCGAAAATAATTTGCAAATCGAACACTTTTTGGCTGAGCATAAAAACTTTATTAGTGTAGATCTCAAAAAAATATGGCAACAAAAAATCGGTAATATTTTTCCATTTACAAACAATACCTGCCTACAATTTTCTCCGCTATGCACCGGAACTGACGGTATGTTCATAACTATTTTGCAAAGAACAGCCTAAACTATTTATCTTCTGCTTCCGTATTTCTTTCCAAATTGCGCATAAATTGATTTTCAATTTTCAAATATTGTTCCAAGAGCCAACGAGACTTAAAAACAAAGAAAATTGTCAATAATAACAACGCAACTGTCAGCTTTGGATTTTCGCTTAAAAAATGATGTATAACCGTAACAATAAAGAAAGAAGATACCAACACCCTAAAACTGGTCAAAATAACCAGCGGCAAGCGATTGGTTTTTTTCGCATACCACAATTTATAATATATTTTTGAAATCTGATTTTTTCCACCCCAAAAATTACGCAAAGCACCACTTTCAGCACTTAAAGAAGCAAGATTTTCCTCAGCAGTTTCTGCAGGTTTTTCACTACCTTTGTTACGAATAGAATTAAGTTTTTCTTTAACACTTTTTCCGCTTATAATACTCCATCCCATCAAAGCTTTCAAAAAAGGCGACATCAGCAAAAGAACAATCGTCGTCATAATAATATTCGCCGGAATTCGATATGGAATGATATATCTTACATAAGGTCTCAAAGCAACTCCGCAAAGTAAAATGCTGTATAAAACAATAGAAAAGACAGACAACCTGATCAAATAACTCTTAAACAAAGCGCTCCACAAGCGTTCCTCATTATGCGTAACTTTTGCAGAAGAAGAATATTGGGTAATATATTCCTGCCAAGTCTTAGGCATAATTTTATTAAGCAGCGTAAAAGCTTTATCAGAAGATTTCATCATCATCGGAGTAATAAAAGTTGTAATAACCGAAACCGCTACAATAATAGGATATACTTTATTGCTTAAAACACCCAAACTCATACCCAGTGAAGCAATAATAAACGCAAATTCACCGACCTGCGCCAAAGAAAAAGCGCCGGAAACAGCAGTCTTTAGCGACTGACCTGAGGCAATAAAACCCAACATAGAGAAAAAAGTAATTCCGACTACAACAACCATTGTAATAACCAAAATAGGCTTAGCATAGGTTATAAGCATTGACGGATCAACCAACATTCCGACCGAAACAAAGAATACCGCACCAAAAAAATCTTTTAGTGGGCGCAAATTTTTTTGTATCCGCTCAATCACGGACGTCTCCGCCAAAATAGAGCCCATTACAAACGCTCCCAAAGCTGATGAAAATCCGGATGAAGTTGCCAACAAAACCATACCGAAACACAAACTTATGGTAATCAACAATAACATTTCATCACTAAGCAGGCCTTGAATTTTTTCTAAAAATGTAGGCACCAAATATATTCCGATAATAAAGCACAAAACCAAGAAAAATACCAATTTAATTGTGCTTAAAACCAAATCCCAACCGTTAATTGAAGCACCCATGGCAATAGTGGGCAACAAAACCAACATCAAAACTCCGGCCAAATCTTCCACAATTAAAACCCCGAAGACTAAATCGGTAAATTTTTGCTTCTTTATATTCAAATCAGCAAAAGTCTTAATAATAATTGTTGTCGAAGACATAGAAATCATCGAACCCAAGAAAAAACTATCAATCGTTGACCACCCCAAAAGCAAACCGACATTATATCCCAAAAACAGCATAAACAAAATGTTTGCATTAGCGGTAATCATAGCAGCCTTGCCGACATTGAGCATTTTCTTAAAACTGAACTCCAAGCCCAAACCAAAGAGCAAAAATATCACTCCTATATCTGCCCATAATTGCAAATCTTCTTTATCACTTACCGTTGGCAGCAAATTAACAAACGGACCAGCCAAAATTCCCGCCAGCAAATATCCCAAAACAATCGGCTGCTTAAGCTTTTTGCAGAGCAGGGTGGTAATTCCGGCATAAATGGTAATAAGTGTCAAATCAAGCAATAAAGAATTTATCGAATGCATAGCGTTTGTCCTCTTCTACTTCATCGGACAATTATTATATATGGATATTATTTATACTTGGTTAAAATAATTATCTGCCTTGTATTTCCCACAAATACTGAAATTTTCCGCCAGCAACAAGCAAATCTTCAATTTTTCCTTGTTCTATAATTTTACCTTTATCCAAAACAATAATTCTATCCATTTCTTTCAAAGTTGACAATCTGTGCGCAATAGCAATAACTGTCTTATTCTTCATCAAATTTTGCATAGCTTTTTGAATATATTTTTCAGCTTCGCTGTCAAGAGCAGACGTTGCCTCATCCAAAATTAAAATCTTCGAATTTTTCAAAATCGCTCTGGCAATAACAACTCTTTGTTTCTGCCCACCGGAAAGTTTAACTCCTTTTTCGCCTACTTTGGTTTGATACCCCTTAGATAATTCTTTTATAAACTTATCCGCATAAGCTTTTTTGGCAGCTCGTTCAATTTCTGATTGTTTGGCATGCAAATGACCATATTCAATATTTTGGCTGACTGTTCGATGAAATAGAGATGTATCCTGCGGAATGAGCGCAATCGCCCCACACAAACTTTCCTGCTTAACTTCAGCAACATTTTGGCCGTCAATAAGAATCTCTCCGGATTGAATATCATAAGCACGTTGCAACAGCTTTATAAGAGTGCTCTTACCGCTACCGGAAGCTCCGACAATTCCAACTTTTTCCCCGCTTTTAATTTTTAGTGACAACCCGTTAAACACTTTTTTATTATCATAAGCAAATTTAACATTCTTGAATTCTATTTCCCCATTGCTGACTTTCAAAGGTTTTGCTTTATCAACATCAACAATTTCATGTTTGATAACAAATGGCGACATTGCCGCCTGCAACGAACCAAACGAAAAATTCAAATCACAGATAAGCCCGAATATTATTGAAAAAACTCCCATAATCGTGTTCATCAACATAATAACCAAGGTCACATCACCAAGGTTTATTTTTTGCATATACCACAATTTTATCAGCAATAACAATGTGCTTAACTCAAACAAGGCAAACAATGCTCTTTGCAAACGCAGATTATTATGAAATTTATCCAAAGCCGATAATCTGAAATCCTTGCATTTATTAAAAGCTTTTTTTACAAAAGAAATCTCATATTCTTCACTACCGTTTGCCTTTATATTCAAAGCATTTCCGATGCTATCCGCCAAAACCCCGTTAAAATCATCAAACATATTATCAGCTTCTCTATTCAAATTTTGAAGTTTTGCGCTTGCTTTATATGAGGCAAACAAAGAAATAAAACCAAATAAAAATATCAAAAATAAAAACCACAGGTTAACACAAGATACAAAATAAAAACTGATAATTCCTTGAAATACACTGCTGTAAAGACGCGAAATCAAAGCATGGGTTCGTGCAGTTTCTCCGGCACAGTTCAGTGCTTTTTGCGAAAGTTGACCGCTTTTCTGTGAAGCAAAATAATTCTCCGAATGTTTTGCCAAGTAGTCAACCGTGAACAACATAATCTTTGCAGTCATAAAATTACGCACTCTGTTTTCTTCCAACAACTCACGCAAGGTTCTGACTAATGATTGTCCAATATATGTAACAAAAATTATCCCCAAAAACCACCAAGTTTTGTTCCAATCAAATTCTTGCAGAGTAATTTTTGAAAAATATTCAATCATATTTGAAAAGAACACCGGCACATAAACCTTCAACAACTGCAAAGCAAAAGCTAAAAGCACACCAACCAAAGCCCACTTACGCGCGCCATACAAAGCCTCCCATATAAACAACAACGGATTATTAGGAATTTTTCGCATATTCGGCATATTTTCAAAGATCTTCATATCCTAATTCCTTTCTTTCAGTTGTTGCATTTTCCATAACTTAGCAAATTTACCGTTTTTCTTTTTTGCCAATTGGTTAAATGTTCCTTCTTCCACAACTTTACCGTTTTCCAAATAGATAATTCTATCCATTTTCCGCAATGTAGAAAGACGATGCGCAATCGCAATAACAGTTTGGTTACCGAGTAAATTATTAATTGCCTCCGCCACAATATTTTCTGCTTCACTGTCAAGAGAAGATGTAGCTTCGTCCAAAATCAATATCGGGCTGTTGCGCAAAACAGCTCTTGCAATGGCAATCCTTTGCCGCTCGCCCCCGGAAAGTTTGCAGCCTCTCTCTCCGACTATTGAATTATATCCTTCCGGCAAGGCTTTGATAAATTCATCTGCACAAGCAACTTTAGCAGCTTGTTTAATTTTTTTATCCGAAACATTAATACCATAAGCAATATTTTCTTTCAATGTACGATGGAAAAGAACAGTTTCTTGCGGTATAATTGCCATGTTTTGATGTAAACTGGCTTGAGTAACATTTTTAATATTTTGCCCATCAATCAAAATCTCGCCTGATTGAATATCATAGGCACGTTGCAAGAGGTTAATCAATGTTGTTTTTCCATTGCCTGACAAACCGACAATTCCAACTCTTTCTCCTCCCTTAATCCTCAAATTAAATCCGTCAAAGATTTTTTTCTGCTCAGAATATGAAAATCCTACATTTCTAAATTCAATTTCGGCATTTTTAACCTTAAGTTCTTTTGCATCCGGCAAATCTTCAATTTCATGAGCATCATAAAACGGTTCAAGACCTGCTTGAATATAAGCCAAATTGTTTGCAAACTGACGATAATTAATACCTAATTCAGACAGCCACATAAAACCAGTATTCAATGTCAATAGAACAAACACAATATCACCGACATTAATCAAAGACTTGCTCCATAAATATACCGCAAACATCAGCATCATAATTGAACATAGGTGAATAAAACAAGAAACACCGGTATATGAACTGAACCAAACCAATATTGTACTAACTTTTATTTTTATAAATTGTCGCAAAAGAGTATATAAGCGTTTTTTTTCATAGTTTATGCGATTAAATTGCTTTACCAAACGAATATTACTGATAACATCAACCAGCCAACCGGTATATAAAGCTTCGGCCTTGCTCTGCATTTTATTGAGACGATTACTGGCTTTATTGGCATAATAGTTAACCACAGCCACCAAAACCGAACATACCAAAAATAAAACACCGAGCCAAATATTGATAAATGAAAGCAGAAATATTTTTAAAACAATATCGCTTATCCAATACCAAAATCGTGTAAGAAGAATGGAAAAAGTTGATTGTATGGAATTTATCTGCTTAGTTTTAGCTAAAAGAGTTCCCGTTTGCTTGTTAATAATATAATTGACCGAATGTCCGAAAATATAGGATAAAGCTCGCCCATAAATTCTGTCCTGAACCGAAAAATACAGATTTTTTTGGCGATATAAAAAGGCTTCTTTTCTCAAAAAAATATTTATAGCCTCACAAACAGCAACAATACCTACAAACCATAATGCTTTGTGCAAGGCTTCAATTGACACACCAGATTTCAAACTCTCAACCAGTTGAGCAATCAACCAATTTAGCAAATTATAAATATTAGTTTCTATAAACATCAAAATCATACATATCAAAAATGGCCATTTACAGGGCAATATACACTCATATATCAAATATTTGAAAGCAGTTTTTGGAAATGGTTTTACAGTCATAGTTTTTAATCCTCTTTATTCCTAAATACTATCTCCCGCGATAAGCATTAGCATTCGGTTTTATTTGCAAACTGTTTACTGCACTGTTATAAGCTTTTTCGCTTCCGCCGTTGTTTTTATAGTTATCAAAACACTTTTTTGCCTCTGTTGGGTTATTCAACTCTCGATATGCCAGACCCATATTATAATATGCCGCTGCAAAAGCCTCTGTCTCGCCCGTTTTAACAACCTTTTTACTTTCTTCAATACACTTTTTATAATCACCCAAATGATAATATGTAATTGCAATATCATTACTCAAATCAGCACCGTGGACACCTTCTTTTTGCATTTCTTGAAAACCATCAAGAGCTTTTGCAAACTCTTCTTTGGCTTTTTTATCACCTTTTTTCTCCATTTCTCGCGCTTTTTCATAGTGAGCAAGAGCTTGTTTATATTGATCATCAGCACTTAACAACTTCTTTGCTCCATCATAAGAAATAGTCCCGTCACAGAGGTGCAAAACATTATATTCCTGCAGATGCATATTATAATCCGAGCTCATATATTTTGCCAACAATTCCGAAATTGTAACAGCACCTTTTTTTACATAATTACAAATCTTATTCTGTTCCTTGATGATTTTTTCTCTATCACCACTATTAATAGCAGCCAAGCCGGTCTCAATGTCTTTTTCAGGAAGCTGAGTTACCGAGGTTACAATATACTTTCGTCCTTTAGAATTTACCCCCGAATAATATTTCATATCATAAATTTTAAGCGCATAATCATCAAAATTAAGATACAAATAAGCCTCATGCAAATGACGTTTAGCAATTCCTTTTTCAAATTGTTTATTGGGCTTAAAAGATATAATTTTTTGCGCACATGCTATTGGATCATCATGATGTTCTTTTACAAACTTACACAATTTTGCCCCATTATTCTCATTATTATAGGCAACTCCGAAAATAGCAGCAAATTCATTAACACTGATTTCCGCTCCTTTTAAGTTTTTATACAATCTGTCATATACACGTCCTCCTTCGCGGCTTTTTACCCAACCTTTAATCAAATCAACAGCATGGTCACCGGAAATAACGGTATCTTTATTGGCAAAATATTCTGCCGCCAACACCCATACGGTTGTATCGGGGTTGCTTCCCGCCGGATACCAATAACTTCCGGCCCCGATTGTATTTGAAACTGTCCCGTTATCGGAATATGGTTCCAAAACCAAACCTTCTGTCGGCAACATAGAAGAAACAATCAATGGAAAAGCATCATTAAAAAGCTTATCAAAACTTTCTTTATCGGTAATTTTGTGCTTTTGAGTAAGTTTTTGCACTTTTGAATCCGCAAACTTTTCCATCTCAACTTTTTGCTTATGTTCTTGAATTTTGTGTTTTATTGCAATACCCGTTTTAACTGTTGGTATAGCCGCAATCAAAGAAGTCCATAAAACAATTTTTCCTTTTCTTGACAAACTTTGATATTTATCAATGCTTTTTTTACCCATTTTTTTCATAAACGCGGCAACTTTTTGATAAGCTTGCTTTTGTTTTATTTCATTTACCTTATTCTTTATTTCCTCAATTCTGTCTTCAACTCTCATCTAAATTTTCCCCACAGTTTATATACCACTCAACAAATACTTTTCTGCATACATCCTATATCTCAAATATAACTCCGCAAATCGCTCCCAAAACAATAAAAACAATTGGCGAAAACTTACAAAAATATATCAAAATGAAAAAGAGCAGGGCAAATAAACCCGTCTTCAAGTCAACAATAGAAAGTTTAGCAATAACAATCCCCGCATATAATATCAAAGCCAAAGCTGCCGGTCTTATCCCTGATAAAAAGTTATTAAAAACTGAAGTATCTTTGTATTTTATAATATACTTGCTAAAGAGTAATAATACCAAAAATGCCGGCAAAACCAATCCGAAAGTGGCTACCAAGCTTCCAAAAACACCGGATGTTACAAAACCTGCAAAAGTTGCCATATTTATTCCGATAGGACCGGGAGTAGATTCTGAAATCGCTATCATATCTGCCAATTGTTCCAGCGAAAACCAATTTTTTGTTTTGCTAAGCTCAATTAAAAACGGCACTGTCACCATTCCGCCACCAAAAGCCAATGCTCCAATCTTAAAAAATTCGGCAAACAACAATAAATATATCATTTGCTTCTATCCTTTACCAACAACATAAATTGCGTAAATAATCCCAGCAAGCAGCCAAACACCACAACAATCGCCGGCGACACCGAAAAACATAACAAACAAACCATAGAAAAAACAAAAATCAAAATCTGCCAATAGTTTTTGATATTTTTTCTCCATAAAGCAATAACCACATTAGCAATAATCGCAACCACAGCCGCTCTGATCCCGTTAAAAATATGAACAATATACTGATTATCCATAAAATTCTGTATCATAGCCGCTATCAGCACAATTATAACAATCGATGGGAAAACCACTCCAACTGTTGCAGCCGCTGCTCCAAAACTCTTTTTCATTTTATAACCGACAATAGTTGCCGTATTAACCGCAATAATCCCCGGAGTGCATTGAGCAATCGCAAAAAAATCCAACAAATCCTGTTCCGTAATCCATTTTTTCTTTTTTACCAACTCATCATGTAACAAAGCCATCATAGCCGCTCCGCCGCCGAACGTAAACAAACCTATTTTAGCAAAAACTACAAACAGCCTTATCAATTCTTTCATCTCAAGCACCTCCGGCAAATATAATAAGCAAAAGGTTTAAAAACTTGGTTAATATATAAAAAAAACTCTGTATATATTGCATTTAAAACTTTTTCTATTTTTGTTTTGACATATAATGTCGCACACAAGGAGAATAAAATGTTAGTCGGACTAATTACATCGGTGTTAACAATAATAATCGACCAAATCAGTAAATATCTCATTTTTTCACATCTCCTGAGTGATATTGGTTATCTTAAAGTAACGCATTATTTTAGTGTTGTAAAAGCCTGGAATACCGGTGTTAGTTTTTCAATGTTTAGTGGCAACGGCACTATCGGAAGCATAATTTTATCCGTTGTAGCACTCATCATTATTGCTTGCCTTTTATATTGGCTAAAAAAAGAAAAATCGACTTTTTTACAAATTGCCATTGGTCTCATAATTGGTGGCGCAATAGGCAATTTAATCGATCGCATTAGATTTGGCGCAGTTTTTGACTTTTTAGACTTTTCAATTTTTGGATATCATTGGCCGGCATTCAATATTGCTGATAGCGCAATCTGTATCGGCGCCGCAATGATTATCTATGACAATATTTTCATCAAAAAAAGGAGTAAATAAAATGAAAAAAGCACTAATTATCAGCCTTTCATTAGCAATGCTTACCGCTTGCGGTCTCACCAAAAAAGACCTTGGATTGGAAAAAACTTTACCGGATGCATCCACCTCTAAAGCCCAAGAAGAATTGGTTCTACCGCCGAACTACAATTTACGTCCCGTCGTTCCTATGGCTCACGCCGATATCAACACTAACAAAACAAAGGAGCTATAAACCTTGAAAAAGAATCTTTTTTGTTACCTGCTGGCAAATTTATTGTTTTTTGCCCCCACTACAAAAGCCGAACTTTTCAACCTAAAAGAATATAAGCTTGATAACGGATTGCAGGTTATTGTAATTCCAAACCATAAGGCCCCGATTGTCAAGCATATGCTATGGTATAAAGTTGGCGCTGCAGACGAAACAATAGGAAAGGGCGGTTCTGCGCACCTTTTGGAACACTTGATGTTCAGAGGAACAAAAAAGATAAAAGGACAGGAATATAATCGGATAATGGAACAAAACGGAGCTGTAAGCAACGCATTCACAGGTCAAGATTCAACCGCATATCACCAATTTATTGACATCAGTAGACTTGAACTTGCTATGTATCTGGAAGCCGATCGTATGCAAAATCTCAACATAGACTATGAGAGCTTTGAAACAGAGCGACAAATAGTCTTTCAAGAACGCAAGCAAATGGTAGAAAACAATCCTCTATATCTGTTTACGGAAGAATTGCAACGCACCTTTTGGCAAAACCATCCATACAGCCGTCCGGTTACCGGCACCGAAGAAGAAATTATGTCCCTGACAAAAAAGGACTTAAAAAGAATATACAAAAAATATCGCCCTGATAATGCCATTCTTATAATCTCCGGTGATATAGAACCGAATTTGGCTCTTGAATTGGCTCAAAAATACTACGGAAAAATTCCGCAACCTATTACCCCATTGCCAACCAACAGCAATACTTTGCCACAAATAAAAAAGCAAACTCATTTTACCATGGAATTGCCCAAACTCAACATTCCGCGAATTGTTCGCAAATATCAAGCTCCGTCTTTTGCAATCGCTCCCGAAAAAATCTATCCTTACATAATTTTATCAAAATATATCGGAGATAGCGACATATCTGTTCTGCATCGCGCATTGGTAGAAGATAAAAAATTAGCCGTAAATGCATACAGCACATACAATTTTACCCCGACAGCCGGAGGTTATTTTGATTTTGTTCTTGTTCCGACCCCAAATATCAAAATAGATCTTCTTATTGCAGAATTTGACAAGATTTTAACCAATATTTCCCAATCTTTCACCCAACAAGATTTAGAAAAAGCAAAAAGACAGCTTTTGGCCGGTTTGATATACACCCGCGACAACCCTCAAAATTCCGCATATATAGTCGGCACACTGGCTCGCGCCGGAATGTCTGGCAAAGATATTGAAAACTATGACCAAAACATCAAATCAGTAACCTTACAGCAAGTAAAACAAGCAGCCAAAGAACTTCTGCAATCATCTTTTGTGGAAGGAATAGCTCTTCCAAAAGGAGAAAACAAATGACACATCGCCCACTATACGCAAAAAAACATCATCCGTTCAGATTTTTTTTGCTTTTTGCAGTTATCTTGCTCGTTTTGTGGTATTTCTATCCGCATTTTACTCCCTCATATATAAACGAACAATCACCTCTCAAAAACCGCAGTTTTTCCGGCACCACAAAAGAAATTACTGGTCCGAAAAGCGGGCTCAAGGCATATTTCCTTGCCGAAAATTCCAACCCGATTATTGCAATCCATTTTGTTTTTGAAGGTGCCGGCAGCATTTCAGATCCCAAAAATATGCATGGTCTCGCCAATCTAAGTGCTCAAATGCTAACCGAAGGCACAGGGGATTTGAATAGCCAACATTTTAAGGAAGAACTTGAAAATTACGCCATCGAAATATCTTATAGTGCTGACCTTGACAACTTCAGCGGGCAAATGCTCACCACAAAAGAAAACCTCGCTCGCGCAATAAAATTATTGCGTTCAACCTTAATTTCGCCGCGTCTTGAAATAAAAGACTTGTTAAGAATTCAACAACAGATTGCAACTATCATTGATCGCAACAAAGAAAACCCCAATGAACAATTGCAACAAAAAAATTCTCAAATTGTTTTTGCCAATCACCCTTATGCCACACCAATTATCGGCTTAAAGAATGATATTACAAAAATTACCGCAAATGATATTCGCAATTTTATTACCAATAATTTGGCTCAAGACAACCTATTTATCGGCATAGCCGGAGACCTGAATACAGAAGAAGCCGAAAAGATTATTGATGATATTTTTACAGATATTTCACCTAAAAACAATACCATAAGACCAGAAGTTCCAGTTATAGATTATTCAACCGGCAGGACCGATATTGCCGAAAAATTACCTCAAATCCTGACCAAAATAACAACAGAAGGTGTTTCGAGACAAAGCAAAGAGTTTTACCCTCTTTACATAGCCAATTACATTTTCGGAGGATCCGGTCTCAACTCAAGGCTGAGCCAAGCCGCCCGCGAAAAAGAAGGTCTCACATACCATTCTGCCACATATCTTTTCTTATTAAAACAATCCCCATTGCTATGCGGAGAATTTTCCACTACACCGAAAAACTTTGATCGTATGCAACAAATTTTCATCGAAGAATGGAAAAAAATGGGAGAAACAGGAGTTACACAACAAGAACTAGATACAGCCAAAAATTACCTAATTGCTTCTTTCAACCTACGTTTTTCTGATATATTAACCATTGCTGAGATGTTATCTTTGATGCAAAAAGAACAACTTGGAATAAACTTTTTACAAAAAAGAAACACCTATATCAAAAACATAAATTTGGAACAAGTTAATCTTGCCGCCAAAAGACATTTCATTCCCCAAAAGTTAATCATAACCAATTACGGCACCAGTGAGGAAAATCATGAATAAAAGTATAAACAAAAGCACTGCATGGAAAAAACTTGCCTCTCATTATCGGTGGCATAAAAATGAACAAATGAAAGATTTGTTTGCCAAAGATCCGAAGCGTGCAGAAAAATATACACTTCAGCTAGAAGACTTATATCTCGATTACTCAAAGAATAGAATTGACAGCAAAACAATAAGATATTTATTAAAGTTAACGCAAGAAGTTAACTTGAAACAAAAAATAGAAGCCATGTTTAGCGGCGCCAAAATCAACCAAACCGAAAACAGAGCTGTTCTGCATACAGCCTTGCGCAATCGCCAAAACACTCCTGTTTTTGTTGACGGCAAAAATGTTATGCCTGAAATAAACCATGTTTTGTTACGTATAAAATCTTTTAGTGAGGCCGTTCGCTTTGGCAAATTTAAGGGTGCCACCGGCAAAAAACTGACCAATATCGTAAATATCGGCATCGGAGGGTCAGATCTCGGTCCGTTTATGGCCGTTACCGCTCTCAAAGAATATTGTTCAAAAGATATGACCTGTCATTTTATATCCAATATTGACGGTTCAGCCTGTGATGATGTTCTTTCCAAACTCGATCCCGAAAAAACCTTATTTATAGTTGTATCAAAGACTTTCACAACCATAGAAACCTTAACAAACGCCAAAACTTGCCGTCAATGGCTTGTTGATGCACTCGGTGAAGATGCCGTGGCCAAACATTTTGTCGCTGTTTCCACCAATGCGGAAGAGGTTGCCAAATTCGGTATCAACACCGACAATATGTTTGAATTTTGGGATTTTGTCGGCGGCAGATATTCTATGTGGTCGGCTGTAGGTCTGTCTATTGCATTGATGATCGGCATGGAAAACTTTGAAAAAATGTTAGACGGTGCCAATGCCATGGATATCCACTTCAGAAACACCGATTTCAAAGAAAACATCCCTGTAATACTTGCTTTGCTCGGGGTTTGGTATAACAACTTTTTCGGCATCAAAACTCATGCTGTCATTCCTTATGACCAAGATCTGCGTTTCCTTCCGAAATATTTGCAACAGCTGGATATGGAAAGCAACGGAAAATCAGTTGACTTAAACAAGAAATTCATCAAATATTCTACCGGACAGGTCATTTTTGGCGGTGCCGGTACAGATGTTCAGCACTCTTTCTTCCAACTCATCCATCAAGGCACGCAAATTGTGCCGATAGACTTTATTGTTCCGGCAATTTCGCATAATGAAATAGGCAATCATCACGAAATTTTACTCGCCAACGCTCTCGCCCAAGGTGAAGCCCTAATGACAGGCAAAACCACCAAACAAGCTGTTGCCGAACTCACCAAAGCCGGAAAGAGCAAAGAAGAAATATCTCAACTCAAAGCCTATAAAACATTTCAAGGCAACCGTCCCAGCAACACAATTGTTATCAAACAACTTACTCCATATACTCTTGGTATGTTGGTTGCCATGTATGAGCACAAAGTATTTGTTCAAGGAATTATCTGGAACATAGATTCCTTTGACCAAATGGGGGTTGAGTTGGGCAAAAAATTAGCCCTAAACATCTTGCCCGAACTCAAAGGTAGCAGTCCTGTTTCACACGACAGCTCAACAACTAATCTTATTAACTTAGTCAAAAGCTTAAGAAAGTAACACAATGTCCATACGCATTCTACCTAACAATCTTATCAACCAAATTGCCGCCGGCGAGGTCATTGAAAGACCGGCTTCCGCCATCAAAGAACTGGTAGAAAATGCCATTGACGCCGGTGCTGATTCGATTGAAATAACTTTGGTAGACGGCGGTAAAAGCTTGATTATTGTAAGCGACAACGGCAAAGGTATGAACAAAGAAGATTTAGCTCTTTGTATTGAACGTCATGCCACTTCAAAGTTGCCGGATAACGATTTGTTTAATATCAATTTTTTAGGATTTCGAGGCGAAGCTTTACCATCAATAGCTTCAGTTGCCAAACTCTCCATCACCTCTCGTCCGAAAGACGCTGAAAACGCTTGGAAAATAAGCGTTTCCGGTGGAGATGAACCAAAAATTTCACCGGTAGCTGCCAATCCCGGCACCAAAGTAGAAGTCCGCGACCTTTTTTATGCTACCCCGGCCAGATTAAAATTTTTGAAAACCGGCGCTGGAGAAACTGCTCATTGTGTTGAAATGATAGAGCGCATAGCTCTTGCCAATCCGTATATTGCTTTTTATCTCTATGATGACAAGAAAAAGCGCCTCAACCTGAATGCATGCCAAGGCACTTTGTCCGAGGCCAGATTGCAGCGTGTCAACGATATTTTGGGTAACGAATTTGCTGAAAATTCCCTTGCTATCGATTCTCAAAAAGAAGGAATTTCCGTCAACGGCTTTATAAGCCTGCCTACTTATAGCAAAGCCAATTCTTTATCACAATATTTCTTTGTCAACAACCGTCCTGTTCGCGACAAAGTTCTGCTTGGGGCTTTCAAAGCCGCCTATCAGGGAGTTTTAGAGATCGGGCGTTATCCTTTGTGCGCTTTGTTTTTTGAAGTTGATCCACACTTGGTTGATGTCAATGTCCACCCCACCAAAGCCGAAGTTCGCTTTTTTGACGGCAATTCTATCCGCGGACTTATGATTAGTGCAATCCGCAATGCCTTATCACGTGGCTCAATTCAAACTGCACAAACCGACGGCTTGGTAAATCTTTTGAATAGTTCCGCCGTTGAACAAAGTAATAAAACTGTTTTTCTGCATGATTCGGTTTCAACATCACGAGATAATTTTTATCAACCCAAAGTCCATGGTTTTTCTTCCATGCCCAGACGTTCGGCTCCTCGCACCGGCATAATTCCCGAACTTACAATTCCAACCTCGGTAAAAGCCGAAGAATATATCGCCCCTGCACCCGAAGATATTGGATTTTTAGGTGCCGCCAAAGCCCAATTACACAATACCTATATTGTTTCCCAAACCGACGATGGCCTGGTGATTGTTGACCAACACGCCGCACACGAACGCATTGTTATGGAAAAATTCAAATCTATAATGGCAAAAAAAGAAAAAACTCCGACACAAATGCTCTTAATCCCTACTGTTGTAGAGTTGAGTCTTGCCGAAAAAGAAGCAATTATGGAAAATTCCGCCCAGCTTTCACAAATGGGACTGGCTATTGAAGAATTTGGCCCGCAAGCGATTATCGTGCGCGAAGTTCCGGCCCTGATTGCCGATTGCGATACCGAAAAATTGGTTCATTCCCTTGCCGAACAAATTCAAGAATGGGGTAAGGACTTTGCCTTGGAAGAAAAAATCAACTCATTTTGCGCCACCATGGCCTGTCACGGCTCAGTCAGAGCAGGGCGCAGCCTAAACCTTGCCGAAATGAACAAACTTCTGCGCGACATGGAAAATACTCCAAATTCAGGACAGTGTAATCATGGCCGCCCGACCTATATTGAGCTGAAAATAAAAGATATTGATAAGCTCTTCCACCGCTGATACCACAAATTAGGCTTGACTTTCATTTTGACGGCTTATATAAAAAAGCCATGAATTTTATTATTAACCAAATTATACAGCAATGAACAAAGAATTATTAGCCAACATCAATCGGAGACATCACTTCGATGAAAAAGAGGGCCTTGAAATTCTAAATCTTCCAGAACTCAACCTCACTCCTGAGGAAGAAATGGAAATTTTCGATTTTCCAGAAGAGGAAGCAACAAGCCTCTTTATAAAATACATCACACGTATTCACATCGGTTATCCGTGGAAACTTTGTGATGAAGCAGAGGTCAAAATTTTTGATTTTTCTCCTGAAAACGTCAAAAAAATAATGCTTAGATACATCGATCTTCTTCCCGAAATACGTCTCTGTCCCGAAGCGGAATTAAAAATTCTTGACCTTCCGATCGAAATTGCCAAAGAAATCATGTTCAAGTATTTCAAACTGCACAGTCTCCGCAGCAAAGCAGAACTCAAAATCTTCAATCTACCTCTTGAAACTATTCAAGAGCTCATGATTGAATATGCTAAAAAAGGACAAATTCGCTCTCTTTGTCCCAAAGCCCAAATTATGATATTTGACAATCCAGAAGTTGGCAAAATAATTTGGCAGTATTGCAGCGAGTACTCCCGCACAGGTTTCTGTTACGAAG
This sequence comes from Alphaproteobacteria bacterium, assembly GCA_017961285.1. Taxonomy (GTDB): domain Bacteria; phylum Pseudomonadota; class Alphaproteobacteria; order RF32; family CAG-239; genus JAFUYI01. The sequence goes on along the minus strand of JAGCXO010000031.1, from coordinate 544 downwards.
CACGAAAAAAGGCTCACATGCTGGGATTACACTTTTGGGATTACACAATCAGGTAAAAAAAAGAGATTGTCGTCAAACACGCGGCAGTCTCTTTTTTAATTGACTTTTTGTCAAAATCAGCTACAAAAGAGTTGCGAATCTAATCATTAAACCCAATAATTATGAACAAGCAAGAATTATTAAAAAAAGTTGAAAAAGGTATTCTTCTCTCGGACAATGAAGAACTTGCAATCTTCAATTATCCGCCCAATGATGCAAAAGAAATTCTTCTGGAGTATATGTGGTACACCCATTTTACTCCCGACGTGCAGTTGAAGATTTTCGATCTACCGGCTGATATTGCTAAAAAAATTTGGCACAGATACCTCCGTTTGCATACTTATGTTGATGCGATAGCAGAAATGAAGGCTAAAGAACTCGGCTGGATGTGAACACTCAGAGCGATTGATACTCCCTGTATCAGTCGCTTTTTATATTATGGAAACTTATTGATATTTTTTCGTGACATTAGAATATATATTTTGTAAAAAACTTTGCATCAATG